>JANQFL010000026.1 GCA_028277845.1 Sneathiellales bacterium
ACAAGCCAAAAACCTCAGCCCGGAACCCAGATGCGCAATACGGACTTACAAAACCGCCGCCTGCGCATCCCTTCCCATATCAACAATGTCAAAGAACAACACGATTTGGCCGCCCCCGTGGTCACGATGGCGGCTGCAATCGAGGTGGCGGGTTATACGCCCCCGCCTGGGGACTGTCAACGGACTTTCATAAAAAAAGAATCGAATGCGATTTAGTGCAGAATACTGCCAATAAATTGACACTAAAGAGCAAGACTTTGTTTAGGAATCGCCGCTAGCGTCGAGGCTGTCGGCGAGCGTCCCGGAAGGGGCGCAATATTTTTGTCATGGATCGGCGGTTCGGGCGGGGAAAAGCCAGCAAATCCCTTGAATTATAAAGCATAATTCCTTGACATAATCCGCGCCCAAAAGCATTTTGTGCAGCATTGTTAACGATATTGTCTTATTGGTTTCGTGTCTCAGGTCCATTTTCACCAAATCGGCGACAAAGTCGGCGCTCCTGACACCTCTATGCGAGGTCAAGTCCGGCGTAGCGTATTTGCCGGATTCAACCCGGCGTCCATCGCCGTCGGCGGTGTCGTTATCGTCGCCTTGGTCGCACTTTTCCTGGCGGTGTTCACCGGTCCGGGCCAGGCCGCCATGGCCAAGCCCAATGGACAGCGCCTGGCCAGCTTGACGATAACGCCTCATATCAAACCGACCTTGAGGCTCATTCGGCCTCAATTCAAACCGGGCACGCAACCCGCCAAGCCGGCACCTGTCGAAAACGCGAAGCAGACCGAAGCCGTCAAGGCGTCGGAAACAGCCAAAGCCGTCGCGCCGGAAACCGCGGGCACCGTGTTCACCCCGCCGGCAACCTTCACGGGCCCGGCACCCAAGGTACTCAAGGTGCGGTCCGGCGACACGCTGATGCGCCTGCTGACCCGGGCGGGCGCCGACCGGACGGAAAGCCATGACGCCATCACCGCCTTGAGCGATGTCTTCAACCCGCGCCGGCTGAAGAGCGGCCAGGAAGTCACCGTCGCGTTTGCCCGCGGAGAAGAGGATACACCGAAACGTCTTGCGTCGGTCACGTTTAACGAAAGCATCGAACGTGCGGTGCTGGTGCGGCTCTCCGATCAGGGCTACATCGCCGAAGAGGTGATGCGCGAATTCGAAACCCGCCCGATCCATGCCGGCGCCACCATCGACCTGAGCCTGTTCGACGCGGCCAACCGGGCCGGCATTCCGGCCAAGACCGTGATCGAACTGATCCGCATCTTCAGTTTCGATGTGGACTTCCAGCGCGAGATCCAGCCCGGCGACCGGTTCGAGGTATTTTTCGACCGCTATTTCGACAGTGACGGCAATCCGGTCAAGGAAGGCCGCATCCAGTTCGCCAGCCTGACCCTGTCGGGCCAGACGCTGAAGTACTACCGCTACAAGCCGAGCGACGGCGACTATGCCGACTATTTCGACGAGAACGGCCGCAGCGTGAAGAAGTCGCTGATGCGCACGCCCATCGACGGCGCCCGGCTGACGTCCCGTTACGGCAAGCGCCGTCATCCCGTGCTGGGCTACAACAAGATGCACCGCGGCGTCGATTTCGGCGCCCGCACGGGCACGCCGATCATGGCCGCCGGCGACGGCGTCATCGTCAAGATCGGCCGCTGGGGCGCCTACGGCAAATACATCCGTATCCGCCATAACGACACCTTCCAGACCGCCTATGCCCACATGAGCCGCTATGCCAAGGGCATGAAGCGTGGCCGCCGGGTCAAGCAGGGCCAGGTCATCGGTTATGTCGGCGCCACCGGCCGCACCACCGGCGCGCACCTGCATTACGAAGTGCTGCGCGGCAACCGTCAGGTCAATCCGATGAAGGTCCGCCTGCCCACCGGCCGCAAGCTGAAAGGCAAGGAACTGAAACTGTTCCTGGCCAGCGTCACCGACGTCAAAACGCGCATGGCGGCGGTGCCCATGACCACCAAGATGGCCAGCCGCTAAGACGGCTTATCGCGGTCTACTCTAAGCGGCCGCCACGTCCAGTTCCCGCCCGTTGACCACCAGCCCGTTGTCCCCGGCCGACACGTCGACACGATCGCCTTCGTTGATGGTGCCATCCAGGATCAGCGTCGCCAGCGCATTCTGCAAATTGCGCTGAATGACCCGTTTCAGGGGCCGGGCCCCATAGACCGGGTCATAGCCCGCATTGGCCAGCCACGCCCGTGCCGGTTCGTCCAAATGCAGTTCGATCTTGCGGTCCTCCAGCATGGCACGCAGGCGGGTCAATTGGATCTCGACGATCCCGTCCATATGGCTGCGGTCCAGACGGTGGAACAGCAGGATCTCGTCGAGCCGGTTGAGGAACTCGGGCCGGAACGCCGCCCGCACCACCTCCATGACCTGGCCACGGACGGCATCGCTGTCCTGCCCTTCCGGCTGTGCGGCGAGCACGTCGGACCCGAGGTTCGACGTCAGCACGATGAGCGTGTTGCGAAAGTCGACCGTACGCCCATGACTATCCGTGAGACGCCCGTCATCCAGCACTTGCAGCAGCACGTTGAAAACGTCCGGGTGGGCTTTCTCCACCTCATCGAACAGCACGACCTGATAGGGCCGGCGCCGCACGGCTTCCGTCAGGGCACCGCCTTCCTCGTATCCGACATAACCGGGCGGCGCGCCGATAAGACGGGCAACGGCGTGCTTCTCCATGTATTCCGACATGTCGATGCGCACCATGGCCGTTTCGTCGTCGAACAGAAACGCCGCCAACGCCTTGGTCAGCTCGGTCTTGCCGACACCCGTGGGGCCGAGAAACAGGAACGAGCCCATGGGCCGGTTCTGGTCCTGAAGCCCGGCGCGGGCCCGGCGCACGGCGTTCGAGATTGCCGTGATCGCCTCGGTTTGACCGATCACCCGACGGGCCAGACGGTCTTCCATCTCGAGCAGCTTTTCCCGCTCGCCGGCCAGCATCTTGTCGATGGGAATGCCGGTCCAGCGGGATACGACGGCGGCGATTTCGTCCTCGGTGACGGTTTCGTGCACCATGCGGCGGTGTGCGCCGTCGGCGCCGTCGGCCAGCGTCTTTTCCAGTCCGGGAATGACGCCGTAGGCCAACTCACCGGCCTTGGCCAAATCGCCGGACCGTTGCGCCTGTTCCAGTTCGATGCGTGCCCGTTCGAGCTTCTCCTGTACCTTCTGCGAACCGGCGACTTCGTCCTTTTCCCTCTGCCAGGCCGCCGTCAGCGTGGCCGACTTCTGTTCCAACTCGGATAGCTCGCGGTCGAGTTTCTCCAGCCGGTCGCGGCTGCCCTGATCCTCTTCCTTCTTCAGCGCCTCGCGTTCGATCTTCAACTGGATGATGCGGCGGTCGAGTTCGTCGATCTCCTCCGGTTTCGAGTCGACCTCCATACGCAAGCGGCTGGCGGCCTCGTCGACCAGGTCGATCGCTTTGTCCGGCAGGAAGCGGTCGGAAATGTAGCGATTGGACAGCGTCGCCGCCGAAACGATTGCGTTATCGCTGATCCGCACGCCGTGGTGCAATTCGTATTTCTCTTTCAAACCGCGCAGGATGGATACCGTGTCTTCCACGTTCGGCTCGGAAACGAATACGGCCTGGAAGCGCCGCGCCAGGGCGGCGTCTTTCTCGATGTGCTGGCGATGTTCGTCAAGCGTCGTGGCGCCGACGCAGTGCAGTTCACCGCGGGCCAAGGCCGGCTTGAGCAGGTTGGACGCATCCATCGAGCCTTCCGCCCGTCCGGCGCCGACCAGATTGTGCAATTCGTCGATGAATAGAACGACTTCGCCTTCGGAGGCAGTGATGTCGGCCAGCACGGCCTTGAGCCGTTCCTCGAATTCTCCGCGAAACTTCGCGCCGGCAATGAGCGCGCCCAGGTCGAGGGACATCAGGCGCTTCTGCTGCAACGATTCGGGGACGTCGCCGTTGACGATACGCTGTGCCAACCCTTCAACGATGGCCGTCTTGCCCACGCCGGGCTCGCCGATCAGAACCGGATTGTTCTTGGTCCGGCGTGACAGGACTTGCACCGTCCTGCGGATTTCCTCGTCTCGGCCGATGACGGGATCGAGTTTGCCTTCGCGCGCCGCGGCCGTCAGGTCGCGGGCGTATTTCTCCAAGGCCTGGTAGCTGTCTTCCGCCGTCGCCGTGTCCGCCGTACGGCCCTTGCGGATTTCGTTGATGGCGCCGTTCAAGGCCTGGGCCGTGACACCGGCCTGCTGCAGGGCGTCAGAGGACGGCGTGCCCGTCGCCATGACCAGGGCGAGCAACAGGCGTTCCGCCGTGACGTAATTGTCGCCGGCCTTCTTGGCGATCTCCTCGGCCGACTCGAACAGCCGTGCCGTTTCCGGCGCCAGATAGACCTGCCCCGCGCCGGATCCTTCGACCTTCGGCAATTTGTCGAGGGCCAGGTCGTTGACCTGGGCCGCCCGTTCCGGCCGGCCACCGGCGGCGCGGATCAGATTGGCGGCGAGGCCTTCCTCATCGTCCAGCAGAACCTTCAACAGGTGTTCGGGGGTGAAACGCTGATGGCCGGAGCGCAAAGCCAAACCCTGCGCCGACTGAACAAGGCCACGGGAGCGTTCCGTGTACTTCTCGAAATCCATATATGTCCTCCTCGAGGCCGCCTTTCTGGCCGGCCGAGTCCGACCCGGAGGACATTTCACCCGGCTTATGCATAGTGCCGCGGCATGAAATCGGGGCCGAAAACCGCCCGCCCATACGGTCCTCCGGGACCCAATACCCTCTATATATTGTGGGATTCCCACGGCACAAGGCTGCATCGGGGAATCGGCGCACCGGTGTTTTCGCCGGCCGATAACGCGGCCGAAAGGATTACATTAACCTTGTTTTCCTAAGAGAGTGTGCATGTCCTTCCGCGTGGCCGAGTTACCGCGGATGGACCTCCAAGAAGGTATGGTAAGCGTAATGAACGATTCGCACGTCATCGCCTTTCCCCGAAATAGTCTGCCGTACGACAGTTTTGACACATGGATGTCGTGGGCGGTGATTCGGGATCCATCGTCGCCAACAGGGGTAACGAGGTGATGGGACTGCTGTTCGCCGGTTCGTCCGTGGCGACCTTCGTCAACCAGATCCAGCACGTGCGGTCTCTGCTGCGTGTGGAGATCGTCCAATCCTCTGGTGCGCCTTTATTCCAACGCGGCGATTGCGGCGGGCAAAATCATGCCGATCTCGTCGTGGATGACCAGGTCGGCGATGTCGTCCTGCTCCGTGGGATCCCGGTTGACGATAACCAGCGTGGCCCCGTTGCGTTTCGCCATCATGGGAAACGCCGCGGCAGGATACACCACGAGCGACGACCCCAGGACGACCAGCAAGTCGCAGGAGAGCACCGCCTCCTCGGCGCGGATCATCTCCTTTTCCGGCATGGGCTGGCCAAAGGATATCGTTGCCGTTTTCACCATCCCGGCACAGAAAGTGCAGACCGGCAACGCCCCCGCGCCTTCGAACTTGACCCGGATCGGCCCGAGTTCATAGCGGGCACCGCAGTCAAGACAGCGGGCATAGGTGGCATTGCCGTGCAGTTCGACGATCCTTTCCTCGGGCACGCCGGACTTCTGGTGCAGGCCATCCACGTTTTGTGTGACGACCCAATGGTCTCCGGTGGCGACGATTTGCGAGACGGCGTCATGCCCGGCGTTGGGTTTCGCCGACGATACGGTGGCATCGGTGGCAAACTTGCGCCGCCAGGACTCTCGTCGCATCTCTTCCGACGACATGAAGTCGTTGAATTCGATCGGCTGGTACTGCGTCCAGATGCCGCCCGGTGAACGGAAGTCGGGTATACCCGATTCCGTGCTGGTCCCGGCGCCGGTAAAGAAAACGATGCGTCTGCTGCGCGCAAGGAAGGCGGCGAGTTGCCGGATCGTCTCCCGGTTACCCGCCGCGCCGGAAGTCACCGCCCGGAACCTTCTCCCAATCCGCCGGGGACGTTACCCTCGCCGTTTTTTTCCCGATCGAATATCTGGTCCATCTTGCGCGACGGCTGATCACAACCCGCTTCGCCGACCACCTTCGCCGGAATACCGGCCACGGTCTTGCACGGCGGCACGTCCTTGAGCACCACGCTCGAGGCTCCGACCCGCGAGCATTCGCCCACTTCGATATTTCCGAGGATGACAGCGCCCGCCCCGACCATCGCGCCCAGGCGGATCTTCGGATGGCGGTCCCCTTCCTCGTTGCCGGTACCGCCGAGCGTCACGCCTTGCAGCAATGAAACATCGTCCTCCACCACGGCCGTTTCACCGACGACGACGCCGGTCGCGTGATCGATCATGATACCGCGGCCGATACGTGCGGCCGGATTGATGTCGGCACCGAAGGTGACGGATACCCGATTCTGGATAAACAGTGCCATCGCCTTGCGGCCCTGTCCCAGCAGCCAGTGAGCCACGCGGTGGGCCTGAAGGGCGTGGAACCCTTTGAAGTAGAGCAGCGGTTCCAGATAGCTGTGGCACGCCGGATCACGGTCGAGTACGGCCATCACGTCGGCACGCACGGCTGCGCCAATGTCGGGATCCTTGTGAAAGGCTTCATCGAAGACCTGCCGCAGCAGCATGGACGACACTTCCATGCTGCCGAGTTTCTGCGCCAGCAGATAGCTGAGCGCATCCTCGAAGCGTTCGTGGTTCAGCACGGACGCGTGCAGGAAACTGGCCAGCACCGGTTCGTGCGCCGCCATTTCCAAGGCTTCGCTGCGAACGTTCGACCAGACCGGATCAATCTCGGCAAATTTCTGTGCGGTGTGCGGCATACCCTACCGTCCTCCGTCGTCGATCAAAGCCCCCTGCACAAGCAACAGTCTAACGCTCTTGTACGTAAGGGCAATGTCCGGCGGCGCAACCCTTTCATGCGAAATAATGTGCATAAGCACGTTAATTTCGAATCTTTCTTATCCGAAACACCACGGATTCCCCGACATCACTTGGAAAATGGCAGAAATCCAGGGAAAATATCGTTTTCGCGTCAAGTCAATTGGTCTAGGATTTTAGACAACAATGCACGAACCGCCGATCAAGCCGCGGTCACGGCAGGCGATCAGGGAAGGACGGCACCATCGGACAGGACCAAACTCAGGCACGTGATCACGCCAGCAACGGACACATTCCGTTCGCGCCATTGCGCTTTGACAAACACGTCGCCCTGGCGACCAGGTTGCGTGATTTGATTCGGGCGGGCGATGCCCAAATGGATGAACGGGAGTATCGCATTCCCGTCGATCACTACGTCTGTTCCGACCGGTTCCAGTCGGAACGATCCGAGTTGTTTCGAGGTTTTCCGTTACCCGTGGCCGCCGCAACGCAACTGGAGCAACCGGGAGACACCCTGGCGATTGACTTGCCCGGGATGCCGATCGTCATCGCGCGGAACCGGCAAGGTTCGGTCGGAGCGTTCATCAACGCCTGCCGGCACCGCGGCGTGCGAGTGGCCGATGGTGAGGATGTGTGCCAGCGGAAGGCGTTCGTGTGCCCCTATCACAACTGGACTTACGACCTGGACGGCGCGTTAAAGGGCATCCCCAAACGGGAGGGCTTTCCGAACGTCGACGTCAGCCAGCACGGTCTGCGTCGCCTGCCCGCAACCGAAGCACACGGCTTGATCTGGGTCTTGCCGGATCCCGATGGTGCAATGAACTTGAACGACCACCTTGGTGAGTTGGCGGAGGATTTGAACGCCTACGATTTCGGCAAGTTTCAGTATTTTGCCCGCCGGACAACGACGGTCAAAGCCAATTGGAAATTGATCCTGGACGCTTTCTCGGAAGGCTATCACGTGAGCCGTCTGCACAAAGACAGTCTGGCGCCCTACTTTCCCGACCATACCGGCGTGTTCGACGCGATCGGGCCGCATATGCGTTCGTTTCTGGCACGAAAGGATTTCCTGGCGGTTTTGGACCAACCGGTCGAGACGTGGCACCGGTCCGAACACTTCACACTGACCCTGTACGCCTTCCCCAACACGATCATTGTGTTCAGCCCGGACTACGCCACCAAGCTTGCCATGTATCCCGTCTCTCCGTCGGAGACATTTGTCACCATGACGCTGATGACGCCACACAAACCACGTTCCGAGGCCGAGCGGCAACACTGGCAACGGTCATTCGCGCTGTTGGATGAATTTGTCTTCGGCAAGGAGGATTTCGGCATCGCCGAGAGTGCTCAAACCACACTCGAAAGCGGCGCCAACACCCACTTGACCGCCGGTCGATTCGAACCGGCTATCCGCTGCTTTCACCAAGCCATTGACAAGGCGTTGTTACCGAAGAGTGCCGCCCGAAAGTGATCGTTTCTGCCAAATACGGGTATTCTTTGACCGATTTCATGTCTCGTCTGGCACTGTCTTGATCGAGCGGACGTTCTGCCGTGTACGAAATCATTCGGGTTGATCCCGAGGTGACCTGCTATTTTGTTCGGTGGTCGGAAATCCCTACCGAACAAACCTACAGACGATTCCTCGAGGATTTGAAAGCTCACCCTGACATCGTGGCCGGATATCATTCCATGAATGATATGCGTTCCGTCGACATGAATGTCACCTCCGGCACGCTACGAGGCTTGGTGGAAACCAGGACACAAGTCTCGGGAATCGGCGAAGGCCGGCGCGCGCTGTTGGTCGCCAGCGATTTGGGATTCGGAATGATGCGCATGTATGCCATGCTGACGGAGAAAATCCCGGGTCAGTTCCGCGCGTTCCGTAATGCACGCGAAGCGGCATCGTGGCTTGGGCTTCCCGAAGACTATCCACTGCCGTTTTGAGTTCGCGCGTTACAGCTCAACGGATGATACGGATGATATTGATGGGACTTCGGGTTGAGGGCTTTCGCGATCATGCAAGCTGACCGCTTTTGTCCATACTCCAATATTTTGTCAGATACATTCGCTCTCCGCATGTGAGAGCGAGATAATCGAGTGGGACAATATGGACCGTTCCGACGCGCCTTCACTCGAACTGCTCCGTATCGACCCTGCGGTTCACCGCAACTTCGTCCGTTGGAACGCCGTACCGACCCCTCGAGAAACGACCGGGTTCATGGAGGCGTTCACTGGCCGCAGCGGCTTTCGACCGGGGTTTAATGCGCTTGTCGATGTGCGGAACGTGTCCGTCAACGCGAAGGCATTGCAACTTAGAAACCTTGCGACTGCACGGGCCAAGGCAACGTCGCTCAAGCAAATCGGAAAACGCGCGTTTGTCGTTTCCGACGATATGAGTTTCGGCGTAATGCGGATGTATTTCGTCATGCATGAAAACACACCTGGAAATTATGCGGTCTTTCGCGCCTTTCCCGATGCCATGCAATGGATTGATATCCCCGAAAACTACTGTTTGCCATTCTGACAAATCTGAATTGAAACAACCGGTTTTGCTATCCGGGCGGCCGTTTGCGGTGACGTCGCCAATCCCAGGGCGGCACGAACTTTAGCCGCCATAGCCCTTCACGCATTCCTTGAGCCGCCTGTTCGGCACGCCGATAGACGTGGCCGGTTTGCGGATGGGACAATGCCCAGCCCTGCAATACCATTTGCTCGGCAAGATCCGTGCGTCCCTGAAAGCACCGCGCAACCAACTCACCGCTTTCCGTTCTGGAGACTTCCTGGCACAGGACGGGTGTGTTGGGCACGATGAGACCGTGCAGCGACCGCACCGCCGTCATACCGCAATCGAAGTCACGCGCCCGCTTGTTTTGGCATTGTTGATCGATTTCCGGTGCGTCGATCCCATGCAGGTGCACGGTCCGACCCGCCAAGCGGATCGTGTCGCCATCCACGACTGACGGCTCGCCTTGCAGGTCCGCCGCCAAGCTGGCGGAGGCCCATAGCAGAGCCGCAGCCGCAAGAACAGGAACGCGCACCACCAGTCAAACCCGGTTGACTTGGATTTTGCGCGCCTTCTCCGACGGTGCCGTTTGCTTTGCAATCTTGATCGTCAAGATACCGTCCTTGAATTCAGCCGCGACTTTGTCCGGGTCGGCATCAGCCGGCAGACGAAACGAGCGGTGAAACGCGCCGTAGACCCGTTCCGAAAAGAAGTATGTTTTCCCCTGTTCCTCGCGCTCGGCCTGTTTTTCGCCTTTGACCGTCAGGCTGTTATCGTGGACCGATACATCCACATCTTCGGGCGCGACCCCCGGCAATTCCATATTGATCTCATAATACTGATCGGTCGTCGCGGCATCCGCTTCCGGTGCAAAGAAGTCGGCGATTTTCTGTCCGACATTGCGAAGCGGAGAGTAGACAGTGGGCCACCAATCGCCCATGAGGCCAGAAGCCGTGTGAGATTTCTCAACCATCTTCAACCCTCTCGGCATGATATGATTTGTATTCCGACCAGCGTAGGTCGATGATGTTATGAGATCATGGCACCCGCCTATTGGCGTTGATGTGAATCAAGAGGAATGCGCGGGCGTGATTCAGTTTTCGCCTTCTTCCGGCTTGTCGGCATCCTGGTCCCTGAGTTCCGGTTCGGTTTCCGGCTGACAGGACGGAAGATCCACTTCTCCCGGTAATCCTGTCGCACCATCCGCGCAGGCCCCGTCCCAACGAACGTCCTCAAAACCGTAAATATCGTTGAACACGACACCGATTAGTCTGGCCCAACGCAAATCGGCGCCTTTCAGGTTTACGGTTCGGAACTGCGCATCCGTCAGATGAACGAACCGCAAATCCGTGTTGCGCAAATCCGAGTCCGTTACCACAGCCTCCGTCAGGTCGGCGCCGCGCAAATCACCATACCGCGCAATAACCTTATGCAGCTTCGCTTGTTTGAAGTTTACCCGGATCATGGTCGCCCCGGTCAAATCCGCACCGGTCAGGTCGGCGCCCTCCAGGATAGCCGAACGAAACGAATCGCCGACCACCGCTTCATCCGGCCGTTGGGTCAAAACGTCCTGATAAATATCCGCCTTGAGCAATTTCGCGCTCAAAAACGCCTGAGACATCTTGGCATTACGTAAATTCGCGCCCGACATGTCCGCACCCATCAACTTGGTCCAACGCAAATCGGCGGCCGAAAGATCGGCATCCTTCAACGATTGGTCCTGCAAATCTTTCCAGGCCAGGGCGCACTTGGGACAGGCACCGGTTTCCTTCAGCCTTTCAACCAGTTCATCGTCCACCCCTCTTACCTGGCCGGGAAATGCGGCCAGCGCAACAACCAGGAAAACCAAGTACCTCATGGCTCTACGTCTCCCTCCATCGACGATGTTATCATTTTCGGCACCGTTGTGGCCTGAATCGACGCACACCTGCCGCTGACAGTCGGGCACTTCGACAAGATTGGCGCCGCACGCTTTGCACGCCTTTAGGCGTATATTATTCTAATATCAACTATGGGCAGATTCGCCGGACGGCGACGCAACTTTGCGAAACGAATTATTAAACAAGCAAACTTCTAATGACGCAGACGAACAAAATTACTGTGGACCCGGTGGTTTAACCCCAACCAGGTCCCGCTTAGAACAGTCCGACGAGGCTGGACGAACTGATGGGCTCCAATACGAACGAACACCGGCAACGACCGGAGGATCTACGACTTGCTCGGTACGCCGCGTTTGTCGACGCGGTCGGCCATGCGCCGATCGTCCTGTTTCAGATTGACTGCGACGGTACAATTGAACTGTCCGAGGGTAAGGGTCTTGAGCTCCTGGGTTTGAAACCCGGCCAAGTCGTCGGCCTCTCCGTATTCGACCTCTATGCCGACTATCCGGATATTCTGAAAGACTTGCGACGCGCCCTGTCGGGCGAGTCCTTTTCAACAATCACCGTCGTCGAAGACTTGATGTTCGAGACGTCTTACTCGCCGATGTTCGATCAGCAAGGCCGCCTGAGCGGCACACTGGGTATCGGCACGAACATTACCGAACGGCACAAGGCGGAGACCGCCCTGCGGGATACCGAACGGCGGTTCCGCTCGTTTGTCGAGAACATGCGCCATATCATCTTCTGTCATGGTGAAAAAGGCACCGGACAGCATGGATACACCTTCCAGCAAGCCTACATCGCCGGCGCCGACGCGGAAAAGATGACCGGAACGATCCGCAACGGAGTCGCCGACATAGACGGCTGGTATGCGAGTATCCACCCCGACGATCGCGCGTACTACTTGGAAACCGAACGGCGGCGCAAGGAAGAAGGGCTCGACTATTCGATTGATTTCCGCATCATCCATCCAACGAGCGGCGAGACCCGCTGGATGCGGGAAAACGGTTGGACCGTGCACGACGACCGGAGCGACCGCACGTTTTTCGACAGCTATATTCTCGATATCACCGATCAAAAGAGGCTGGAAGCCGACTTACGCGAGGCGAAGGAGGCCGCGGAACAGGCCAATTCGGCGAAATCCCGGTTCATGGCGAAGATGAGCCACGAGTTACGTACGCCCTTGAACGCCATTATCGGGTTTTCGCAAATTATCGAAGGCGAAGCCATGGGCCCGGTGGGCAACAAGACCTACCAGGAATATGCAGAGCACATCCGGACCAGCGGTCAATTGCTGCTCGATTTGATCGACGACCTTTTGGACATGACGCGCATCGAAGAAGATCAGGTTGTCATCCGGGATGAAACGTTGGTCATCGCCGACATTTTCGATGAGGTCGTTGCCCTGGTCGCCATCCTGGCCGACGCCAAGCATATTCGAATCGAGAACCATGCGAGCGCCGCGGTCTCCAAGTTGAGGGCGGACTCGCGGGCGCTCCGGCAAATGGTTCTCAACCTGCTTTCGAACGCCATCAAATTTACCCCGGATCACGGCACGGTGACGCTCAACGCCGACATGACGGCAGACGGATTGTCCATCACCGTCTCCGATACCGGTATAGGCATCGCGCCGCAGCACCAGGACCAAGTCCTGCTGCCGTTCCAGCAGGTGAACGATCACCCTTTGACCAACGCCCAAAAGGGGACGGGGCTCGGATTGCCGATCGTGAAATCCCTGATAGAGTTGCACGGTGGCGAACTGGAACTGCAAAGCCGTCCGGGTCAAGGCACGACGGTTTGCCTCAAGTTCCCGGCGGACAGATCAGTCATCGAACAGCCGGTCGGCACCTAGAGCGTTTCACGACGCGTCCGGCTCCTTGTTTCGGGACAGAGACCAAAAGAGGTCGTACTGACCCCGCGATGTCTCTTTCCAGCTGAACGTCTCGGCGTAAGCCCGCGTGGCGGCACTGTCCAAGTCCGCTGCGAGGATTCTACGCACGCCCATGGCGATGGCGTCGGTCGATCTTTCCGGCACGACCACACCACTTTCGGGAACGGTGATGATTTCAGGAATGCCACCCACGCCGGTCGCGGCGACCGGTGTTCCGCACGCCATGGCCTCCAACAAGACATTGGGCCAGCCCTCCCGGGACGACGCCAGAACGAGGACGTCCGCCGCACTGTAAACATCGTGCATCTGGTCATGTGGCACCCGTCCCAGAAAATGAACCCGTCCCGCAAGTGCCAGTTCCGCGGACAATCGTCTCAAATTGGTTTCCTCGGGACCGCCGCCGACGACCATGAGGTGGGCGTCCGGCAATTTGCCGAGCGCGCGGATCACCAGGTCGTGCCCCTTCAAGGGAATGAGATTGCCGACCGATGCGATGACGGGTTTATCATACGGAATATCGAACCTGGACCGTGCCGCTTCACGCGGCTGGGGCGACAACGCCTCGATATCGACGCCATTGCGCAACGTCACCACTTTGTCCTCGGGCGCCCCGAGCCGAATTATGGCCTGCCGAAGCGATTCGGACACCGCGGCCAAAGCATCGGCCTGCCGGATGGTCCATCGGATCCACGCCCGCTGATAGGCCAGCGTCGGCAGATAGGTAATGTCCGACCCACGGGCCGTGACGACCACCGGCAAGCCGAGTTTCCTGGCCAGAAGCACCGCGGCGGCGCCATCCGGATAAAAAAAGTGGCCGTCGACGGCATCGAAACGCATGGATTTCGCCATGAGCGCCCTGGCGGCGCGCAGATAGGCCCGGTAGATGGCGATCGGCGTGGTCCAGCTCCCAAGCTTGGGTACGGTCAGGTAGCGGGGATGCAGGACATCCATGCCGAACCGGTTTTCCACCCGCGGCACCGATGCGGACTGCGCGAAGCGGCCGAATACGGCACCACCCGACGGGAACCAGGGCACGGGAGCAATCACGGCCCCGCCTACGGGCTCGTCGGCCCGGAGATGGCGTAACCGGTTTTCGATGAACACACCATGATTGGGTGTCACCGCGTTCGGGAACAGCGTGGTCGCCGTCAGTAAGGACAGCTCATGGTCTCCGGCGCGATGCACGTTCTCGGTCATTTCGCCGCCCGGCCCAGCACACCGTCGTAAACGGCCATGTAATGACGCACCATGGCATCCAGGCTGAATTCCGCCTCGATACGCTGGCGGCCGGCGGCGCCGTGGTGTTTTCGCAGTTCCTCCGACTGGATGTACGTCAGCAGGCAATCGGCCATGGCATGCGGATTTTGGGACGGCACCAAACTGCCGGTGACGCCATCGACAACCAGCTCCGGATTGCCGCCCACCGCGGTCGCGACGACGGGCAGGCCGCTCGCCATGGCCTCGAGAATCGTATTCGAAATGCCTTCGTTGATGGATGGCAGAACGAATACATCGAGGCACCGGATCAGGTCCGGCACGTCGTTCCGGTCACCGGTGATCCAGACGCTGTCCCCGAGGCCCGCTTCTTCGGCGCACGCTTCAAGATGCGGGCGTTGACTGCCGTCACCGATCAACATCAGGCGCAGCCTTGATGTGATTTGCGGCGCAGACTTTGTCAGTTCAATGAAGGCGCGCACCAAATCGATTTGGTTCTTGATCGTTTCCAACCGGCCCACGGTTCCGATGACGATGTCATCCCCGGCGATGAAGTCCGGAAGGGGGGAAGTTTCTTCGCGATCAGGCGCTGGATGAAACCGCACGGCGTCGACGCCGTTGTAGATCTGCACGCACTTGCGGGCCGGAACCCCCACGGTGGATTTGAGCCAGCCGTCGATATCCTTCGAGACGGAAATATAGCGATCGACGAATGGCGACACGGCGCGGCGGATGAAATTGTATTTCCTATTCCCGCCGTAGGTTTCGAAAATGTCGCGGCCATGTTCGCTGTGCACCCGCCGTTTGACGCCCGCCATGGCGGCGAACGGGGGCAGATCGATGGCCGGCAAATTCCGTGTATGCACGATGTCCGGCGACAATGCGGCGATAGCATTGCGAAAGCGCCAATAGAACCCGAGGCCGGAGCCGCTCTCCCGTTTGAGTTCCAGTACGTCGACATCCGGCCGGGTTATGCGGCGCCGAAAGTCCGTCGCCGTCCGCAGGCAAACGATGGCGTGGCGGTACCGGTCCGCCGGCATGTTGTTGATCAGATTGACCAGCCCGTTTTCCATGCCGCCGACCTGCAATCGGTCGATAACATGGGCAATCAGCGGCACAGCGCCTTGTGGGATGGTTTTTTTTGTCATCGGGCTAAAAAGAACGGCCCCGGCTTAACATTTTATTATTACCAGTTACTAGAATGGCTCTTTGCGGCACACAAATGATTTCTTAAAACCGCAATATATACAAAGAGATATTATTGGCGAACGCCGGTTTTGTTTAGCAGCCCGAGGCAAATAGCGAAACCCTGTTGCCAAGCATGGGACGACATGATCTATGAAGCCAATAACGAGTGAGTCAGGCGGACGGCGCACATGTGCGGAATCGTAGGGATATTCGACAGCCGGGGACATCGGGCGATCGACAAGTCGCTGCTTGTCCGCATGAACGATTCCATGACCCATCGCGGCCCGGATGAAAACGACACCTATGTCGAGCCCGGTCTCGGCCTGGGTCACCGCCGCCTCGCGATCATCGATCTGTCCCAGGGCCAGCAGCCCATGTTCAATGAAGACCGCTCGGTGGTCATCACGTACAACGGCGAAATCTACAACTACCGCGAACTGAACGAGGAACTGAAAGCCCACGGATGCCAGATCCGGACCAATAGTGACACAGAGACCATCATCCATGCCTGGGAGGTCTGGGGCGAGGCCTGTGTCGAGCACCTGCGCGGCATGTTCACGTTCGCCATTTGGGACCAGAATAAGGAAACCCTGTTCCTGGCACGGGACCGGCTGGGGATCAAACCGCTTTACTACGCCGTGCTGCCGGACGGCACCGTCGTATTCGGATCCGAACTGAAATCCCTGTTGCCCTATCCGGGGCTGGAGCGCGATATCGACCCGCGGGCGATCGAGGACTATTTCGCCTACGGCTACATTCCCGACCCGAAAACCATCTACCGTTCGGTCGCGAAACTGAGCCCGGGACATATCGTCACGTTCCGCCGCAACGAAGCCCCCGGAAAGGAAAAACCGTTCTGGACGTTCGCGTTCGACGACGACGCCGAGATCAGCGAGGCCGATGCGCAAGTGGAACTCATCGACCGCCTGCGCGAAGCGGTGGATATCCGGCTGATCGCCGACGTGCCGCTGGGCGCCTTCCTGTCGGGCGGAGTCGACAGCAGCGCGGTCGTGGGGCTGATGGCCGATATCTCGGACAAACCCGTCGACACGTGCTCGATCGCCTTCGAACAGAAGGACTTCGACGAATCCAACTTCGCCGCCATGGTCGCCGAACGGTACAAGACGAACCACCGCGTCCAGACCGTCGACCCCAAGTCCTATGACCTGCTGGACCAGCTGGCCAACATGTACGACGAGCCGTTCGCCGATTCGTCCGCCATTCCGACGTACCGGGTGTGCGGATTGGCCCGCGAAAAGGTCACGGTCGCCTTGTCCGGCGATGGCGGGGACGAATTGTTCGCCGGCTACCGGCGCCACAAATGGCATCACTACGAAGAGCAGATGCGCCGGATTCTGCCGAACGGCATTCGCGGCCCCGTGTTCCGGTGCCTCGGCGAGCTTTATCCGAAGATCGATTGGGCGCCCAAACCGTTGCGTGCCAAATCGACCCTGCAGGCCATCGGCCGCGACAGTGTCGAGGGATACTTTCACAGCATTTCCATCCTGCCCGACGGACTGCGCGACAAGCTGTTCAGCGACACCATGCGCCGGGAGCTGCAGGGGTACCAGGCCGTCGAGGTTCTGCGCGGTCACATGGAAGCCGCGCCGACCGACGACCACCTGTCCCGCATCCAGTATGCCGATATCAAAACCTATCTGCCCGGCGACATTCTGACCAAGGTCGACCGGGCCAGCATGGCCCATTCCCTGGAAGTCCGCGTGCCCATCCTCGACCACAAGTTCCTGGAATGGACCGCCTCGCTGCCCTCCAGGGTCAAACTTCGGTCCGGCAACGGCAAGCATATCTTCAAGAAAGCGCTCGAACCCATGCTGCCCAACGACGTGCTGTACCGGCCGAAGATGGGCTTCGCGGTTCCGCTCAATTACTGGTTCCGCGGGCCGTTGCGGCAGCGCGTGCGTGACACACTGACCGGTCCGACCCTCGCCGGAACCGGATATTTCGACGCCTCGTTCCTGAAGAAGCTGGTCGACCAGCACGAATCGGGCGCCCGCGACCACAGTGCGTCGATCTGGTCCCTGGTCATGTTCGATTCCTTCCTGAGGCAAGTGCACGCGGCCTGATCCCCTGCATGAGGATTTCTCATTTTTGCCGGCCGGGCGGTTGGGCTACCCTGCCGGCTTGCTCATGTCGACGAAACGGCCATGCCCATCCCTGTTTCTCCCGTAGCTAATTTTTCCATCAAGGAAGCCCGGCGCATCGCGCTCGGCGCACAAGGCCTGGAGTCCAGGCGGGCATCCATGAAACGCCCGCAGGGCCGGCACCTGGACCAGGTGTTCGACCGCTTGAACGTTGTGCAGATCGATTCGGTCAATGTTCTGGAGCGGTCCCATTATCTACCGCTGTTCTCGCGCCTGGGGCCCTACAACAAGGATCTGCTGCACAAGGCCGCCTACGGCAAAGCCGGGCAACGGCGTTTGTTCGAATATTGGGGACACGAGGCGTCCTTGCTGCCCATGGAATACCAGCCGTTGTTCCGTTGGCGCATGGAGCGGGCCGCCCGGGCGGAAGGGATCTGGAAAGGGATCGCCCGGTTTGCCCGGGAAAACAAAACGCGGGTTGAGAAGGTTTATCGGGAAGTCGCCGACCGCGGCCCCGTGGGCATTTCAGACCTGGCGGACGAAGACCGCCGGCCCGGCCCGTGGTGGGGATGGAAAGACACGAAGATCGCGCTCGAGTGGCTGTTCTGGACCGGGCGGATCACCACCGCCGGCCGGCGCAATTTTCAACGGATCTACGATCTGCCGGAGCGGGTCATTCCATCCGAGCTTCTCAACGGTCACGTTCCGGATCATGCCGAAGCCCAGCGGGACCTGATCCGTTTGTCCGCAAGGTCGCTCGGCGTCGCCACCGAGAAGGACCTGCGCGACTATTTCAGATTACCCACGGCCGACAGCAAAGCGCGGGTCGCCGAACTGGTGGAAGCCGGTGACCTGCTTTCGGTGTCCGTCGATGGTTGGACCCATCCCGCATACCTGGACCCCGAGGCGGATGTCCCCGGCCGGGCGACCGGACAATGCCTGTTGTCGCCGTTCGACAATTTGATCTGGGAGCGGGACCGCACCGAGCGCCTGTTCGATTTCCGTTTCCGCCTGGAAATCTACACCCCGGCAGAAAAACGCATTCACGGCTACTACGTTCTGCCGTTTCTCATGGGGGACCGTCTCGTGGCCCGGGTCGACCTCAAGTCCGACCGGCAGTCCGGCGTGTTGCGGGTACAGGCCGCCCACGGCGAGTCCGGCATCGACAAAGGCCGGGTCGCCGAAGCCTTGGCAGCGGAACTCGAACTGCTCGCCCGCTGGCAGGGCCTAGGCGATATCACCGTGCGCCGCAAAGGCGACCTGGCCGCATCACTGCAGGCGGCCATGACGACCTGAGGCAGAGTCGGCTCAGGCCGTCTTGGCCACTTCCAGGCCCAATTCGTCGATCATCTGCTCGCGCATGATGAACTTCTGCGGCTTGCCGGTGACCGTCATGGGAAGGGCGTCCTTGAAGCGGACATATCGCGGTATCTTGTAGTGGGCGATTTGTCCCCGGCAGAACTCCTTGACCTCTTCCTCGTTCAGTTCCTCGCCCGCACGCAGCACGATCCAGGCACAGATTTCCTCGCCGTATTTTTCATCCGGCACACCGAAGACCTGCACTTCCTGGACCTTGGGATTGCGGAACAGATACTCCTCGATTTCACGCGGATAGACGTTCTCGCCGCCGCGGATCAGCATGTCCTTCACCCGGCCGACAATATTGCAATAGCCCTGGCCGTCGATCACGGCCAGGTCGCCGGTATGCATCCAACCGTCGGAATCGATCGATTCGGCCGTACGCTCGTCATCGTCCCAATACCCCCGCATGACCGAGTAGCCGCGGGTGCACAGCTCGCCCTGGGTGCCCACCGGCACGATGTTGCCCTCGGCGTCGACGACCTTGACCTCCACGTGCGGATGAATACGCCCGACCGTCGACACCCGACGCTCCAGGGGATCGTCCACATGGCTTTGGAACGACACCGGGCTGGTTTCGGTCATGCCGTAGGCGATGGTGACCTGCGACATGTTCATATCGGAAATGACACGTTTCATGACCTCGATGGGGCACGGCGCACCGGCCATGATGCCCGTGCGCAGGGAGGAGAAGTCAAAGCTATCGAATGTCGGATGCTCGAGGGCCGCGACGAACATGGTCGGCACTCCGTACAACGCCGTGCACCGTTCGTCCTGCACCGTCTGCAAGGTGCTTTCGGGCTCGAATGCCTCTCCGGGAAAGACCATGGCCGCACCGGTGGAGACGCAGCCGAGCGACCCCATCACCATGCCGAAACAGTGATAGAGCGGCACCGGAATGCACAGCCGGTCGTTTTCACTGAAGGCCATCGTGCCGACCACGAAGCGGGCATTGTTCACGATATTGGCGTGGGTCAGCGTCGCACCCTTGGGCGAACCCGTCGTCCCGCTGGTAAACTGAATGTTGATCGGGTCGTCGGGGTTGAGGCTGGCGGTGATGGAATCCAGCCGGCCGGCCTCCTCCGCGCCGCCCATGTCCAGCACCTGGTCGTAACGGTACATGCCGGGCGTATCACCGTCGCCCATGCGGACAACGGTTCGCAAAGACGGCAGTTTGGCGGCCTGCAGTTGGCCCGGCTGACTATCCGCCAGTTCCGGTGCCAGGGTATTGATCATGCCGACATAGTCGCTGGTCTTGAATGCCTCGGCCAACACGACGGCTTTGCAGCCGACTTTGTTCAGGGCGTACTCCAGTTCGGCCAACCGGTAGGCGGGATTGATATTGACCAGGACCAGGCCGACCCGGGCCGTCGCATACTGCATGACGATCCATTCGGGCCGGTTGGGTGACCAAATGCCGACGCGGTCCCCTTTCTCCAGCCCCAGCGCCAACAGGCCGGCCGCAAGCCGGTCGGCTTCCCGGGCCAGATCGGCGTATGTCCAACGCAAACCCTTGTCGGTGAAGACGATCGCTTCCCTGTCACCGAACCGTTCGACGGCTTCGGCCAGCATCTGCGGAATGGTTTTAGACCATAGGGCCTGCGTCGTTTCGCCCGCCACATGCGATATGCCGTCACGCGGGCTCACATCGCCCTGCAACTGATCCGAACCCATCAACTCCTCCCGGTACGTCTTGTTTCTTGTCGGCCTACGATACCTTTTTCGGTACGGTTTCGTGAAGCCGATTCGAAGACGGATGCTTTGCCCCGGGTTCTATGCTACAGGCTTTACGGTCAGCACGGCGCCACCCGCCAAATCGAGCCGTTTGTGTACCGTCAGATAGGCCTACCCGTTACATCCATGACAGAACAGATCGAACGACCATTGCGCCTGTGGCTGGAGCTTGCCCGGATCACCATGCCGCTGTACCGCCGCATGGATAAGCGGTTTCGGAGCGAGTTCGGCCAAAGTCTTGTCCGGTTCGATGTCTTGTCCCAATTGGCACGTTTCGACGGCGGTCTGACCGTCAGCGCGCTGGCCAGTCATCTACTGGCCTCGACATCCGGCAACATTTCCACTCTGCTCGATCGTATGACCGCCGAAGGGCTTATCGTCCGGCAATACGATCAATCTGACCGGCGCCGGACGCTCGTCAATCTCACGGACAAGGGACGTGAATTGTTTGATTCGATGGTGCATGCGCACGCGTTGTGGTCGCGCGAGGCGTTCGAAAACGTCGATGCCGGAGAACAGGCTGAATTGGTGGACGTGCTAAACCAGTTACGTAAACGCATGTAGACCCTGGCCAGCCGAGATCCCATTGCGCCACGTGATAAGGCGATTCGACCGCTCGCCAGCCGGAGGAACGATCATGCAGTTGAAAGGCTCCTGCCATTGCGGCGCCGTGAAATTCAGCCTCGAGTCCGCACATCCGTATCCATTCAACCTGTGTTACTGCTCCGTTTGCCGTAAGACACAGGGCGGAGGCGGATATGCCATCAATCTTTCCGGCGACTCCGAGAGCTTGAAAGTGGAGGGCGCCGGCAACATCACCATCTACCGGGCACGAATGGGGCAAACCCCGGACGACCCGGGCGAATTGAGTCCGGCGGAACGCCGCTTTTGCACTATTTGCGGCAGTGGCTTGTGGTTGTGGGATCCGCGTTGGCCGGATCTCATTCATCCCTTTGCCTCCGCCATCGACGGAGAACTGCCGCAACCGCCGGAGCACACGCACCTGATGTTGGGCTCGAAGGCGAGTTGGGTGCCTGTGCATACGGACGGACACGACAAAACGTTCGATGAATATCCCGACGAGTCCATTGCCGGGTGGCATGAGCGGCTGAAGCTGGAACGCTAAATCGGGCGGCCGACGGCGAAATGCCGAGACTTGGTGCCGGTTCTGATGGCCTTTGGACAAGGGGGCGGCAAATGGTCGGGAACGGACATCACGCGCGAAACGATGGCGATCGACGGAAGCACCGGGCAGCGTGTCTCCCAGGACGTTCGGCGCAATTCAGATGGTGTCCGCATCCGAAACGGCAATATCCGGTTCGAAAAACCCGAACCCGCATCATCCCGTTGACAATCGCCCGCGCGCTGGAGCGCTCTTCGTCAATCGAATGCCGATGACGCGCTTTTTATGGCGCCGGAGCTGTACTCCGTTCTATTCTTGATTAATTCCCTTGGGGAAAAGCGCTGAATACAAGGCGGTCGGGGAAACGCGATTGAATCGGACACGATCCGTGTGCCACGCGGCACATCATCGGAATTCAGATTGTCCGCGGACCGGCGGCCGGCAGGAGGATCACAATGTTGTTTCGTACCGCGGCTGAGCATCGGCCGTATCATCTCGGCCCCTTTCCGCTTGAAACGCTACCGAGGGACGACTCGCTGATCCAATCCGAATCGGCGCGCCTGCCATCATCGACGACACAAGACGCTTCGCCCGGCACAAATCCGTTGCAGAACGCCTTGCGCCAATATCTTGGCTTGTTCGCGCAGCACGCGGTCGACGATCCGGCGCCGTCCGAAGCGCCCGTTCCCGACGACCCGCACAGGCGCATGATGGACGTCAAGGGATACGCCTATTTCATGAATGCCGATCAAGTGGGCATCTGCCGCATACCCGCCGCGGCCTGGAACCAGGAACCCGATCAGGCCGATCATGAATTCGCTGTTGTCGTATTGGTTGCCCACGGGCGCATCCCGGAAGCCGACAACCCCGCCAGGAACTGGATCGAACCGGCCCTTGGCGACGCCGCGGCCCAGCGGGCCGGCGCCATCGCGGTCTGCCTGTCGCGTCACATCAACACCATGGGGTTTTCCGCACAGGCGCACGTCGAAGGCCAAAGCGCCGTCGACGCGGACCGCCTGGCGGTTTTGGCCGGCCTTGCCGTGCGGGATGGCGAAACGTTGCGCAATCCGTTCCTGGACGGGGGATTCGCGGTCGCCGTGGTAACGACGGCCTATGCGCTCGAACCCGATCGCCCTCTGTCGGACAAAGCCCTGAACTCCAAAGGCCTGCCGTACTGGTTTGGACAAAACGGTGCGACGTCGGGACGCGAACGCAACCGCCGTTCCAAGCGGGCTACGCACCTAAGCAATTACGCCATGGAAACGGTCAAGCGTGTCGATCGGCCGACGACGCTCATTCTGGATGACGAGGTCCCTCGGGTCCCCAAAAGGGCGGCGTTTTTCGACCGGGCGCTGCGCGGCGACCTGGGCGCGAAAAGCCAGAAGGAACGCAGCCGCTTCGCTTTCAAGCAACCGCACACCATGGGCATGATGGCGCCGATGCGGTCGATGGTCGCCATTCAGGGCGGTGAGACCAACGAGAATGCCGACACGGCCGCGTATGACGACCCGGCGGCAAATTCCCGAGCGTTGAAATCGTTGTCCTATCTGCTGGGTTCCGACTTGACCGGTATCTGCGAAATTCCCCGGCACGCCTGGTACTCGCACGATGGAGACGGCAACCCCATCGAGCCCTATCACAAATACGCCGTCGTCATGCTGATCGATCAGGAATTCGACACGATGGAGGGTGCGTCGGGGGACGACTGGATATCGGGCGCTCAATCCATGCGCGCCTATTTGCGCGGCGCCGAAATTGCCGGCGTCATGGCCGACATGCTGCGTCAGTTGGGGTTTGCATCACGGTCGCAAACCAACGTGGACAGTGATGTCCTGCATATTCCGCTCGTTCTTTGGGCCGGCCTGGGCGAGATGTCGCGGATCGGCGAGCTGGTCCTCAATCCGTTCGTCGGACCCCGGTTCAAATCCGTCGTTTTGACGACCGACATGCCCTTGCTGCCGGACAAGCCGATCGATTTCGGTCTCCAGTATTTTTGCAACAACTGCTGGAAGTGCGCCCGCGAGTGTCCCTGCGATGCCATTCCGTGGGGCGACAAAATCATGTTCAACGGCTACGAAACCTGGAAGCCGGACGTCGAGCGCTGCGCCCGCTACCGCCTGACCAACGCAAAGGGGTCGGCATGCGGCCGGTGCATGAAGACGTGCCCGCTCAACAAAGTCGTGACCGCGGATGGCCCGTTGCTGGAGCGCATGGCCAGTTGGTGCGGTATCAATGCCCGTTGGCTCAAACCGGTACTCGTTCCCATTGCCGTCAAGCTCGACGACTGGCTGCAGAAGGGGAAACGCAATCCAACCAAGAAGTGGTGGTTCGATTTCGAAGTGATCGAAGGGGTTTGTGTCGAGCCACCGAAAGGCACCAATCAGCGCGACCTCAATCTGGAACACAAGCTGGATCCGGCGAAGCAGAAGATGGCGTACTACCACGCCTCCATGATGCCTGTGCCGAACGATCTGCATCCTCAGCCGGTTGACCGGAAAGCCGCACTGGCGGCCGCGGAACAGTTGGAAACGCCGTCCCAGGCCCGCACCCGAAAAGAGGCTCAAGGCGACATTCCAGCCCACTATCGCCCGACGCCACCCGACCCCGATGGACCCAAAGGCCCGAATATGAAACCCACCGTCTATGGTGGCGGCGAGGAACGGAAAAAGGCGAGTTGATCGGACGGCACCATCATTGGCGGATGTCAGGTCGGCCCGCAGGCGCTTTGCACTCAGGTGTTGAACAGCACGAGCCTCTTAACCTCACGCAGTGCGGTGGTAGCAGCGAACAATTAATACTCTACGTTAGGTCCTGACGCACCAGGGTTTATCTACCATACAGTGCATTCATAATACTTTCTGTGTCATCTACACGGAGGGTTTCAATGCACGACAAACCACATATCCTGTTCGTCCCGGGACTCGCTTGCAACAGCACAATGTGGCGGGATCAGATTGCCGGCCTTGAGGATATCGCCGACTGCTGGGTTGCACCGTTACCGGCATATGATGATCTGACACCCATCGCCGAGGATATATTGAAAGATGCGCCTGACCGGTTCGCTTTGGTCGGGTCGTCCATGGGTGGATATTTGGCGTTCGAGATCATCCGCAAAGCGCCGGAACGCGTAACAGGCCTGGCTCTCATCGGAACAACGGCCGATCCGGAGCTTCCGGACGTGACGGCAAGGCGTTGGCATATGATCCGGAAGTCCGAGAAACGGGGTTTCCTAACCATGTGGCGCGAGTTCATTCCCCGTTTCGTCCATCCCGACCGGCTCGACGACGTCGCACTCATTGAAGAGCTCATGAAACAGGCATACGAAATAGGACACTACACATTCCGTCAGCATCAGATCGCCATGATGAAACGCGGCGGCTATCACGACGTCCTCAAAACGATCCGGTGCCCAACGGCCATCATGGTCGGAGATGGCGACATCCTCACGCCTGTCGCCACGCATCAGGAAATGGCCGACACCATTCCGGGTGCGCTGATTTCGATCTTTCCCAACTCCGGCCATCTGTTGTCGATCGAACGGCCGAAAGAGACGACAGCGGTGTTACGCGGCTGGCTCTCGGACAAGCCAATGCAGGAAGCCGCCTAGAAATTTGAGGTTCAAATGAAATCCTGCGGCGTTCGGCTGGTGCACCCTTCGTGGGACCCGGTCGAACGTCCGTGGGACCGGTTGTTCATCAATGACCGAACCTAGAGCAGCTCCTCTTTAGATGGAATCCATTCTGTTTCTCGAGCGGCCTGCTCATCCACAAGGAAGACGGGGCCGCGCGATGCCGGGCACCCGCCTTCGCGAAGCCCGCTTCGGCGGGCGAAGAGAGGTCGCGCAAGCCGTCTGACGCCGTGGGGGGCG
>JANQFL010000060.1 GCA_028277845.1 Sneathiellales bacterium
ATGGAAGCATTCTGACGGAGCGTATTGGCGCCAATACGCCCGTCCCTCCGGGTTTCCGAGCGGCCGCCCCCCACGGCGTCAGACGGCTTGCGCGATGCCCGGCATCGCGCTGCCCCGTCTTCCTGGTGGCCATGTGCGTTTCTTGGCAGGCCGCTCGAGAAACAGAATGGATTCCATCTAAAGAGGAACTGCTCTAAACCCGTTCGATCACCATGGCGATACCTTGCCCCACGCCAATGCACATGGTGGTCAGGGCGTATTTGCCGCCGGTGCGGTGAAGTTGGTACATGGCCGTCGTCACGAGGCGGGCGCCGGAGGCGCCGAGGGGGTGACCGAGAGCAATGGCCCCGCCGTTGGGATTGACGTGTTCGGCGTCATCGGGAATACCCAGATCACGCAATACCGCAAGCGCCTGCCCGGCAAAGGCTTCGTTCAGCTCGATCACGTCCATGTCGTCGAGGGTCAGACCGGTGACTTCGAGAACCTTGCGCGTGGCGGGCGCCGGCCCGATGCCCATGATTCTTGGCGGCACGCCGGCGCTGCATGTGGCCAGAATGCGGGCTTTCGGCGTCAATCCGTACTCCGACACCGCCTTCTCGGAGGCCAGCAAAAGCGCACACGCACCGTCGTTCACGCCGGATGCATTGCCCGCCGTCACGGTGCCGCCGTCGCGGAACGGGGCGGGCAACTTGGCAAGGGCCTCCATTGTGGTGCCGGCGCGCGGGTGTTCATCCGTATCGATGACAACGGGGTCGCCCTTGCGCTTGGGAATGGTCACGGAAACGAGTTCATCGTCAAACCGTCCGGCTGCCTGCGCCGCCGCGGTACGCTGCTGGCTGCGATAGGCAAAGGCATCCTGGTCTTCCCGGTTGATCTGCCGCTCCTCCACCAGGTTTTCGGCGGTTTCCGGCATGGAATCGACGCCGTAGTCGGCTTTCATCTTGGGATTGATGAAACGCCAGCCGATGGTCGTGTCGTAGATGTCGGCCTTGCGCGAGAACGGTGTTTCCGCCTTGCCCATCACGAACGGCGCCCGGCTCATGCTCTCGACACCACCGGAAATCATCAAATTGGCTTCGCCGGTCTTGATCGCCCGCGCCGCCGCGCCGGTCGCTTCCATGCCGGATCCGCACAGACGGTTGACGGTGGCGCCGGGAACGTCACTGGACAGGCCGGCGAGCAGGCTGCCCATGCGGGCGACATTGCGGTTGTCCTCGCCGGCCTGGTTGACGCAGCCGTAAATCACGTCGTCGACCTTCGACCAGTCCACATCGGCATTGCGTTGCATCAAAGACGTCATCGGGACGGCAGCCAGGTCATCGGCCCGGACGGAAGACAGCGCGCCGCCATACCGCCCGATCGGCGTGCGAATGGCATCACAGATATACGCTTCACTCATAATTCACCCAGGCCGCAGGCAGCCTGTCCCTGTATAGACGTTGACGACACGGGGCCACACCATAGCCGGCATGGCCACTTGTATGCTAGCTGCCTTTGAACTCCGCCGGGCGCTTCTGCAGGAAGGCCGCGACACCTTCCATGAAGTCGCCCGTACGTCCGGCAACCCGCTGCAGGTCGCGTTCCAGGTCCAATTGCTGATCCAGACTGTTGTCGAGCGATGCACCGATGGCACGCTTGATCAGGCCAAGTGACTTGGTCGGTCCGGCGGCCAGGCGGCAGGCGAGTTCGGTGGCCTCCGTCATCAGGTTGTCGTCGTCGACGCAGCGCCAGATCATACCCCAGTTTTCGGCCTGTTCGGCGGTGATCGGCTCGCCGGTCATGGCCACGGCAAGCGCCCGCGCCGAACCGAGCAGCCGCGGCAGAGCATAGGTCCCGCCCGCATCGGGTATCAGGCCGATTTTGACGAAGGCCTGAATGAACTGTGCGGATCGGGCCGCCAGAACGATGTCGGCCATCAGTGCAAGGTTGGCGCCGGCACCCGCGGCCACGCCATTGACCGCGGCAATCACCGGTTTCTCCAGCCCGCGAATGGTCCGGATCAACCGGTTGTAGTCCTTTTCGATCGCGGCACCCAGGTCCGGTGCGCCGTCCTTGACCGGAGTATCCGATTGGCTCAAATCCGCGCCGGAACAGAAGGCACGCCCGGCGCCGGTGATCATCACGCAGCGCACGGCCTTGTCCCGGGTGATGGATTTGAACGCCTCGCGCAATTCCTTGTGCATCTGCGAGGTGAAGCAATTCAGCACATCGGGGCGGTCCAGGGTGATGGTCGCGACACCCCGGTCGACATCGTATTGGATTGTTTCGAAGTCCATGTTTCCGTCCTAGCGGCCTTTGAAGTCGCCCTTGCGTTTTTCGACGAAGGCGGCGACGCCTTCCGCCTTGTCCTCGGTGCCGAACAAGGTGGCAAAAGCGCGTCGTTCGAACTCCAGGCCATTCTCCAGGGTCATGTCGAAGGCCTTCAACACCGCCTGTTTGCCGATGCGGACGGCGAGGGGTGGTTTGGACGCGATGGTTTCGGCCAGGTCCAATGCCCGCTCGATGGTCGTCTCCTTGGGTGTCACTTCGGCCACGAGGCCGGAGTCGAGTGCCGTCCTGGCGTCGATGAATTCACACGCCAGGATCATTTTCATGGCCAGCGACTTACCCACGACCTTCGTCAGCCGCTGTGTGCCGCCGGCACCGGGAATAATGCCCAGATTGACCTCCGGTTGGCCAAAGGTGGCATTTTCACCGGCGATGATGATGTCGGCATGCATGGCCAACTCGCAACCGCCGCCAAGGGCATAACCGTTCACGGCCGCGACAATCGGCTTCGGAAAGGAGCGAATCGCTTCCCAATGCGTCGTGCGGGAATCCAACAATATGTCCGAAACGGTCTGCGTCGGAAACTCCTTGATATCCGCTCCGGCGGCAAAGACCTTTTCTCCGCCGGTGAGCAGAACACAACGGACGTCGTCGTTGTCGCGCGCGGCATTCAGGGTTTCGGCGATTCCGCTGACGACATTGCCGTTCAAGGCATTCAAGGCTTTGGGGCGGTTGAGGGTGAACTGAACCACGTGGTTACGGGGTTCGGTGACCAGATATTCCTGTTCTTCGGACATGCTCTCCCTAGTCCTCGTTGTTGGGGAAGGGCGCGCAATTTGGTTGCGCCTTGGTCCGAATGTGCCGCCCACGGCGGTCTCTGTCAAACCACGTGGATCAGTTGGTTGAATATTTTATATGGCGGAAAATTTACGGGAAATAAAAGGCCTTGCACCGATTCGAGCAAAACGAGGGCGCTCTCGTTGAGAGCGCCCCGATAACCCTGCGTCAAATTGGAATGCGGGAAATGCGCGCCTATTGCAAACTGGCGGGACTGGGGCCCGACGCGTCGGTGTCGCCGAGATAGCCCATCGACAGGCCACCTTCGCGGTCGCTCGAAAGCACCCGATTGCGTCCACCCTTCTTGGCGCCGTAAAGCGCCTTGTCGGCCCGGCCGATCAGATTCTCCAGGTCCTCGCCGGGATCGTACGTCGATACGCCGAAGGACATGGTGATCTTGCCGAAGTCCTCGCCGGTTTTCTTGTTCTTGAGGTTCTTGGTGGAAATCGTTTTGCGGACGTTGTTGGCCACCGTCACGGCGTCCTTCAACCCCGTATTCGGCAGGATGATGGCAAATTCCTCACCGCCGTAACGGGCGACGACGTCCTGGCCCTTGACGCAATCGGTCATGGTCGCGGCAACCAGCTTGAGCACCTGATCGCCGAGCTGGTGACCCCACGTGTCGTTGAATTTCTTGAAGAAATCGATGTCCGCCATCACCAGGGACAACTCGATGCCCGTTTCGCCGGCTTCTTCCGCCCATTCCTGCAGCTTGGTATCGAAGCACGAGCGGTTGGCGACACCGGTGAGAACGTCGGTCATGGCCTGGCGCCGGAAGTCGTCCAGGTCCGTTTTCAAGGTATCGATTTCCTTGGCCGAACTGTCCAGCTGGTTGCGCAGAACCTTGTTCTGCTCTTCCATGTCGCGGGTGTCGCGCAGCATATCCTCGACGAGAGAGCGCAAGTCTTCCCCGGCGGCTCCGGCCTCGACTTTGCCGCTGAACGACTGCAAAGCGTCTCCGTACTTCACGACGCCGTCATTGGCATCGGAGATCATCTCCAGCACCTGACCCAGGTTTTCCTGGATCCGGGTACTGGTTTCCCGAATGATCGCGCCTTCCTGATCCGCGTTGTAGAACTCGGAGTAGATTTCGTCGCAGGCAGCGGAATTGATGACCGTGCCTTTGTCGATCAGTGTGTCGATCGCGCGTTTCAGTCCCGGATTATGGCCCGAACAATAGTCGTACCAGATCATGTAGTTGCGCGGGTTGGCGATGACCCGATAGCTTTTCATCAAACCGAGCGCCTGACGCGCGAAGCTTACAGCCTGGTTTTCCGTATCACGATAATGCACCGTAGCAGTCCCTTGACCCAATGTTCCCCAATTCGTTGCGTGCTTGGATGAACGTTCCATTTTTTGGCAATCACCTGAGGTTGGTCATACAAAATCGCGACAGCCCGCCACATCGCGGACCCCTCACGGTCCGAATGTATGACCGAACTGTTAACAAAGGGTGTGCGCGGCCAAGAATTTGACCCGCGTTTACTATTGATCTTATTTAAGAAATATTTGTTTCAATTTACTGTTATTGTTAACTTTATTCAGCAACTGAAATCCTTGAAAAAATTCGATCAGACGCCCAGATACCGGTGTTGCAGATCTTCGTCCGCAAGTAGCTCCGGCGACGTCCCGTCCCAGACGATTTTGCCTTTTTCAATGATGAAATGATGGTCCGCGATATTCGCCAAGGCATCGATGTTCTTGTCGATCACCAGAATGGACTGACCTTCCTTTTTCAGATTGGCCAGGCACTGCCAAATCTCCGCGCGGATCAGTGGCGCCAGACCCTCGGTCGCTTCGTCCAGAATCAGGAGTTTGGGGTTTGTCATCAGCGCCCGGCCGATGGCCAACATCTGTTGCTCGCCGCCCGAGAGCTGATCGCCCATGCTGCCGAACCGCTCAGCCAGGCGTGGGAATAACTCCACAGCGCGATCCAACGTCCACGGATTGTCCGATTGGGTCTTCAGGTCGGCGGCGGCCAGGAGGTTTTCCCGCACCGACAGGTTGGGGAAAATCTGGCGGCCCTCGGGGACAAGACCGATTCCGGCCTTGGCGATGCGGTAGGACGCCTGGGCGTGGATGTCGTCACCCATAAAGGTGATGGTGCCGCTGCGTGCCGGCGTCAGCCCCATGATCGAGCGGATCGTCGTGGTCTTGCCCATGCCGTTCCGGCCCATCAGCGTGACCACCTGGCCGGCCTCGACCAGCAACGACATGCCGAACAGGATCTGGCTCTGCCCGTAATAGGTTTCGATTGAGTCCACCTTCAGCATTGGAGCGGTCCCTTTGTCCGGTCCTCAGGCATGGTCATCTCCGAGATAGGCCTGGCGGACATCCTCGTTTGCGCGGATTTCGTCGGGAGAACCCGTGGCGATCGCGCGCCCGTACACCAAAACGGTAATACGGTCGGCCAGGGCGAATACGGCATCCATATCGTGCTCGATCAACAGGATGGTGATGTCCCCCTTGAGGGACTTCAAGGTGTCGACCATCCTGCCCGACTCCAAGGTGCCCATGCCCGCCATGGGTTCATCGAGCAACAGCATCTTCGGCTGGGTGGCCAAGGCCATGGCAATTTCCAACTGACGCTGCTCACCGTGACTGAGGTTGGACGCGACGATGTCGGCACGCTCGGCCAATCCCACTTTTTCCAATGCTGTCCGCGCCGGCTGCCGCAACCGCGCGTCCGAACGGGCCGGCTTCCAGAACCGGAAGGAATGGCCGTCGTGCGCCTGGACGGCGAGCGCCACGTTATCCTCGGCGGTGAAGTCCTGGAAGATACTGGTGATCTGGAACGAGCGGGCAAGCCCCAACAACGATCGGCTTGAGGCGCTTTCCCGGGTGATGTCGCTTCCGTCGAACAGAACCGTACCGGTGTCCGACTTCATTTCACCACTCAACTGATTGATCAGTGTGGTCTTGCCGGCGCCGTTGGGTCCGATAATGGCGTGGATTTCGCCTTTGACGACATCGATGTGCACGTTGTCCGTCGCGACGATGCCGCCGAAACGCTTCTGCATTCCCTTGACTTCCAGCATCGTCACGCTCCGTCCCGGCTTTGTGCGGCGGCCTTCGGTTTGCGTTCAACCAGATTTGCCAGGGCCTGTATGAGACCGTCGATGCCGCCCTTGCCGAAAATGACGATGAGGATCAGCAACGGACCGAAGAACAGCTGCCAGTACTCGGTGTAGCTGGACAGGATTTCCTCCACCAGCAGGAACCCGACCGTACCCAGAAGCGGCCCGAACAGGGTGCCCATGCCGCCCAGGACCACCATGATGATCAGGTCGCCGGACCGGGTCCAATGCATCATGTCGGGACTGACGAAATCCGTGCGGTTGGCCAGCAATGCGCCGGCGAAGCCGCAGATCGTCGCGGCGATGACGAAGCAGGTCAGGCGGTAGCGGTAAGAGGGAATGCCGATCGCCCGGGTCCGCCGTTCGTTGGACTTGATGCTCCGTATCGCGATGCCGAAGCGCGAATTGATCAGCTTGTAGGAAACGAACAGGGTGAGGAGCAGGGCGACGAAGCAGACATAGTACAACGTGCTGGACTCGTTGAGGTCGAGCCAATCGCCGAATTCGCTGCGCCCGTACAGGGTCAGGCCGTCGTCGGCCCCGTAGTATTCGATGCCGACACCCAGGAAATAGACCATCTGGGCAAAGGCCAGCGTGATCATGATGAAATAGACCCCGCGGGTGCGGAGGCTGATGGCGCCGATGATCAGTCCGAAGACGGCCGATGCAATCAACGCGGCTGGTATTTGCACGTAACCGCTGGCCATCCATTCGATGCCGTCTTCCACCGAATGGAACGAAAATATGCCGACGACATAGGCGCCGATACCGAGATACACGGCGTGGCCGAAACTGACCATGCCGCCATAGCCCAGCAGCAAATTCAGACTGCTGGCGCCGATCGCCAGAATCAGCATGCGGGAAAACAGGTCGATATAGAACGGTTCGTCGATGGCGCCCGCGATAACGGGCACGAGGCCGAGCAGGACCAGAACGGCGGCGGGAACGATCGTACGCAGGCTGAGCGTCATGGATCAGGCCCCCCTTGGCGGAAACAGGCCCTGGGGCCGGAACGTCAGGATGACGGCCATCAGGATATAGGTCATCATCGACGAGATCGCCGGTGCCGCGGTGCTTGCCGCCACTTCATCGAGGAACAGGTCCAAGAGATCGGGCAGGAAGGACCGGCCGATCGTGTCGATGATGCCGACCACCAGTGAGGCAATGAACGCCCCGCGGATCGAGCCGATGCCGCCGATCACGATGACGACGAAAGCCAGGATGAGAATGTTGGCCCCCATGCCGATTTCGACGGTGAAGATGGGGGCGGCCATCAGTCCGGCGAAACCGGCGAGAACGGCGCCCAGTCCGAACACCAGCGTGAACAGCATCTGGATGTTGATGCCCAGCGCGCCGATCATTTCCCGGTTCGAGGCGCCGGCACGGATGCGCATGCCGATCCGTGTCTTGGTCACCAGAATGTACAGGAACAGGGCGATCAGCAATCCGGTCAGAATGATGGCCAGCCGGTAGGTCGGATAGGGAACGCCCGGCAGGATCTCGAAACTGGTTTCGAGGAAGTCCGGCAGCGGCACGTCGAGGCCGGCGGGCCCCCAGATCAGGCGGACGAATTCGTCGAAGAACAGAATCAATCCGAACGTCGCCAGGACCTGATCCAGATGATCGCGGTCGTAGAGCCGCCTGAGCGTCACCACCTCGACCACCACGCCGAGCAGGAGACAGGCGGGCAGGGTCAGCAATGCCGCGAGCATGAAGGAGTCGGTCCAGCCGACGAACGTGGCCATGAAGTAGGCACCCATCATGTAGAGGGAGCCGTGGGCCAGGTTGATCAGGTCCATGATACCGAACACCAGGGTCAGCCCCGCCGCGAGGAGGAACAGAAGGATGCCCAGTTGGAACCCGTTGAGGAACTGCTCAAAGAGCAGAATCCAGTTCATGGGTCTAGCCAGCTTTTTTCTGTGAGGACATGGGGGTATGCGGAAGGGGCGTCAGAAGAGACGCCCCTTCGCAACGGGTCTGTTGGCCCTTACCAGGACATCTTGCAGTCTTTGGCGTAGGTGTCCTGATGGTTTTCGTAGACCGTGCTGACGATCTTGGTGGTGAACTTGCCTTCGGAATCCTTCACCACCTGACGCAGATAGAAGTTCTGGATCGGGAAGTGGTTGTTGCCGTAGGAGTACTTGCCACGGATCGAATCGAAGTTGGCCTGGCGCATGGCGGCGCGGATGCCGGCCCGGTTGCCGAGATCTCCGCTGACGGCCTCGACGGCGCTCTTGATCAGCATGATCGTGTCGTAGGATTGCGCGGCGTAGAACGACGGGTAGGTGCCGTTCTTGGCCTTGAAGTCCGCGACGAACTTCTTGTTGGCCGCGTTGTCCAGATCAGGTGCCCAGAACTGGGTCATCAGGCTGCCTTCCGCCAAGTCCTTGAGACGCGGCAGGCTGATCGAATCCACGGTGAACACCGTGTAGAGCGGAACCTGATCCTTCAAGCCGGCCTGCGAGTACTGTTTCATGAACTGGGCGCCGTGCTTGCCCGGATAGAAGACGAACAGCGCGTCGGGCTTGGCGGCGCGGACCTTGGCCAACTCGGCCGAGAAGTCCAGCTGGGCCGGGAACTTGGTCATATCCTGACCGGTGATGTTGCCCTTGAAGGTGCGCTTGACGCCGGCCACCATGTTCTTACCGGCCGCATAGTTCGGCGCCATGATGTACAGGTTCTTGATACCGCGCTGATTGAGCACTTCACCCATCGCCATGGGAGTCTGGTCGTTCTGCCAGGAGGTCGAGAAGAAGTCCTTGTGGCAGAGCTTGCCGGCCAGCGGCGAGGGGCCTGCGTTCGAGCTGATGAGGAAAGTCTTGTTCTTCAGCGGCACGTTGCGCGACGCGAGCAGGACGTGCGACCAGATATAACCGGCGACGAAATCGACTTTGTCTTTCTTGACCAGTTTCTCGGTCTTTTGTTTGCCGATTTCCGGTTTGAAGCCATCATCCTCGTAAATGACCTCGACCTTCTTACCCGCCATCTCATGGCCAATGTGATCCAATGCCAATTCGACGGCATTGCGCATGTCCTTACCGATGACGCCGGCGCCGGTCGTCAAGGTCGTGACAAATCCGATTTTCACAGAGTCCTGAGCGATGGCCGGAGACGCAAGAAGCGCCAGGGCAGAAGCCATCCCGATCAGCTTGAGTTTCATTGCAGTGTTCCTCCCATGGTGTCCGGCATTTGATCCCGGACGATTAAGCCGTGAAGCCCCTTCGGATAGTACTGAACCTTCAGTGAGAGCTAAACCCCCAATTCCCCTACGGATACTCGGGGCACTCCGAAGCCAAAAAAAGCAAGTTAAAATGTTTAGTTACCAAACATTTTATGCCTAAAATATCTTCGTCGGGTATGCAAGACAGTGCAAGAATTTTTTTACTGCGTGTTGGATTCGCCGGAATTCAGGCGATTACCGACGGTTTTAAATCGGCAGGTTATGACCATAGGTAGCGTGACGATCCGCTGCCGCATCTTAAGGTGATCGGCGGCTACTTGTTGAAGCGGCCGAAATTACCAAACATCTGTTCGAAAAACCCAAGCTCCTTGCCACGGGTCGGGGTAATGCGGTCGACCATCTCGATATCTTCGCCGTCTTCGAGATTGAAGCGCCGGACCTGTTTGACGACACCGTTGTCATCGAAATCCACGGCGACGACCGAGCGCTCGACGATTTCCGGGCTCAGGAATGCAATAGTCTCTGTCTTGCTTGAGATGTAATACCACGTGTCATTGTGCGATTCGAATGAGGCCAGACTGGAGGGCGAGCCCAATATGCGCTTGACGTCCGTTTGCTTTTGCTTGCCCGGTTCGATCTGTGCGATGAGGTCATCGTCCGGAACATAACCGGCGACATGCGTGCGCGTGGCGCAGGCCGACAGCGCCAAGCCGCATATCAGCAAAACTGTCGCGGCTCGCAATACACTGGAGCGCAAGTCCGGAGTCGCCATTCGAGAAGGTTCCATGATACTTAGTCGCCGACGCCTCCCATATGGAAACGGGGCGACATCCGCATTTGTCTTAACCTACAAAATTGCCACGGATATTACCCATCCCGATGATCCTGACCAAGCTTTTTCCCGGCAAGGCGTACTCATCCGAAGCGCACCGGCTTTATACGGAAATCGTCGAACAAGCGCGATCGCCCGTGTTCTACCGCGAGCGCGGAGTGCCCGATACGTTGGATGGCCGCTTTGAGTTGATTGTCCTCCACGTTTTTCTAGTGCTGCACCGGCTCAAAGAGGAGGACGGGGTCGATACCCTGTCGCAGGATGTCTTTGACGTCATGTTCGCCGATTTGGATCAATCGCTGCGGGAAATGGGCGTCGGTGACCTGAGTGTCGGCAAGAAGGTGAAGGTCATGGCGCAATCGTTCTACGGCCACGTTGCCGCCTACGATCAGGCGATCAACGACGAAACCGCTATGGATGATGCGCTGCGGCGCAATCTTTACGGCACCGTGACGCCATCCGACGACGACGTTGCCTTCATGAGGACCTACGTCCTCAATCAACGTCAACATATGTCCGAAATGGCCGTTGCCGCGTTTCTTGCCGGAAACGCAAATTTCAAGACCGTGTCATAGGTCCCGATGGCCGCTGCGGGCGATATTTCCGGCGTGACTGGCCAATCGGTCCAGGCCTGTTTTTGTCGAGAAACAGGCGAAAAAAGGCTGTCTAGGACGTTGACGGAAAGGAATCATCCGACTATTGTCCGCCGGTTCTTACGGTCGCCCAATTATCCGGCCGTTAGGATCGGACGAATTTGGTGTCAAAGATCGTCCGATCGCTACAGAAACCTTCAGGTTGATTATGACTGGGACGCAAGCGGAAGCTGGGTTCAGCCGCGTGATTGCGGTTGATGATCTTCGCTTTGGTGACGAACGCACTGAGACCTTTTCGGCCGATCACGAAGAGCGCCGGAAAGTTGCGCTCGCGTTTGATCTGGCGTCGTTGGATCGCCTCGAAGCGTCCGTACGTTTGAAGCGGATCAAGTCAGGCGCCGTACGAGCGGAGTTCACGTACGGGGCGGACGTGCAACAGACCTGCGTCGTGACGCTTGAACCCGTAAAAAACACAATCACGGAAACATTCCATCTTGTATTCGAACCGGCGGACAAAGACGGTGAAAACGAGCCGCCAACTGCCGTTTCCGACGTCGATGTCATCATTGAGAACGATGACCCGCCGGAGCAAATGCACGGCAATCGCTTTGATGCCGGCCAATTCGTCGTCGAGTTTTTGGCCCTTGCACTGGATCCGTACCCGCGCAAGGAGGGCATTCGCCTGGAAGAAGTGCCGGAGTATTCGTTGCTCAACGACAATAATGAGCCCACGGCGGAATCCCGGAACACCGAACGCGACAACCCGTTTTCAGTGCTCAGACGGTTGACTGAAACCACAAGTAGGAATAGTTAGCACTCTGAGCGAGCGCCTTGTCACAATCTGGAAATACGCAAACTCGCAATTGTTGAGGTTGAAAGAGTAAATCATGGCTGTACCCAAGAAAAAGACGACCACGTCGAAACGGAACATGCGCCGCTCGCACGACGCCCTTTCGAGTTCGGCCCGCGTCGAATGCCCGAACTGCGGTGAGTTGATGCGTCCGCACCATGTTTGCGGCGCATGCGGACATTATAAGGGGCGTGAAGTCGTCGACGTCAGCGACGACATTTAGTTTCAACAGGACCGGAACCGTTCCTTTGTCAAATCCAGCGACAATCGCCCTCGATGCCATGGGTGGCGATGATGCGCCTGAGATCGTTGTCGAAGGAACGGCCATCGCCCACGAACGTGCGCGCCAAGCCCGTTTCATCCTGTTCGGCGATCAAGACCGAATCACGCCGCTTATCGCGAAATATCCTGGATTGTCCGATGTCTGCTCCGTCGAGCACACGACCGAATCCGTAGCCGACGCGGACAAGCCAAGCCAAGCCCTGAGAAAAGGCCGCAATACAAGCATGCGGCTGGCGATCGACGCCGTCAAAAACGGCGCCGCGGACGGCATCGTGTCCGCCGGCAACACCGGCGCGCTGATGGCGATGTCCAAGGTGGTCCTCAAGACCCTTCCGGGCATTGAACGGCCCGCCCTGTCGACCTTCATCCCGACGTTACGGGGTGAATGCGTCATGCTCGACCTGGGCGCCAACATCGAATGCAGCGAAGACAACCTCATCCAGTTTGCTTTGATGGGAGCGGACTTTTTCCGGGCCGTCAAAGGTGTCAATGCTCCCACGGTCGGCCTGCTCAATGTCGGCGTCGAGGACCTCAAGGGCAATGAAACGGTTAAAAACGCGGCACATATTTTGCGCTCTGCCGCCATGCCGTTCGACTTCTACGGATTTGTCGAAGGCGACGACATCACCAAAGGCACCACCAATGTGGTGGTGACTGACGGCTTTACCGGCAATGTCGCCCTGAAAACAGCCGAAGGCGCCGTGCGCATGTTCATCCGGTCGCTCGAATCGTCCTACCGTGGATCATTGCTGGCCAAGCTGGGTTATCTCCTGTCACGGAATGCTTTGCGCTCCATGCGCGACAGCCTCGACCCGCGTACGCACAACGGTGCCGTTTTCCTCGGACTTAACGGAATCGCGGTGAAGAGCCACGGCGGAACCGACGGCCTCGGTTTCGCCAACGCTGTGACTCTGGCGGTCAACATGGTCGAACAGAACTTGATCGCCCGGATCATGGACGACTTCGACGAATACAAAATTGAGTCCATTCCCCAACAAAAGGCTGCGATTTCGTGACTGTTTGGCGTTCCGTTATTACCGGTGTCGGCGGGTATCTACCTGATCGGGTAATGACCAATGCCGAAATGGCTCGGATCGTCGACACCAGCGACGAGTGGATCGTCAGCCGGTCGGGAATCCGCCAACGGCACATCGCGGCCGACGGCGAGAAGACCTCCGATCTGGCACTCAATGCGGCGCAGCGTGCGCTGGATTCGGCCGGCACGAGCGCATCCGAAATCGACCTGATCGTGCTGGCGACCGCGACTCCGGACGAAACGTTTCCGGCGACGGCAACGACGGTTCAAGCTGCACTGGGGATCACCGGTTTTCCTGCATTTGACGTACAAGCCGTGTGTACCGGATTCATCTATGCGTTGGCCACGGCGGACAATTTCGTTCGGGCGGGACAGTCGAAGAACGCCCTGGTCATCGGCGCGGAGACGTTTTCCCGGATCCTGGACTGGGAGGACCGCACCACCTGCGTGCTGTTTGGTGACGGCGCCGGCGCAGTCGTTCTTAGTGCGGCGGAGGCAACGGGCACGCCGCAGGACCGTGGCATCCTGAGTACCCATCTTCATGCCGATGGCACGAAACACGACATGCTCTATGTCGACGGCGGGCCGTCCTCGACCCAGACAACCGGCCATTTGCGCATGCTGGGGCGGGAGGTCTTCCGGCACGCCGTTACCAATTTGAGCGCCGTTGTGCACGAGGCGCTGTCGGCAAATGACATGACGCCGAACGACATCGACTGGCTTGTTCCCCATCAGGCCAACAAACGTATCCTCGACGGCACCGCGAAAAAACTAAGTCTGCCGGCCGAGCGCGTCGTCGTCACCGTGGACCGGCACGGCAACACCTCGGCGGCATCGGTTCCTCTTGCCTTGGCCGAGGCCGTTCAGGACGGCCGTATCCAAAAGAACCATATCGTTCTGATGGAAGCCATGGGCGGCGGTTTCACCTGGGGATCGTGTTTGGCGCGCTGGTAAGCCAACGTGTGTGTCGTTGGGGCTCCCTGACGCACATAAAGATCATGCTTTATCCCATTGATATTGACGGCTTTCTACCGTCGCGCTAGGGTTGCCGTCTTGCAGGTGGAGGACTCATGGCTGGCAATACCGTCACGCGCGCACAACTCAGCGAAGCTGTTTACCAGGAAGTTGGACTGTCGCGAAACGAATCGGCTGAACTTGTCGAATCCGTGCTCGATGAGATCGTCAACAATCTCGTAAAGGGCGAAACGGTCAAAATCTCATCCTTTGGCAGCTTCCAAGTCCGAAGCAAAGGCGGGCGAGTCGGAAGAAATCCGAAAACCGGTGACGAGGTGCCGATCTTGCCCAGGCGGGTGTTGATCTTCCGGGCGTCTCACGTACTCAAGGATCGCATCAATCGCATGCTCAGCAGCAAGGCGGCAGAATAGGCTATGTCAGAGAACGCGGGCGTCGACCACGGTGGTCGCCGCGGCGGAAAGTCTCCCGAAGCTTTTCGCACAATCAGTGAAGTATCCAAGGAGCTGGATATCCCGCAACATGTGTTGCGTTTCTGGGAAACCAAATTCTCGCACATCAAACCGCTGAAGCGTGCCGGGGGGCGGCGCTATTACCGCCCCGACGACATCGAGCTTCTGCGGCGCATTCAAAGCCTGCTTTACACTGACGGATATACCATCAAGGGCGTGCAGAAGATGCTGCGCGAAAACGGCGTGAAGTCCTTGTTGTCGGATGCCAGCATCGTTCTCGACAACACGTCGGAAACGCCGGCGGAAGGCACCAAAGCGTCGCCGGAGGGCAACGGAACCGGAAGCTTAAGCGTCGTGCAAAAAGGCGAGATTTCTGCGGTTTTGGAAGATCTGCAAAAAGTCAGAAATCTCTTGTCCAAGTCCCAGGGCAATTAAGGCCCCGATCGAGTGGGATTTTGCCACCGGAGCATTGCCTGGGCCGATTGCCGTGGTTATATTGCCGCCGTGACGTCCCAAGGGACGGATTTACACACGGTCGGAGCGTGGCGCAGCCTGGTTAGCGCACCACACTGGGGGTGTGGGGGTCGGTGGTTCGAATCCACTCGCTCCGACCATTTCTTCAAAACGGATATCGAAAACAGACGCACCGGTTCGGTGCGGGCGAGCTGATTCGTGCTCATCGATCCGGTCTTTCTTCTCGCTGCGGTTCCCGCAGTCGTCATTACCGGCATATCGAAGGGAGGGTTTGGCGGCGGCCTGGGCAGTATGGCCGTACCGCTCATGGCCCTGGTGATATCCCCGGTGCAGGCGGCCGCCATCATGTTGCCCATACTGTGCTGCATGGACCTGTTCGGCCTTTGGGCCTATTGGCGGAAATGGAGTGTGCGGCACCTGATGATCATTTTTCCCGCCGCCGTACTCGGTATCGTCCTCGGAACCGCCACGTTCCGGTACCTTGACGCTGATTTCATCCGCTTGCTGATCGGTTCGATCGCCGTGATGTTTCCGGCCTACTGTTGGCTGAAGGCACGCAATCAGGGTTTCGGTTCGCCGAAAACCTGGGTCGGCCGTGCGTGCGGCACGCTGGCCGGGTTCACAAGCTTCGTCGCCCACGCCGGCGGGCCGCCGATCAATATGTACCTGTTGCCGCAAAAACTGGACCGCACCGTGTACCAGGCGACGACCGTCATCTTTTTCACCGGGGTCAACTACGTCAAGCTGCTGCCGTACGGTTGGCTCGGGCAGTTGTCCGGCGAAAATCTGGGAACGTCCTTAATTCTGTTGCCATTGGTTCCCGTTGGCATGGGGCTTGGCATATGGCTGCACAAACGTGTCAGCGAACGGCTGTTTTACCGCGTTTGCTATCTGTTTTTGTTTCTGACTGGCTGTAAATTGATCTACGACGGTGTAGTCGCCTAAGTGAGGAATCTGACCCCGAAATGACAAATGCGTCGCCAGCCGCTCGTTCAGAGGCACCAAAGGAAATTCGATTGGCGGATTATTCTCCGCCGGCTTTTCGAATCGTATCCGTTGACCTGGTATTCGAACTTCAGCCGGATCGGACCGTCGTTGAAACCGAGTTGTCGGTTCGCGCCAATCCCGATGCGGAAAAAAGCGACGTTTTCGAACTCGACGGCGACGAATTGGAATTGTTGGACATCCAGCTCGATGGCGAAGCGATCGGCTCGGACCGCTACGTCCTTTCCCCGTCCGGGTTGAGCGTATCGGACGTTCCGGAGGAGTTCGTTCTCAAGACCAGGGTCGCGGTCAAGCCGTCCGCCAATACGAAACTGGAAGGACTGTACATTTCCAGCCAGACCTTCTGTACGCAATGCGAGGCGGAAGGCTTCCGGCGGATCACTTTTTATCCCGACCGCCCGGACGTCCTGTCGGTCTTCAAGACCACATTGCGTGCCGACAAATCGAGCTTTCCCGTTCTGTTGTCCAACGGCAACCGCGTTTCTCAGAGCGATCTTCCCGATGGCCGGCACGAAGCCGTCTGGCACGACCCGTTTCCCAAGCCGTCGTATCTGTTCGCATTGGTGGCGGGTGATCTGGCGAGCGTCGAAGACACGTTCACAACGCAATCGGGGCGCGAAGTCACCTTGCGCATTTTTGTCGAACACGGAAACGAACCCAAATGCGCCTATGCCATGGACAGTCTCAAACGATCCATGCGCTGGGACGAAGAGGTTTATGGCCGCGAGTACGACCTCGATATCTTCAACATTGTCGCGGTGAGCGACTTCAATATGGGGGCGATGGAGAACAAGAGCCTCAACGTCTTCAATTCGAAATATGTTCTGGCCGAGCCCGATACGGCGACCGACGCCGATTATGCGGCGATCGAGGCGATCGTTGCCCATGAGTACTTCCACAATTGGACCGGTAATCGGATAACCTGCCGGGATTGGTTCCAGTTGAGCCTGAAGGAAGGACTGACGGTCTATCGGGATCAATGCTTCAGTGCGGACATGCGTTCAAAGGCGGTCAAACGCATTCAGGATGTGCGCGCATTGCGTGCCCGGCAATTTCCCGAAGACGCCGGTCCATTGGCCCATCCGGTACGTCCCGAATCTTATGTCGAGATCAACAACTTCTATACCGCCACGGTTTATGAGAAAGGCGCGGAAGTGATCGGCATGCTGCATACCTTGTTGGGCGATGCCGGCTACCGCAAAGGGTTGGATCTGTATTTTGAACGCCATGACGGGCAGGCGGTGACATGCGATGACTTCGTTCAGGCATTGTCCGATGCCAGTCATTCGGATCTCACCCAGTTCAAACACTGGTACCGCCAGGCCGGCACGCCGAGAATTCGAGCCGCCGGACGTTACGACGGCGAAGCGAAGACATATGAGCTGACGCTGGAACAATGGTGCCCGGCTACACCGGGCCAGGACAGCAAGGACGCCTACCTGATGCCGATCCGCGTCGGCTTGCTCAGCCGGGACGGCAAGGCACTTTCGCCGGTATTGAACGGCCAACAGGATGGCACGGCCCGGCCGGAACATGTTCTGTCTCTCTCTGAGAAGTCTCAATCATTTGTCTTCGAACAGGTCGAAAACGAGCCGGTATTGTCTCTGAACCGGCGGTTTTCCGCGCCGATCATCATCGAAACCAGTAGCAGCAGTTCCGACCTGGCCTTCCTGATGGCGAATGACGGCGATCCGTTCAATCGCTGGGAGGCCGGTCAGCGGTACGCTACGCAAATCATGTTGAGCACCGTCGAACGGCTTCAGAACGGAGATACACCGATCGAGGAACCGGCTTTTGTCGACGCACTCGGGAAGACCCTGGCCGGCAAGACCTTCGACAAGGCCTTCGTTGCACTGGCCATTTCCTTGCCGTCCGAATCCTTCATTGCCGATCAAATGTCCGTCGTGGACCCCGATGGCATTCATGCCGCAAGGGAGTGGCTGCGCACGCAGATCGCCGGAACACTGTCGGCCCAGCTGCGCGAGACTTACGAAACCAACCGATCGAACAAACCGTACGCTCCGGACGCGGTTCAATCGGGCGAACGCGCACTCAAAAACGCGGCGTTGAGTTATCTCGTCAAACAGAACGGGCGTTACGGGGTCGATCTCGCCTTCGAGCAATTCCAGACGGCCGCCAATATGACGGATCGCATGGCGGCCCTGTCGCTGCTGAACGACGAAAACGTCGCGGAACGCAATCAGGCGCTGGACGAGTTTTATGAGATGTTCAGAAACGATGCGCTCGTCATCGACAAATGGTTGTCCCTGCAAGCCATGACGTGCCTGCCGACAGCCTTGAACACGGTCAAGCAGCTCACGTCGCACGACGCTTTCAACCTGAAAAATCCGAACAAGGTACGAGCGCTGATCGGCGGATACGCCTCGGGAAATCAGTTGCGATTTCATGCGTCGGATGGCGGTGGCTACGCCTTCCTTGCCGATCAGATTCTCGCCCTGGACAAAATCAATCCGCAAGTCGCCGCCCGGCTGACGTCGCCACTCGGACAATGGCGCCGGCAGGACGAAACGAGAGCGCGCTTGATGCGCGGCGAATTGTCGAGGATTCTGGAGCAGCAGGGATTGTCGAAGGATGTCTACGAAATCGCCGACAAGTCTCTGAACTGAATTAAGTCCGGACGGGCGTGTTGAAATGTTGAACTCCCATCAAGTCGCGGCATTCAAGGAAAATGGATACCTGGTCCTGCCGGAGTTTGTATCCGCCGCCCAATGCCGGTCGCTGATGGACCGGGCCGGTCAATTGATCGACACGTTCGATCCGGGCGATCATCCGAGTATCTTCACGACCCATGAGCAACGCCGCCATACCGATCTGTATTTTCTCGAGTCGGCGGACCGTATTTCCTTTTTTCTGGAAGAGGAGGCCTGCGACGGCAACGGCCACCTTCTGGTCCCAAAACACCGTGCGGTGAACAAGATCGGCCATGCACAGCACGATCTGGATCCCGTCTATGGGCAATTCTCGCGGACGGATGACTTGGCCGAACTGTGTGCGGACGTCGGGTTCGCGGATCCGCTGCTGCTTCAGTCGATGCACATATTCAAGCATCCGGAAATCGGCGGCGAAGTGACTTGCCATCAGGACTCCACGTTCTTGTACACCGACCCCATGACATGCACGGGGTTCTGGTTTGCGCTGGAAGACGCAACGCTCGAAAACGGCTGCCTCCAAGCCATACCTGGGGGACACAAGAGCGGACTGAAATCGCGGTTTCTCAGGCACGGAACAGACGTATCCTTCGATCATGAGGACACCGCTCCGTGGCCCATGGAGAAACTGGTCCCGCTCGAGGTGGCGCAAGGCACGCTGATCGTCCTGGACGGGCTGCTGCCGCACTATTCGGCGGCCAATCGCTCCGGCAGATCCCGCCAGGCGTACACATTGCATCTGATTGATGGACAGGCACATTACCCGGATGACAACTGGCTGCAGCGATCGCCGGATATGCCGCCGCGGGGGTTCAACTGACACAATTGCCGACCCGCAGATGAAGGATTGAAACCATGTCCGATATCGCTTCCGACGATCCGGTCTTCGTCTACGTCACCACGGACGGTTCGGACGAGGCATTCGCCATAGCCGAAGCCCTGGTGACCGATCAACTCGCCGCATGCGCCAATATCATTCCCGGCATGGCCTCCGTCTACCGCTGGCAAGGCGAAGTGCAACACGGTGAAGAGGCCGTGTTGATCGTCAAGACCCGGCAATCCCTGGTGCCCAGGATCACGTGGAGAATTCAGGACCTGCATAGCTACGACTGTCCCTGTGTCGTGGCGCTGCCCATTGCGGGCGGAAATCCTGAATTCCTGTCGTGGATATCCGAACAGACACAGCCCACCGGCCTGGCCTGAGCGCCACCGTTGACGATCCGTTTACCATATCGGTCAATCGACCGTTAATTGCCCGCCCCTAATATCCGCGTTCCTTGGGGACCGGAAAAAGGGAAGAGGGCAGTGCGGAGAGTATTGACGATCGACGGTGGCGGCCATCAAGTCGGGTTTGCCGCGTCCTTTCTCTCTTCGATCGAAGCTTCCGAACGCATTCGTATCGCGGACTATTTCGACATCATCGCCGGTATCGGCAGCGGTGGCGTGTTGGCCATCGCATTGGGTCTCAACGTTCCGGCCAAGACCCTGATGGGTTGGGGGGCTCTGGACAGTACGACACACAACCCCGTCGCGGACAGTGATCCGACCGGGTCCGCCAGGCTCAATGAATTGCGGCGCATTCAAGCCGGAACGCTCAGCGATATCTTTCAAGGCAAGCAACTGTCCGACAGCGCGACCAGATTGCTCATTCCCGGTTACGACGACCAAGCCGGAGAAGTGATTGTCTTCGACAGTGAACCGGATGGCGCGGCTCCGTCGGCATCGGCGGCGGCCGTGGCGGCGGCCACATTGTCGGTCCCCACGGTCGACACGGCCTATCCCGCGCGGCATTCTCCGGCCGCGACCATGGAATGCGCCGTGTCCAACAATCCTCTGGATATCGCCGTCACGCGCGCGTTCGGTCTGTGGGGACAGGGTTCCGGCGGCCTCAAGTTTCTCAGTATCGGTAAACGCGTCGGTCATTCGGACGCGGCGCCCGAGCAGATGGCGCGCCATTCGATCATCCGGTCGCAGTCGCAGTTCGCGATGGAGTTGGCCCGCACGCTGGTGGGGTCGTCGAACGTGCTGCGCGTCGAATACAACGACCGGGACAAATCGGTACAGGCGTCCAACGACCACCAGTGGCACGCGCTGGAAGTCGGCGAAGCCGAGGCAAATCGATTGATGCCGTTGCTGAAGGCGAATTACCTTGCCCGGCCGGTTGAACGGCCGCCGGCGTCGGCCACCGTGGTCAGGCTCGATTTCGACCGGGGTAGGAAACGGTCGGCCTGAACGGTTTGCGCCCTCCTGCATGGAAGCTTTGCGATTTCCGCAGATGACACTGCTGTCGCGCCCTGCGAGACTGTGCCGTAACAAGTTCAAGGAACAGTCGCACGGTACGATTTGATGACGCCAACTCAACGCTGGTTGCCGCTGGCCTTCGGCAATGTCGCGCATACCTACACGCACCTGTTTACGTTGCTCTACGCGACGGTCGTGCTGGCTTTGGAGGCGGAGTGGGGCCTGAGCTACTCCGAGCTGTTCGCCGTTTCGATCCCGGCCACCGTCATGTTGGGAGCGGGTGCCCTGCCGGCGGGCTGGCTCGGCGACAAGTGGGGCGCGAGCCAGATGATGGCGGTGTTTTTCGTCGGTGTCGGCGCCGGAGCGGTCCTGACGGGCTTGATGAGTACGCCGTTCGGCATCGGTGTCGGTCTGGCGGTCATGGGCCTGTTTGCCTCGATCTACCATCCTGTCGGCATCCCCTGGCTGATTCGGCGGGCCACCAACAAGGGCCGGGCCCTCGGTATCAACGGCTTGTTCGGCAGCGGCGGCACCGCGGGCGCCGCCATTGTGTCAGGCTTTCTGGTCGACTATTTCGGTTGGCGCTCGGCCTTCATCATCCCCGGAACGATTGCCTTGCTGACCGGGGCCGCGTTTCTGTTCGCGATGCAACTGGGATACATTCCCCGCGGCAAACCGGTCCCCAAGGAAGTATCGCGCACGGAAACGGCCGATTTCAGGCGGGTTTTGACGACTTTGGCCGTTACGGTGCTGTGTACCGGGTTGATTTACCAGTCCACGGCATTTGCGTTGCCCAAAATGTTCAGCGAACGGCTGTCGTCCTGGTCCGGTGACGGCATTATGGGAATCGGCGGTATGGTGACCGTCTGTTATCTCGTGGCGGCGTTTTCGCAGATCGTTGCCGGCGAGCTGGCGGACCGGTTTCGGCTGCGCAGCGTCTATCTGGCCGCCCAGATTTCGCAGCTCCCGGTCATTCTGCTCGCCTTCGGCCTGCACAATCCCGCCCTGATCCCGGCCGCCGCCATGATGATCAGCCTCAATGTCGCCGGCCAACCCGCCGAAAACGCCATCCTGGCCAAATATACGCCCGATCATTGGCGGGGACGGGTGTTTGGCGCCAAATTTATCCTGACGTTCGGGGTCAGCACCCTCGGTGTGACCATGATTCCGGTGGTGCATGCCCTGACCGGCAGCCTTGAGTTCGTTTACATCATGCTGGCCGCCTTTGCCGCGACGGCGGGCCTGGCCGCCTTTATGCTGCCGCGTGAGCCCCACCGCCGGGCCGTCGCCGCCGAGTAGCGCTTGCTCCATGCGATCAACCGCGATAGGTAACACTCAAAGGAACCGCGTTGAGGGAGGCGTACCGATGCCCGCATATCGTTCACACACGACCACCAAAGGCCGCAATATGGCGGGTGCCCGGGCCCTGTGGCGGGCCACGGGCATGCAGGAAAGCGATTTCGACAAACCGATTATCGCCGTGGCCAACAGCTTCACCCAGTTCGTGCCCGGTCACGTGCACCTGAAGGACCTGGGCCAGATGGTTGCCCGCGAGATCGAACGGGTCGGCGGCGTGGCCAAGGAATTCAACACCATAGCCGTCGACGACGGCATCGCCATGGGCCATGACGGCATGCTCTACAGCCTGCCGTCCCGCGACCTGATCGCCGACGCGGTGGAATACATGGTCAACGCCCACTGTGCCGATGCGCTGGTCTGTATTTCCAATTGCGACAAAATCACCCCGGGCATGCTCAACGCGGCCCTGCGGCTGAATATCCCGACCGTGTTCGTCTCCGGCGGCCCGATGGAAGCCGGCAAGGTCAAGATCGGCACCGAGGAACGCGCCCTCGATCTCGTCGACGCCATGATCGCGGCGGCGGACCCGCAGGTCTCCGACGAACAGAGCCTGGCCATGGAACGGTCCGCCTGTCCGACCTGCGGGTCGTGCTCAGGCATGTTCACGGCCAACTCCATGAATTGCCTGACCGAGGCTCTTGGCCTGTCGCTGCCCGGAAACGGCAGTCTGCTGGCGACCCACGCCGACCGCAGGGAGCTGTTTCTGCAGGCCGGCCGGCTGATCGTCGATATCACCCGGCGCTACTACGAACTCGAGGAAGAGAACCTGTTGCCCCGCAACATCGCCAACTTCGCCGCCTTCGAAAACGCCATGACCTTGGACATCGCCATGGGCGGATCGACCAATACGGTGCTGCATTTGCTGGCGGCGGCGCAGGAAGGCGACGTCGGGTTCTCGATCTCGGATATCGACCGCCTGTCCCGCGGGGTGCCGCATCTCAGCAAGGTCGCCCCGTCGACACCCGACTACCATATGGAAGACGTGCACCGGGCCGGCGGCGTCATCGGCATCCTCGGCGAACTGGAGCGTGCCGGACTGATCCACACCGATGTCGGCACCGTGCATTCGCAGACCCTGGGTGAAGCGTTGGAGCAGTGGGATATCCGCCGCACGCAACGGGATGACGTGAAGACGTTCTACATGGCGGCGCCGGGTGGGGTCATCACCTCGGAAGCCTTCAGCCAGGAACGCCGCTACGACTCCCTCGACGACGACCGGGCCAACGGCTGCATCCGCGACCTCGAACACGCCTACTCGAAAGACGGCGGCCTGGCCGTGCTGTTCGGCAACATTGCCACGGACGGCTGTATCGTCAAAACCGCCGGCGTGGACGAGAGCATTCTCAAGTTCTCCGGGCCCGCCCGCATTTTCGAAAGCCAGGATTCCGCCTGCATCGGCATTCTCGACGGAACCATCAAATCCGGCGATGTGGTCGTCATCCGCTATGAAGGCCCGCGTGGCGGTCCCGGCATGCAGGAAATGCTCTATCCCACGAGCTACATCAAATCGATGGGGCTGGGCAAGGAATGCGCGCTCATCACGGACGGGCGATTCTCGGGCGCGACGTCGGGCCTCAGCGTCGGCCACATCTCGCCGGAAGCGGCCGAGGGCGGCGCCATCGGATTGATCCGGGACGGCGACATCATTGACTTCGATATCCCCGAACGCTCCGTCAATGTCCGCCTCAGCGACGATGAACTCGCGCAACGCCGCAAAGACATGGACGCCAAGGGCGCGGCGGCCTGGAAACCGGAAGAAAAACGCGAACGGGTCGTGTCGGCGGCGCTACGAGCCTATGCGGCGCTGACCACCAGCGCATCGCGTGGCGCGGTCCGCGACGTCAGCCAGGTGGAACGCTGACCGGCGGCTACGGCTGCGTGGCCTGTCTGTCTTTGGTCCGCCATCCGGACACCGTCAAGGCGGCGAGAACCAGCGCGCTCCCGGCGTACTGGGTTCCCGTCATGCGTTCTCCCAGGATCAGCGCCGCGGCGATGATGGACACCAAAGGCTCCAGGTTCAGCACAAGCGCGGTGGACACCGCACCCGATCGTCGGACGGCCGCGAACATGAGCGCCATCGCCACGACAAAGAAACCACACGCGGCGGCCAGGCCCAACTGACCGTCTTCCGTGACCGGAAATTTCGGTCCGGATAACGCGAACAGCAGGGTTGCAAAAACGGGCAGGGCGAGCAGGTTGACGAAAAAGTTCGTCGTCGCGACCGGTAAATCGGGCCGCAACCGGCCCGTCACTTGCAACAGAACAGCGACCGACAGCGCTCCAAGCAGCGCCAGGGCAATGCCACGCCAATCGGTTTCTTCGAAAGACGGCCCCAGCGCGACGCACAGCCCGGCAAATGCCAGGATGAATCCGGCCAATTTCAATGGCTCGGGTTTTTCCCGGGCGCCGGCCATGTTCCACAACGCGACCATCAACGGGAACGTATAGAAGATGATCGCGGCCAAACCCACGGGGATGTATGCGACCGCGCCCAGATACAAGACTCCCATGGCAACCGTACACAACGCGATTATCCCGAGAGCCGGCCAATCCGATATGGCCGGAATGATAAATGCGCGTTGCAGCAGCAGGTATCCGCCAACGACAACGACCAGGAACAGGCTTCGCATCAGGACAACGGTGAATACGTCGCTGCCACCGTCGTAGGCCACGCGGGCAAATGTCGTGATGACGCCAAACGCGATCGCCGTGAAGACAGCCAACAACGGACCTGTCCAATCGGCGCTTTTATGGAACCCGAAATTCATCGCCGGGTTCAGGTATGCGACGTAACGGCATGGGTTAACCGGCTACGATCCACGATGGTCCCGGTATTTCGGCAACTGATCGTCGACATCGAACCAAGCGATTTTCGATTTGGTCCACAAATGATCCTCGGGGGGCATGTTGGACGGATCGTCCAACGTCGCGACGGAAATATCGATGTTCTCCCGTGATCCCGTGTACTGGAAAGTCAATGTGGTTCCGCAACGGGGGCAGAATCCGCGCTCTGCAACGTCGGACGAGGAGTAGAACTGGATGACGCTCTGATCCAGTTCGACCTGAGATACCGGGAACTCAGCCCACACGACAACCGGCCCTCCGGTGGCGCGGCGGCAAGTTGCGCAGTGGCAGTAGCAAACATTGTTGGGGGGATCCTCGACACGGTAACGCACGTTTCCACACAAGCACCCGCCCTTAAGCGCCTCACTCATATCGACAACCTTTTCGTTCTCCGTGTCCCCCCCAAAGATTGCTTGCGGGAAACTGTAAAGCCGAGGGTGACGATCGACCAGACAATTTCCGGCGCAAGCATAAGTAATGAATGACGATGGAGCCGCTATACCGCTTCGGATAGCTCGCACCAGATCGGCGTATGGTCGGATGCCTTGGGCTTACCGCGTGGGCCACGATCGATTTCACAACCGACCAAACGATCGGCGGCCCGTGGCGAAAGCAGCAAATGGTCGATCCGCACGCCATTGTCCTTTTGCCATGCACCGCGCTGATAATCCCAGTAGGTGTAAGCGATGACGGAAGGGTGCAGCGCGCGGTAGGCTTCCGTCAATCCGAGATTGAGCAGGGCGCGGAACCGGTTGCGGGATTCCGGTTGGCACAACGCGTCGTCCGAAAATCCCTGGGGGTCGAAGCAGTCTTCATCACGCGGGCAGACATTGTAGTCACCGCCCAACACAAAACACTCTTCCGCCTCAAGCAGACCCCTGGCCCGTTCAATCAGCCGGTTCATCCATCCCAGTTTGTAGGGAAACTTTTCGCTGTCGATGGGGTTGCCGTTGGGCAGGTAAATCGTCGCCACACGCACGCCGTCGACCGTCGCCTCCAGGTAACGCGCTTGTTCATCCGTCTCGTCACCGGGCAGGCCCGCCATCGTGTCTTCGATCGGCCGTTTCGAGAGGATGGCGACACCGTTGTAGGTTTTCTGGCCGTGGATGGCCACGTTGTAGCCCAAGTCTTCGATTTCCAGACTCGGAAACGTCTCGTCCGTGGATTTGGTTTCCTGAAGCAAGATGACGTCGGGTCCGGCTTCACCAAGATATTCCAGGACGCGAGGCAGGCGGGCTTTGATCGAATTGACGTTCCAGGTGGCGATTTTCACAGGGGCGTTTCTCCGGCAAACAAAAACCCGGCACGTGGCCGGGTTCCGTTCATACCATGCCCGGAGCGGTGCTTACACGGAAAACGATGAGCCGCAGCCGCACTGCGCCGTCGCATTCGGGTTCTTGATTTGGAACGATGCGCCGATCAGGTCTTCGACGAAATCGATCTCGGCGCCACCCATGTAGAGCAACGACATGGAATCGACCAACACGGTGACCCCATCCTTTTCGATTACCAAGTCGTCTTCGCTACGCGTGTCATCGAAACTGAATCCGTATTGAAAACCCGAGCATCCGCCGCCCGATATCGAGACGCGCAACATGAGGTTATCGTCATCCTCGTCCTTGAGGATTTCTGCAATCCGCTTCGCGGCGCTATCCGACAGGGATACCAAAGGCTTGTCGGTCGTGGCGGTTTCCGTCATAAGACACTCGTAATCCAAGCTTCGCCCAGTAATTACATGATAAGTAGGCATTTTGGGCGTCTTGTCAAACCAGGGACGGCATGGTTTGGGAATGGCCGAAAACGGCAGGCGGAAATCTGTTGAACTCCATGAATCTAGCCAATTACGCGTGCCATCCGGAAGAAACACGCGGTAGACGATATTCCGAACCGGAAAGCGCCAGCCGTTCGCCGTTTCAGCGGGACCGGGATCGCATCATTCATTCGTCCGCATTCCGGCGCATGAAACACAAAACCCAGGTGTTCGTGTATCACGAAGGCGATCACTACCGGACAAGATTGACCCACTCCCTCGAAGTCGCTCAAATTGCCCGGACGTTGTGCCGTGCCCTGGGATTGAACGAGGATTTGGCGGAAGCCCTGGCGTTGGCCCATGATCTGGGGCATACGCCGTTCGGTCACGCCGGCGAAGACGCTTTAAACATATCCATGTCCGAGTTCGGCGGTTTTGACCACAACGCGCAGACGGTCAGGGTTTTGACCAAGCTCGAGGCCCGTTATGCCGAGTTCGACGGCCTGAACCTGACCTGGGAGTGTCTGGAGGGCGTGGCCAAGCACAATGGACCGCTTGTCGGGCCAGGCATTGAAACGCCGGTTCCGTTCGCGATCACGGAATATGCCGCTCAACACGACCTGGAATTGGCAACCTGGCCCGGTGCGGAAGCCCAGGTCGCGGCCCTGTCGGACGATATCGCCTACAACAACCATGATATTGACGACGGCTTGAGGGCCGGGCTGTTCAGCGTTGACGACCTGCGCGAACTGCCGCTGGTCGGCCCTGTGTTCCGGGAAGTGCTCGACCGGTATCCCGATTTGGAAATCAGCCGGATCATCCACGAATCCGTTCGGCGGTTGATCGACCGGATGGCCACGGACCTCCTGGACGAGACACGCAGCCGTATCCAGGCGAGCGGAGTCGAAAACGCCAAAGACGTTCGCATGCTGGGAAAACCCCTGGTTGCCTTTTCCGACGAAATGTCCCGGCACGACGGCACCCTGAAATCCTTTCTGTTCGCCAACATGTACCGGCATGAAAAAGTCGCCTCCATGACCAGTGAAGCCAGGCATGTTGTCGCCGAATTGTTTGACGTGTATATAAACGCGCCGCAATTGCTGCCCCCGGAATGGCTGGCCCGTTGGCAGGGCGGCGACACCTCAAAACACCGGACCGCGCGCATTGTCGCCGACTACATAGCCGGTATGACGGACCGTTTCGCGTTGGCGGAACACCGCAAACACTGTGGATCAGAGTAAACCGATGGACGTGTTCAAGATTTTCGCGCGCAAGGTCGTGGAAGCCGTCGAAGCCGCCGGGCGGGAAGGCCAGCTGCCGGACGGTATGGACGCAAAAGGCATCGTGGCGGAACCGCCCCGCGATCCCAGCCATGGCGACATCGCGACCAACGCCGCCATGGTGCTGGCGCGTCAGGCCAAAATGAAACCGCGGGACATTGCGGAAATCCTGACCGCCCGTTTGGCCGCGGACGCCTCCGTCGAACATTGCGACATTGCCGGCCCCGGTTTCATCAATCTCAAGATCGCGCCGTCTGTGTGGCAGAACGTTGTCAGCGAAATTATCGAAGCGGGCGCAGATTTCGGGGATGCGGATTCCGGGCAATCGACTCCGATCAATGTGGAATATGTCTCGGCAAACCCGACCGGCCCGCTGCACGTCGGCCATGTCCGTGGGGCTGTCTATGGCGACGCCTTGGCCAATCTGCTCGCCAAGGCCGGCTATGATGTTTGCCGTGAATACTACATCAACGACGCCGGCGCGCAGATCGATGTCCTGGCCAAGTCGACGTATCTGAGATACCGCGAAGCCCTCGGTCATGATATCGGCGACATACCGGAAGGATTGTATCCCGGCGATTATCTGATTGCCGTGGGTAAGCAAATCGCGTCTGAGGATGGAGAACGTTGGCTCGATGTGGATGAGGCCGACTGGCTCGCCACGTTCCGGCAAAAAGCGGCCAATGCGATGATGGCCCTGATCCGGGAGGATCTCGAAACGCTCGGCATTCGGCAGGAAACGTTTTCGTCCGAGTTGGCCCTGCACCGGGATGGCCGGGTACAACAGGCCGTCGATTGGCTGGCGGACCGTGATTTGGTCTACACCGGCGTATTGGAGCCCCCGAAAGGCAAGAAACCGGACGATTGGGAACCGCGACCGCAATTGCTGTTCAAGGCGACACAGTTCGGTGACGACGTCGACCGGCCGTTGAAAAAATCGGACGGCACCTGGACCTATTTCGCCGCCGACATCGCCTATCATTTCGACAAGTTCCAGCGCGGCTACCCCAATATGATCGACGTCCTGGGCGCGGACCATGGCGGCTACGTCAAGCGGATGAAGGCGGCCGTCAAGGCGATTACCGATTCGAGCGGCGAACTGGACGCGCGCATCTGCCAGTTGGTCAATCTCATGGATCAGGGCCAACCCGTCAAAATGTCCAAACGCGCCGGCAGTTTCGTGACCTTGCGGGATGTCGTCGACGAAGTCGGGCGGGATGTCGTGCGGTTCATCATGCTGACCCGCAAGAACGAAGCGCCCCTGGACTTCGATTTTGCGAAAGTCACGGAACAGTCCCGCGACAATCCGGTATTCTACGTGCAGTATGCCCATGCGCGGACACGGTCGGTCATCATGCGCAATGCGCCACCGGCCTTGCCGGGCGTGGATCTGTCCGATGCCGCGTTGTCGGGAGCCGATTTGACGCTGTTGAATGACGAAAACGAACTGTCCTTGATCCGCAACATGGCGTCGTGGCCGAGAATCGTGGAATCAGCCGCCGACGCCCATGAACCGCACCGGATCGCGTTCTATCTGTATGATCTGGCTTCCGATTTTCATGGCTTGTGGAACAAGGGTAAGGAAGACCCGTCCTTGCGGTTTATCGTCGAAGGAAATGAAGCCCTGTCGCTGGCACGGATCGCCATGGTACGGGCCTTGGGGCTGGTGATTGCCTCTGGCCTCGCGGTTCTGGGAGTCGAACCGGCGGAAGAGATGCGCTGAATGGCGACGCGGACGGACACGAAGAAAAACCCGGCAGGCCGCAGCGCGGACGGCCAGCCTGCGAGCCGTGTCCGCCGATTTGTTCCTGTATTCATTGCCGCCGTGACCGTGTCGGCGTTTCTGGCGGGCGTTTGGTACGCCTACGATCAAGGTGTCAAACAGGGTGTACGGCTGAAACCGCCGCTCATAAAAGCGGAACCGGGCCCCACCAAGGTGGTGCCTGAAAATCCCGGCGGACTGCAGGTTCCCAACCAGGACAAACAGGTGTTCGAACGAATCACGTCGACGCCGGAAAAGCCGAAGGTGGAACGGCTACTGCCACCGCAAGAGACGCCGTTACCGGAGGAGCCCGATCCGATACCGGTGGAACCGCCGCAGGCTTCCGCCGAAGTCATAAAGGAAACGCAGCCGACAGTGGAAGAATCCGAGACCGCTGCGTCCGAGACCGCCGCGAATGTGGAACCCTCTGTCCCGGCGCCGACTGTCAATCAGGACAACGCGGCCAGGCAAGTGGTTCAGGCCGCAAAAAGTGAAGCCGCCATCGAAAAACCGGCTTCGCCGAATCAGGCGGTTACGCTCGACCCTATCCGCGTCCAACTGGCGGCGTTTCGCAGTACCGAAGCCGCGCGAGAGGGATGGAAACGGCTCAAGAGGAAGCACGGCGCCTTGCTGTCAAACCTTGATCCCCACGTCGTCAAGGCCGATCTAGGAGCAGAGAAGGGCATTTTCTACCGTCTGCAGGCCGGCCCGATGGACGACAAGGAAGCGGCATCACGGCTTTGCCAGGAATTGAAGGCAAAAAAGCAGCCATGCTTGGTCGTCGGACCAAGCAGGTAAGGACAGGAAACACGTGCAATCGGTAATATTCGGCTGTTCCGGACTGGTTCTGACGGATGAGGAAAAGCGGTTCTTTGAATCCATCGACCCGCTGGGCTTTATTCTGTTCGCCCGAAACTGCGAGTCGCCCGGTCAAGTCACCACTCTGGTCGAGGACCTCCGCGGCTCGGTCGGACGTGACGCGCCGGTGTTGATCGATCAGGAGGGTGGCCGGGTTCAACGCCTCAATCCGCCCCATTGGCGCAAAGCGCCGGCTGCCAGACAGTTTGGCGGCCTTTACGCCATTGACCCGGACGCCGCGCGAGAGGCTGTCACGATCAACTCCCGCCTGATCGCTTGCGAGCTCAAGGCGCTGGGCGTGGATGTGGATTGCCTGCCGGTCCTGGATGTGCCGATCGAATCGGCCCACGATGTCATTGGTGACAGGGCCTACGGGACGGCGCCGGATGTCGTGGCCGATCTGGGCCGCGCCGCCGGCGAAGGTCTGACGGTCGAAGGCGTGGACCCGGTGATCAAACACATGCCCGGACACGGCCGGGCCATGGTCGACAGCCACCACGATCTTCCCGTGGTCGATATATCTCTTGAAACGTTGGAGCAAACGGACTTCGCCCCGTTCCGGTCCCTCAATGACTTGCCTTGGGGGATGACGGCACACGTGGTCTATACGGCCATCGACGCGGACAACCCGGCAACTTTGTCCGCCCCTGTCATTGACCGGGTTATTCGCGGGCATATCGGCTTCCAAGGCATCCTGATGACCGATGATCTTTCCATGAAGGCCCTGCACGGCGGACTGGCCGAACGGACACACGCCGCCTTCACCGCCGGGTGCGATATCGCCTTGCACTGCAACGGTGAGATGGCGGAGATGGTGCAGGTGGCCGACGGTGTCGGGCCCGTGACGGATCGGGTGCAAACCCTGTACGAGGAGCGACTCAGCCGCCGGACAGGCGAAAGCACGACAAACACGGATGAACTGCGCATTCGGTTGGGCGACCTGTTGGCGCCGGCCGCTTCGGGAGTATAGCTTTGGAAGCCGTCATTCTGCAGGTTTCGGCGCTGGTTATCCCCGTTCTCATCGCCATCACGTTTCACGAGGCGGCGCACGGCTACGTTGCCTGGCGTCTGGGCGACGACACGGCGGCACGCATGGGCCGCGTGACGTTCAACCCGCTGAAGCATATCCATCCATTCGGCACCGTTTTGCTTCCCGCCATGCTGTTCCTGCTCAAGGCGCCGTTTCTGTTCGGGTACGCCAAGCCTGTGCCGGTGAATTTCGCCCGACTGCGGCAGCCGCGGCGGGATATGGTCTGGGTGGCCCTGGCGGGACCCGGATCGAATATCCTTCTGGCCGTGATTTCCGCCATTTTGATCAACGTTGCCATTCAGCTGCCGACGCCGGTCGCCCGGTGGTCCCTCAGCGCCCTCGACGCTTCGATCATGATCAATCTGGTTCTGGCGGTATTCAATATGCTGCCGTTGCCGCCGCTGGACGGCGGCCGGGTCGCCGTGGGTCTTCTGCCCGACCGCTATGCGATCCCGCTGGCCCGCCTGGAGCGTTTCGGTGTTTTCATTCTGATCGGCCTGCTGTTTATCCTGCCCATAATGGGGCGGCAAATCGGCATCGATCTCAATCTCTTTCAAACCGTGGTATTTGTTCCCGTATCAATACTGTATGATGTCATCATCTCGATGACGATATTTGTTTGAGCATAAGCGATCGCGGAATGACCGCAGAAATCACCGAATTCGAAAAACCGGCGAGTAGCCCGCTGATCGTCGATCTGGACGGCTATGAAGGGCCTCTCGACGTGTTGCTGGCATTGGCGCGCGACCAGAAGGTGGATCTGATCAAGATTTCCATACTGGCCCTTGCCGAGCAGTATCTCGTGTTTATCAACGAGGCCCGGCGGCTGCGTCTTGAACTGGCCGCCGATTATCTCGTGATGGCCGCCTGGCTGGCGTATCTCAAATCGCGCCTGCTGATTCCCGACACCAGCGGCGACGACGAACCATCGGGTGAGGAAATGGCCGCCCGGCTGGCGTTTCAGTTGCGCCGGCTCGAAGCCATGCGCGATGTTTCGGCCCGGCTGATGTCCCGCGAACGGACGGGATACGACGTTTTCCTGCGCGGCAATCCGGAAGGCATTCGGGTGGTCCGCAATTCGGTTTACGACGTCAGTCTGTACGAATTGCTCAAGGCCTATGCCGATCAGACCGTGCGCAAGGGCACTGACGAGCCGTTGCGGCTGCGGCGGGACTTCATCACGTCGGTGGAGGAAGCCCTCAACCGGTTGGAGGAGGTGCTCGGCCGCATGCCCGATTGGACTATTTTGCAAAACTTTCTGCCCGGCGGTCTGGCCAATCCGCTGGAAACCCGGTCGGCGACGGCTTCGACGTTCGCGGCCAGTCTGGAACTGGCCAAACAAGGCCGGGTCAAGTTGCGCCAGGGCCAGGCCTTCGGTCCCATCTATCTTCGCAAGTCGTAAAGAGTGACACGTGGCATGTCTGTGAACCCGCTCCACATCCGTATGGTCGAAGCCCTGTTGTTCGCGGCGGAGGAACCGCTGGATGAAGGCAGCCTGCAAGCCCGGCTGCCGGAAGACGTCGACGTGGCCGAAACCCTCGCCGCCCTGGCCGAACACTACAAGGGGCGGGGCGTCGAGGTGGTGCAATTGGCCGGACGCTGGACATTCCGGACGGCGCCGGACCTGGCCCAGTTGCTGGAGGAACACAAACAGGTTTCCCGCCGGCTGTCCCGGGCCGCGGTCGAGACCCTCGCCATCATCGCCTACCATCAGCCTATCACCCGGGCCGAGATCGAGGAGGTGCGGGGGGTATCCATCAGCAAGGGGACCCTGGATGTCCTGATGGAGGCCGGCTGGATCAAGCTGAAGGGCCGCCGCAGGACGCCGGGCCGTCCCGTGACCTTCGGTACCACCGACGATTTCCTCATTCATTTCGGGCTGAACCGCCTCGATGAACTGCCCGGCGTCGAGGAACTCAAGGCCACCGGTCTTTTGTCGGCCACGCCGCCGCCGGGCTGGTCGCCGGCCTCGGAAGAAGACGAGCGGGACGAGGACACCGACGGTGAGGACGGACTGGACGACATCGTTGGGGAAGAGGCCGACGGCGTTGATTCGCACGACGTCCCCGAGGACGGTTCGGAGCCTCCGGTCGACACTGAAACCGCGAACAATCCGGCCGTTTAACTGGCTTGAAATACTCTTAAATCCCGCGAATTTCCAAGCAGTTTGCAAATGATTGTCAATTGCGTTCTTCCTGCGCTTGACTTTTAATAACAGCTTGCTCATACGCACAGTCTGCGTAGGGATATTCCGCCCATCGACGCGGTGGCGGACCGCAAGGAACAGAACCGTTGGATTACTCCGTAGCCAGTGCAGATGCCGCACACCCGCGCCGCCGGACCATCAGGCGCGGTTTCAGCGGCTGGAGCCTGTTCGCGGTTCTCGTCGCCCTGTTGGTATCGATCCCCGTCCTCGTGGTGTTTTCCTTCGTCTTCCAGCCGGCCGGCGACGTTTGGCGCCATCTTGTGGACACCGTCCTGGGCCGATACGTCTGGAACACGGTCGGTCTGATGATCGGCGTGGCGTTGTCCACCCTGATCACCGGGGTCGGAACGGCATGGCTTGTCACCATGTGCCGCTTTCCGGGCCGGCGGTATTTCGAGTGGTCCCTGTTGCTGCCCCTGGCCGTTCCGGCCTATGTCATCGCCTACACCTATACCGGCATGCTCGAATTTGCCGGACCGTTCCAGACCCTGATCCGCGATGTCTTCGGCTGGACCAAGGCCGACTACTGGTTTCCCGAGATCCGCACGCTCGGCGGTGCCATCATGATGATGGGATTGGTGCTGTACCCCTATGTCTATATGCTGACCCGCGCCGCGTTTCTTGAACAATCCGTTTGTGTGCTGGAGATCAGCCGGACCCTGGGCCGCAATCCATGGGGTGGTTTTTTCCAAGTCGCCCTGCCGTTGGCCCGGCCCGCCATCGTCACCGGCATGTCGCTGGCGCTGATGGAGGCATTGAGCGACTTCGGCACGGTCCAGTTCTTCGCCGTTGATACCTTTACGACCGGCATCTTCCGGACCTGGTTCGGCCTTGGCGATACCGCGGCCGCGGCGCAGCTCGCGGCTGTATTGATGGTCTTCGTGCTCACGGTCATTCTCCTGGAACGCTATTCCCGCGGTAAGGCGAAGTTTCACCATACGACGACCAAATACCGCCCGCTGCCCCGGTACCGCCTGACCGGGTTGCGCGCCGCCGCGGCATTTATCGCCTGTTTCGCCCCTGTATTTTTCGGCTTTCTCCTGCCCGCCATATTCCTGGGGATCTGGTCGGTCGAAACCGCTGAGGAAATGATCGACGACCGGTTTTGGGTCTTGATGGTCAACAGTTTCTGGATCGCCGGCTTGGCCGCGTTCGTGGCGCTGGTCTTTGCCGTCCTGCTGGCGTACGGACAGAGGCTCAAATCGACGTCGGTCTCCGTCGGCGCGACGCGTGTGGCCAGCATGGGATATGCCGTGCCGGGCCCGGTGATCGCGGTCGGCGTTCTGGTCCCGTTTGCCTGGATCGACAACACGGTCGACTCTTGGGCGCGCGAAGCCCTGGGCGTCTCCACCGGTCTGTTGCTCAGCGGAACATTCGTCGCCCTTGTCTTCGCCTATCTGGTGCGGTTTCTGGCGGTATCCTTGAACACCGTCGAGAGCAGCCTCGGGAAAATCACCTTCAATATGGACCGGGCCGCGCGCAGCCTGGGGTCCACCCCCGGCGGCACGCTGGTTCGGGTACATGCGCCGATCATGTGGGGCAGTATGCTGACCGCGGCGATATTGGTCTTCGTCGACGTCATGAAGGAACTGCCGGCGACGCTGATCCTGCGGCCGTTCAATTTCAACACTCTGGCGGTGCGGACGTTCGAACTGGCAGCGGACGAGCGATTGCACGAATCGGCGAGCGCGGCGCTGGCGATCGTTCTGACCGGTATCATACCAGTAATCTTGATCAGCGTAGCGATCGCCAGGGGACGCCCCGGCCAAAAGGGGCATCAACCGTGACGTCATTGTCCTTGCGTTCGATTTCTCATGCGTTCGACGACCGTAAGGTGGTCGACGATGTCAGCCTGGATTTAGGCACCGGAGAGATTCTTTGCCTGCTCGGCCCCTCGGGTTGCGGCAAGACCACGACGCTGCGTATCGCCGCCGGCCTCGAAGAACTGCAGCACGGTACCGTCTTCATGGATGGGCAGATCGTTGCCGATCAGAATGTCCTGGTACCGCCGGAAGAGCGCGGTGTCGGACTGGTGTTCCAGGACTACGCGCTGTTTCCGCATTTGAAAGTGATCGACAATGTCGCTTTTGGCGTGGAGAACGGCAACACCGACGCCAAACGCCGCCGCGCCATGGACATGCTGGAACGGGTCGGCATGTCCCACCATGCCCACGATTACCCGCACATGCTCTCGGGCGGTGAGCAGCAGCGGGTGGCGCTGGCCCGGGCTCTGGCGCCGGAACCGGGCGTTATGTTGATGGACGAACCGTTTTCCGGCCTGGATGTGCGTTTGCGGGACCGGGTGCGGGACGACACATTGGCGCTGCTCAAGGAAATGCAGACCGCGACCTTGCTGGTCACCCACGACCCCGAGGAAGCCATGCGCATGGCCGACCATATCGCCCTCATGAAGGATGGCCGGATCGTCCAGCAGGGCACCCCGGTGGACCTCTATAACCGCCCGGTCGACGCCTTCGTCACCCGGTTTTTCTCGGAAACCAACGAAATGTCGGGGAAAGTGAGCAATGGCGCCGCACCATCGCCGTTCGGCGACCTGCCGACAAACGGTTTGGCAGATGGGACAGGAGTCTCAATACTAATCCGCCCCGAGGCATTAAGTCCTAAACGGGATGGTGCGCCGACAAAGATTTTGTCCTCCCGTATCCTCGGCGCCTACACATTGGTCCGCTTCGTCGTTGAATCCACAGGCACGGAAATGACGGCGCGGGTCCCGGGAGTGCTTGAAATTGCGCCGGAAAACATCAATGTGGGACTTGATCGTAGTCAGTGCTTCATATTTCCGCACTAGGTAAACGGCGGGGATGGGTCCTGTCGATTGATTGCGCCCCAGGGGCCTTTCTGACATTATGCGATTCAAACCAGCCCTCGGGCGAGGATAATCAGGAGTTTTTGCAATGGGTATAGGTATTTGGCAGCTGGTGTTGATCCTGGCGATCGTCGTGCTGCTGTTCGGCGCGCGCAAACTTCCCAGCGTTGCCGGTGACGTCGCCAAGGCGATCAAGAGCTTCAAGTCCGGGATGTCGCCGGAGGAAGCCAAAGAGGCCAAGGATGCCACGGTCGCCGCCAAATCCGTCGAGGATGCCTCCGCGTCCGAAAGTGAGACCGTGGTCAAGAAGGACCAGGCCGCGCAGGGCTGATCTTGTTTTTCGTTTTCCTTTGAACCACGGGCGGTAGCAGCGGGCCATGTTCGACATCGGCTGGACAGAAATGATGGTATTGGCCGTCATCGCCGTCGTGGTCGTCGGCCCGAAAGACCTGCCCAAAATCATTCGGACCGTCGGCAAATGGGTGGGCAAGGCCCGCTCGATGGCGCGGGAATTCCAGTCCAGCCTCGATGATATCGCCAAGGAAGCCGAACTGGACGATATCAAAAAGCAGATCGACAAAGCCGGCGCCGATTTCGAAAAGGCGGCCCAGGACACCGCGGAACAAGCGGACTTCGGCCGCGAACTGGAACATACGGTCGACCCTTCGGGAACGCTGGACAAGGTCTTCGATACGTCCGACCCGGCGGTCGATTCCAGCACCGACCTGCCCGATGGCGAGGAAACCGCTTCAGGGAAACCTGTAACCGTACAGGACCCCTACGCGGCACCGGCGGCTCCCGCGCACAGCCTTTCGCCGGAAGACGACGCCGAGCAGGATGAGCCGGTGGCGGCGAACTCCCGAACCGGGACTTAAATCGTGAGTGAACAGGACATCGAATCGAGCAAGATGCCCTTGCTGGAGCATCTGATCGAGCTTCGCCAGCGCCTCGTATGGTCCATTGGCGCGTTGTTTGTCGCATTCCTCGTTTGCTACTACTTCAAGGAACATATCTACGGCTTCCTTGTGCAGCCCTATGCCGACGCGGTTGCCGGCAAGGAAGGCAAGCGCCTGATTTACACGGCGCTGCACGAGGCGTTCTTCACCTATATCAAGGTCTCTCTGTTCGCCGCATTCTTCGTCTCCTTTCCGGTCATCGCCAGCCAACTGTGGATGTTCGTGGCGCCCGGCCTCTACAAGCACGAAAAAAAGGCCTTCCTGCCGTTCCTGCTCGTCACGCCGATCCTATTCCTGGCCGGTGCGTCCATGGTCTACTACTTCATCTTTCCGCTGGCCTGGCAGTTCTTCCTCAGCTTCGAAACCATGGGCGGTGACGGGACCCTGGCTATTCAATTGGAAGCCAAGGTCAACGAGTATCTGTCCCTGGTGATGAAGCTGATCCTGGCGTTCGGTATCAGCTTCCAGTTACCCGTGCTGTTGACGTTGCTGGCGCGGGTGGGCCTGGCAACCTCTCAGGGCCTCAAGGAAAAACGGAAATACGCCGTGATCGGCGTCTTCGTGGTCGCCGCCGTGTTGACACCACCCGACATCATCAGTCAGGTCGGCCTGGCGATCCCGATCCTGGTGTTGTACGAAGTGTCGATCTACTGCGCCAAGGTCGTGGAGAAGAAACGGGAAGAACGGGAAGCCGCCGATCTGGCGTCCTGACACGATCCCGCGGCGAAATTCGGCGCAATTTCATCCCAGTCTGGACCGTTCAGCGGACGCGGCGTATAAATCGCCCGGTCTTTCAACGTCCGGCGCCCAAATTGACGGGGCCGCCGGCCATTTACCTCCGAGTTCGACATGCACGACATCAGATGGATTCGCGAAAACCCGCAGGAGTTTGACGCCGGGCTGGCCAAGCGTGGCCAGGAGCCGGTGGCGGAGACGATCCTCTCGCTGGACCAGGAGCTGCGGGCCTGCAAGACCGCCCTGCAGGACGATCAGGCGCGGCGCAACGAGGCATCGAAAGCCATCGGCGGCGTCAAGGCCAAGGGCGGCGACGCCAACGAACTCATCGCCGAGGTTTCGTCCCTGAAGGCGCGCATCCAGGAAACGGAGGAACGCGAGCGGACACTGGCCGAGCAGTTGGACGGCATCATGGCCGGGTTGCCGAACATACCGGCCGACGATGTCCCCCTCGGTGCGGACGAAGACGACAATGTGGAAATCCGCCGCTTCGGAGAGAAACCGGAGTTTGGTTTTGAACCGAAAGAGCATTTCGACATCGGCGAAACCCTCGGGCTGATGGATTTTGAAACGGCAGCTAAACTGTCGGGCAGCCGTTTTGTCGTCTTGAGCGGCGCCCTGGCGCGGCTCGAACGTGCCCTGGGCCTGTTCATGCTGGACACCCACACCACCGAGTTCGGATACACGGAAATCTCGCCACCGGTCTTGGTGCGTGACGACGCGGCCTACGGCACGGCCAACCTGCCGAAATTCGCCGAGGACCTGTTCCGCACGGATAACGGCTTCTGGCTGATTCCGACGGCCGAAATGCCGCTGACCAACATAGTGCGCGAGTCGATCGTCGACCCCGAGACCTTGCCGCGCCGCTACACGGCCATGACTCATTGCTTCCGGTCCGAGGCCGGCGCCGCGGGCAAGGACACGCGCGGCATGATCCGCCAGCACCAGTTCATCAAGGTGGAAATGGTCAGCGTCACGGCACAGGAGCAGTCGAACGAGGAACACGAGCGCATGACGTCCTGCGCCGAAGAAATCCTCAAACGGCTGGGCCTGCACTACCGGGTCGTCACGCTGTGCGCCGGCGATATGGGCGCCGCGGCGCGCAAGACCTACGACATCGAGGTCTGGCTGCCGGGGCAGGGGCGGTTCCGGGAAATTTCGAGCTGCTCCAACTGCGGCGACTTCCAGGCCCGGCGCATGCGGGCCCGCTACCGTCCGGAAGGTGAAAAGGGCACCAAGTTCGTCCATACCCTGAACGGCTCGGGACTGGCGGTCGGACGCACATTGATTGCCGTTCTGGAGAACTATCAGCAGGCCGACGGCTCGGTCGTGATCCCTGACGTTCTGCGTCCGTACATGGGCGGCATGGAAAAGATCGACGCCGCCGGCTGAGCATCAGTAATAGGAGATTTGTGTGAGAATTCTCGTCACCAACGATGACGGCATCAACGCGCCCGGATTGAAGTCCTTGACCAAGATCGCCCGGGAACTCAGCAACGATATCTGGGTCGTGGCTCCTGAAACGGAACAGAGCGGCGCCAGTCATTCGCTCACACTGACCGAACCGTTGCGGATCCGAAAACTGTCGTCGCGCAAGTACGCCGTACGCGGGACGCCGACGGATTGCGTCATGCTGGGTATCCACGAAATCGTCAAGGGCGCCAAGCCGGATCTGGTGCTGTCCGGTGTCAACCGCGGCGCCAATCTGGGCGAGGACGTGACCTATTCCGGCACCATCGCTGCAGCCATGGAAGGCACTATGCTGCGGGTGCCGTCCATCGCCCTGAGCCAGGTGTTCCAATTCGGCCATCCTGTGAAATGGGCGACGGCGGAACATCATGGACCCAAGGTCGTGCGCAAGCTGCTGAAGACCGGCTGGACCAGGGACGTGCTCGTCAACGTCAACTTCCCGGACGTGGTGCACACCGCAGTGAAGGGCATCGAAGTCTGCAATCAAGGCCGGCGCAATGTGGCGGATCTCATGTTCGACGCCCGCGTCGACGCCCGGGGCGTGCCGTACTACTGGCTGGGTTTCCGCCGCGAGGTCGGCGAGCCGCATCCGTCGTCGGATTTGGCGGTCGTGGCGCGCGGCGGGATTGCGGTAACGCCGCTGCAGCTCGATCTGACCCACAAGCGCACTTTGAACGCGTTGAAAAAGGCCTTCGCGTGACCGCCGATGCCCGCATGGTCCGGCTCATCATGGAGCTGCGCCGTGAGGGCATCGATGACACGCGCGTCCTGTCGGCCCTGGAGCGGGTTCCACGCGACACGTTCGTGCCCGGTCCGTTCCAGGAGCAGGCCTACGACAATATCGCCTTGCCCATCGGGCAGGGGCAAACCATCAGCCAGCCATTCGTCGTCGCCTTCATGACCCAGGAACTGGAGGTGGGCGACCGGATGAAGGTGTTGGAAATCGGAACCGGGTCAGGCTACCAGACCGCGGTTCTCGCGCATTTGTGCCGGCGGGTTTACACGGTGGAGCGCTACCGCACCTTGCTCCGGTTGGCGGAGCAACAATTCACCAAGCTTCGCCTGCACAACATCACGACGCGGTTCGGAGACGGCAACGACGGTTGGCCGGAACAGGCGCCGTTCGAGCGGATCATCGTGACCGCGGCGGCGCCGGAGATCCCGATGTCGCTGGCCGAACAACTGGATATCGGCGGCAAGATGATCGTGCCGGTCGGCGCGAGCTCCATGGGGCAGGAGATCATTCGGCTGACCCGCACCGAAGAGGGCTTCGAAAGCGAATCGCTCTTGCCGGTGCGGTTCGTGCCGTTGGTCAAGGGCGTCGCGCGCGAAACCTGACGAACCGCCCATGATCCCGGCAGTTTCGTCAATCGACGAAAATCTCGATTCGTTCCTTGCCCTTCCCGATGTTGTTTCGCTTGAGCCGAATGTTTCCGACTTCGCCCGTGCGGCGTAAATGCGTGCCGCCGCAGGGTACCCGCGCGAAGCCGTCGATCTGCCAGTACCGCCGCTCGTTCGCTTCGTCACTGAACGCGCTGCCGATCGGCTGGTCAAATGCGACGATCCGGCTTGCCTCGTCCAACAACCCCGGAAACGCTTCCGAGATGTTGCCTTGCCAGGCAAAATCGATACGTGCCTTGTCTTCGGCAATGTGGGCGCCGACTTTCTCGGTACCGGGATATTGCTTGTAGACAAGCTCCAATATCAGCTCCGCCGCAAAATGGAGCCGCATCAGCGCATACCGCCGCGCCCAGTCGATCGCGATATCCACGTCGTCGCCTTCGCACAGACCGTGCCCGGACGGCAACGTGTAAATCAAACTGGTGCCGACTATCTCCGCAAGCAGAACGTCCAGGCCCGCGATGGTCGCCTTGTCGCTTTCCTGTCCGCCCGATTGGGCGTAGATGATGGTTTCCTCCAATTCGACCTTGGCGCCGTCGACCGTGGAAATACGCGTGGAGTGGGTCGAAAGATAGGGATCTTGCCAAAATACTTTGTGCGTCATGGATATGCTGGACTCAATCGAAGGGAGACATATTTGCCGGTATCCTAGTATTTGACGACCTGTTGCCAAAATGATTCACTTGCGGGCGAAAACGAACGAAGCCGGACTCTAAGGATTCGTTCACGGTTGATCGATCACAATTCGAGAGTTACCTTGCGGATTCTTCCCGCGACCAAGCCGACACTGTCGATGGGATACCGGTCATGACCCGCGCTATACTCGTTTTGATTTCCGTACTCATCGCCGCCGCCTGTACCCGCGGCGACCCGGCGCCCATCGTGTATGGCGGCACCTGGAACCCCGTGTCCACCAAGGCACCTGGGCAGCCGCAACGACAGGTCAGATACACGGCGTCCAGGTGGGTGCCGTTGCCGGATGTCAAACCCGCGGCGTTTCGGACGTCCCTAAGTGCTTACACCGTCCCTAAACCCGCTGCCAAATCCGTTGCCCGTGAGGGTACGCATATCGTCGTGGCCGGCGATACCGTGTACAGCATTTCCCGGCGCTACGGTGCCGATTTGCAGACACTCATTCGCGACAACAAGCTGAGATATCCCTTCCGGCTGCGGATCGGGCGCGTGTTGTGGGTGCCGAACTCCGCCAAGCCGCAAGCACGCACCTTTCAGATCGCCAAAGCGGCGGCATCGAGGCCGGCGGCAAAAGCGGCTACTCCAAAGCGGATCGATCAGCCGTCCGCCGCCCGCAAACCAGCAGCCGCATCCGCACGCCCGACGAAACGCTCGGCATCGGGACCGCAATTCGACTGGCCCACCCGGGGCCGGATCATTTCACGTTACGGCGTGAAGCGCGGGGGACTGCACAACGACGGCATCAACATCGCCGTCGCCAAGGGGGCACCGGTCCGCGCCTCGGCCGACGGCGAGGTCGTTTATGCCGGTAACGAATTGCGCGGGTTCGGCAATCTGGTGCTCATCCGTCATCCGGGCGGCTGGACCACCGCTTACGCCCACAACGATGCGCTTCTGGTCAAACGCGGCGACAAGGTGCGGCGCGGCCATTTGCTGGCCCGTGCCGGCTCCAGCGGAAGCGTCAAGCGCACACAGCTGCACTTCGAAATCCGCAAGGGCACCGAGGCGGTCGACCCCATGCGGTTCCTGGCCAGTGGCCGGAAAGTGGCTGCCAAGTCCGGTTAGCGCACTAGATTCTAGTCCAGGGTCTTGCCGAGACGCCCCGCCAAATCCTGAACGAACTGCCACGCCACGCGGCCCGACCGGCTGCCGCGGGTGACCGTCCATTCCTTGGCCTGGGCCTGTAGGTCCTCGGGTGCGATATCCAGGCCGTACCTTCGGGCATAGCCTTCGATCATGGCCATGTATTCCTCCTGGCTGCAGCTGTGGAAGCCGAGCCAGAGGCCGAAGCGGTCACTGAGGCTGACTTTTTCTTCGACGACCTCGGCCGGGTTGATGGCGGTGGACCGTTCGTTTTCCATCATGTCCCGTGGCATCAGGTGCCGCCGGTTGGACGTCGCATAAAAAATGATGTTCTCCGGCCGGCCTTCGAGGCCGCCTTCCAGAACCGCCTTGAGGGATTTGTAGGACGTGTCTTCTCCGTCGAAGGACAGATCATCGCAGAAGATGAGACATCTGCGGCCGGAGCGGCCCAGTTGCTTCAGAAGTACGGGCAGGGACGGGATATCCTCACGGTGGATTTCCACCAGGGCGAGTTGCCCCGGCGAATTGGCGTTGATTTCGGCGTGCACCGCCTTGACCAGCGAGCTTTTGCCCATGCCGCGGGCGCCCCACAGCAAGGCATTGTTGGCCGGCAACTGCTCAGCAAACCGGCGGGTGTTGTCCAAGAGAATATCGCGGACCCGGTCGATACCGCGCAGCAGGTCCAGATCGACCCGGTTGACCGTGTGGACGGGTTCCAGCCGGTTATCGTCGGCGCGCCAAACGAAAGCATCGGCGGCCGACAGGTCCAGGTCCTCCTGTACCGCCGGCGCCAGGCGCTCCAGGGCCTGCGCAATGCGGGTCAAAACATCTTTCAAATCGTGTTCAGCCATATGCTGGAATCAATCTCTTTAATCCAAACCATGCCCAAGGCCCTCTGGCCTTAGGGGAAGGCGGGAAGGGCGTCAAGAGCGGGTGCACAGGGGCACCCGGGCCATGTTAAGCATAATTGCCTTCCGGCTGGCGCGGAGCGATGTTCACAATTTGTGGTAAAGCCCTGGAATTCTGGCGATTTCCGTCCATATAAGCGCGTGATCGTGTTTGCATTTCCCGGGCGGAAGGCTATAGTCCCGCAGTTTTTCGCCGTGCGATTCTTAAGGAGAGATCATGTTCGTTACTCCGGCGTTTGCCCAGGCAGCCGGTGGTGCTGGCGGTCTAGATTTGACTTCCATGCTGCCCCTGGTGCTGATTTTCGTCGTTTTCTATTTCCTGCTGATTCGTCCCCAGCAGAAGAAAATGAAAGCGCACCGGGAAATGGTCGCGTCCGTACGGCGTGGCGACAACGTGGTGACGGCCGGCGGTGTCCTCGGCAAAGTCAGCAAGGTGATCGACGACGCGACCGTGCAGGTCGAAATCGCCGAAGGGGTGAAGATCAAGGTTCTCAAGGGAACCCTGTCCGAGGTCCGCAGCAAGGGCGAACCGGTCAAGGAAGGTGGCGAGAAGGACTCGTCCGATGCCGGCTCGGACAAGACGCCGACCGTTCAGAAGCACGACGGCAGCAGCCTGCTTTCCCGATTCCTGAAAAAATAGCCGCCGGTAACCGAGATGCTCTATTTCGCCAAGTGGAAGGTCGCGCTGGTGCTGGCAATCTGTCTTGCCGGCCTTGCATTCACGGCGCCGAACTTCGTGTCCAAGGAGTCCGCCCAGTCGATTCCCGACTGGTTGCCGCACAACCAGCTGTCGCTCGGACTTGATCTGCAGGGCGGCGCGCACCTTCTGGTCGAGGTGGATGTCGACGGCGTCATCAAGGAGTATCTCGAAACCACGCGCAGCGATATGCGCCGGGCACTGCGCAAGGAGCGCATCGGCTACACCGGACTGCGTATCAAGGACAAAGCCGTTCTCGTCACCGTTCGCAAGCCTGAGCAACTGGATCAGGCCGTCGAACTGATCCGGGATCTGGCCCAGCCCATCGGCGGCGGCATTCTGGGCGGCGGCGGCACCGATATCGTCGTCACGACCGACGGCAACCAGGTCGGCGCCAACCTGACGGAGGTGGCGATCCGCGACCGCGGCACGTCGGCGATCGAGCAAACCATCGAGGTTATCCGGCGCCGGGTCGACGCCTTCGGTGTGGCAGAAGCGTCCATTCAGCGCCAAGGCGCCGACCGGGTGCTCATCCAATTGCCAGGCGTGCGCAACGTCGACGACTTCAAGAACCGCTTCCTCGAACAGGCCAAGCTGGCCTTCCGCATGGTCGATTACAACGCTTCGGTCGCCGAGGCGGAATCCGGACAACTGTCGCCGGCATCGGAGCTGCTGGAGGAATATGTCGATCCGGAAGCGGAAAACCCGCCGCCGGCACAGAAATGGGTCGTGCGCAAGGAAATCCTGGTCACCGGCGAAATGCTGGTTGATGCTTCCGCGGGCCTGGATTCCCGCACCAACCAGCCGGTGGTGAACTTCCGTTTCAACCAGGCCGGCGCCAAGCGCTTCGCCACCGTGACCCAGGAAAATGTCGGCCGGCCGTTCGCCATCGTGCTCGACGGCAAGGTCCTGAGCGCGCCGGTCATCCGCGAGCCGATCCTGGGCGGTTCGGGCCAGATCAGCGGCAACTTCACCTTCAAGTCGGCCAACGAACTGGCGATCCTGCTGCGCGCCGGCGCCTTGCCCGCCGCCCTGAAGTTCCTGGAGGAACGCACGGTCGGTCCCGACCTGGGCGCCGACACCATCGAGGCCGGCAAGATGGCCAGCATGATCGGCTTGGCGCTCGTCGTCATATTCATGATCGCCGCCTACGGCCTGTTCGGCCTGGCGGCCAACGTGGCGCTGATGGTCAACATGTTCCTGATCGCCGGCGGCCTATCCGTCCTGCAGGCCACCCTGACGTTGCCGGGTATCGCCGGCATCGTGCTGACAATCGGTATGGCGGTCGACGCCAATGTGCTGATCTTCGAGCGCATCCGCGAGGAAATCGCCAGTGGCAAGAGTCCGTTCAATGCCGTCGAGGCCGGCTACAAACGCGCCTTCACCACGATTGTCGACGCCAATGTGACGACCGGTATCGCGGCGTTGATCCTGTTCGCCCTGGGTTCCGGTCCGGTCAAGGGCTTTGCCGTGACCTTGGGCCTGGGTATCGCCAGTTCGATGTTCACCGCGACGGTGCTGACACGGTTGCTGGTGGCCACCTATCTCAAACGCCGCCGCCCGGCGACACTGGCCATATAGGGGAGAAAGCGCATGTACAAGATCAAGCTTGTCCCCGCCAACACCAACTATCCGTTCATGCGGATGCGCTTTGCCGCGTTCATCCTGTCGGGGCTGCTCATTCTGGCCTCGCTCGGTATGTTCTTCATTCAGGGTCTGAACAAGGGTATCGACTTCGAGGGCGGTATCCTGGTCGAGGTTGGCCTGCAGCAGGACGCCGATCTCGGCGCCATGCGCTCGGCCTTGTCGGGCATGGGTTTGGGCGAGGTCGCCCTGCAGGAGTTCGGCCGGCCGCAGGATGTGTTGATCCGTATCGAACGCCAACCGGGCGACGCCGAGGCGCAAAACGCCGCCGTCGCCGCGGTCAAGGAGCGGCTGGCGACCACCATCGGCGGCGATATCAGCTACCGGCGTGTCGAATTTGTCGGGCCCAAGATCAGCGGCGAACTGGTCGAGGCGGGGCGCAACGCCGTGCTGATCGCCGTGGCCTGCATGCTGATCTACATCTGGTTCCGATTCGAGTGGCAGTTCAGTATCGGCGCCGTGGCCGCCCTGGTGCACGACGTGCTGCTGACCATCGGCATGTTCGCCATCACCGGCATCGAATTCAACCTGTCCTCGGTGGCCGCTATTCTGACCATCGTCGGCTATTCGGTGAACGATACCGTGGTGGTCTACGACCGCGTGCGGGAGAACCTCCGGCGTTACAAGTCGCTCGGCCTGGTCGACCTGCTCAACAAGAGCATCAACGAGACCCTGGCCCGGACGACCATGACCTCGGTGACCACATTGCTGGCGCTGTTCGCCCTGTTCCTGCTGGGCGGCGAGATCATCCGCGGTTTCTCGTTCGCCATGATCTGGGGCGTCGTCATCGGAACCTACTCGTCGATCTTCGTCGCCACGCCGCTGCTGATTCATCTTAAACTGCAGCGCCGGGGCAAGAGTGCCGACGACGACGTGGCCGAGGAAGCCGCGTCCTCCTGACCCGGGAGGGGTCCGGCATGGAGATCAACCAAACCCCCGCGGGACCGCAAGTCATCAACGGCTACGGTGACGGGGGGTTCCGCATCGGCGGGATCCGCTACGAAGGATCCGTCCTGGTGTTCCCGACGGTGACGCTGCCTTGGCCGGTGACCGCCTTCGACGACATTCAGCCGGATACGCTGTCTCCGGTCGGGGAACAGGACCCGGCCGTTGAGATACTGTTGTTGGGCTGCGGTCCGTCGATTGAGTTCGTTCCACACACCCTGCGCGCCGTCATGAAGGAGAAGGGCGTGGTCATCGAAGCCATGGACACCGGCGCCGCGGCCCGGACGTTTAACGTCCTGTTCGCCGAGGAACGCCGGGTCGCCGCCGCCCTCATCGCCATTTAGAGCATCGCTATCTAAGGCAAAAAAATTGGGGCCCCGAAGGGCCCCAATTCCATTCCATCCCTGAGGATCGAATTAGTAGATGTTCTGCGCCGATACCATGGCGAACAGCATCGGAATGGACAGCAGCGTGTTGGTCCGCGAGAACAGCATGGCCGTGCGGGCCGACTTGGCTTTCGTGTCCGCGTCCGCCTCGACGATGCCCAGGGCGCGTTTCTGGTTCGGCCAGATGACGAACCAGACGTTGAACCACATGATGGTGCCGAGCCACATGCCGATACCGATGGCCATGTGCTTGCCGACGCCGTCCATCAGGCCGATGGTGATGGCCTCCATGAGGTAGCCGTTCATCAGGGCCAGGATCAGGCCGGTGATGATGGTCGCCATGGCGGCCCAGCGGAACCAGAACAGGGCTGCCGGCGCGATAACCTTGCCGATGGCCGGCTTCTGTTCGTCCGGGATGTTCGGCATGTTGGGAATCTGCACGAAGTTGAAATACCACAGCAGGCCGATCCACATCACGCCACTCAAAACGTGCAGCCAGCGGAAAAAGAATGCAAACCAGGCGTGGTCAAATGCGGGCGCCCCCATCGCCCCGCCGACAACTGCGACCATGATGATCGTCAGTACCACGCCGGCGATGACCGTGTTTTGAAGGGAAGTCAGAATATTTGCCATCTCGTCTTGCTCGAAATTATTGTTCCGTCGGATCGCGCGGTTCCGACTTCACGAGGCAAACCGTTGTGCCTGACCCCATGAAACGGAACCGAAATCGATGCTCACTCTTGTAGCGAGTGCCGCATCCTACGCCACCCGGTTACACTTGTCATTCGCCGCGCGAATAATATGCGGCGAAATAACAGCAAGCTATTTAAAGTGACGAACGGAAAAGAACAGACCGAACCGCGCAAGCCATCCGATGAATACCGGCGAACCCACAAGATAAAAATGGATTCTGTTTCACAGACGAAACCGGACACTTCGGCGGACAGCGCGTTCGACTATTGCGAAACCGAGGTTCGCGCGAACGATCCCGACCGATACTTCGCCGTGTTGTTCGCATCGGCCGACAAGCGGCGCTCAATACTTTCGTTGTATGCGCTGGATGGCGAGTTGAAACGGGTTCGCCGTTCGGTCCGCAACCCGGTGCTGGGGGAAATCCGTCTGCAATGGTGGTCGGACGCCATCGGCGAGATGTTCGCGGGCAACGTGCGCGAACAGCCCGTGGCCCGGGCCTTGTCGCAGACGATAGCGCAAACCGACCTGTCCAAGGAGCCGTTGATTCGGTTGACGGAAGCGTATTTCGGCGACCTCGCGGAGTATGACTCCCGATCTGCCGCCGAAATTGCTGCGTTTGCCGATCAGTCGTCGGGCACCTTGATGCAGCTCACGGCGCGTCTGCTCGGTGGCGACGACACCACGCAAGCGGCGGCATGCGACGCCGGCGCGGCGATGGGTATGGTCGATTTCGTTCTGTCGGTTCCCTCCCGCGGGCCGCAAACCGAGTCCCTCGAACGGCAGGTGCCCGCGCTGTGCGATTTGGCATCCGAACGTTTGGAAACGGTTCGCGGAACCTACGGGACCCTCTCGGCGGCCTGCCTGCCGGCGTTCATCCCGGCAACGCTCGCCGCGTGGCGATTGCGGCGCCTGCAACGGGACCGTTTCCCCGATAACCTTGCGCGTGCCGAATTGGGATCGGCCGGAAGACTGTTGCGGCTCTACCGCGCGGCGCTGTGGTACCGGCTGAGAAACCGATAGCGCGGGCTATTCGGCCGCCGTTCCGATGGACGCGCCGTCGACCGTTTGCCGCCAAATGTTCAGATCCGCCAACGCCCGCCGGCTCATGGCCTGACGGCGTTCCTTCTTCTTGACCCGCTGCTCGAGCGGTGGGAACAAACCGAAGTTGACGTTCATGGGTTGGAACGTATCGGCGACGGCGCCGCCGCTGATATGACCGATCAGGGCACCCAGCGCGGTCGTGGCCGGCGGCGGCACGACGTCCCGCCCGGCGCGTTCCATGGCGGCGAACAGGCCGGTCAGCAGGCCGACGGCGGCGCTCTCCACATACCCCTCGACGCCGGTGATCTGGCCGGCGAACCGCAACCGCGGATCGGCCTTGCAGCGCAGCGTGCCGTCCAGCACCTTGGGGCTGCGGATGAAGGTGTTGCGGTGCAGACCGCCGAGGCGGGCGAAGGACGCGTTTTCCAGCCCCGGGATGGTCTGGAAGATCCGCGTCTGTTCGGCGTATTTCAGCTTGGTCTGGAATCCGACCATGTTGTAGAGGGTGCCGAGCGCGTTGTCCTGGCGCAACTGCACGACGGCGTAGGGCTTGTCGCCGTAGGGATTGGTCAGGCCGACCGGTTTCATCGGCCCGAAGGCCAGTGTCTCGCGGCCCCGTTCGGCCATGACCTCGATGGGCAGGCAACCATCGAAATAGGGCGTGCCTTCCCATTCCTTGAAGGCGGTTTTCTCGCCCGCGAGGATGGCGTCGATGAAGGCGTGGTACTGGGCTTCGCTGAGCGGCAGGTTGATATAGTCCTTGCCGCTGCCGCCGGGACCGGGTTTGTCGTAGCGGGACTGATACCAGGCGATGGAAAAGTCGATGCTGTCCTTGTAGACGATGGGGGCGATGGCGTCGAAGAAGGCGAGGGAATCCTCGCCCGTCAGGTCGCAAACGGCAGCCGCCAGGGCGGGAGAGGTCAACGGCCCGGTGGCGATGATGACCTTGTCCCAGTCCGACGGCGGCAATCCGTCGATTTCGTCGCGCTCGACGGTGACACATTCCGATTGCTCGATCGCCGATTGCACGGCGCCGGCGAAGCCGTCCCGGTCGACGGCCAGCGCGCCGCCGGCCGGCACCTTGTTGGCGTCCGCCGCCTGCATGATGAGCGACCCGCAGCGGCGCATTTCCTCATGCAGCAGTCCGACGGCATTGTTCTCGTGGTCGTCGGAGCGGAAGGAGTTGGAGCACACCAACTCGGCCAACGTATCGGTCTGGTGGGCGTCGGTCTTGCGGACCGGCCGCATTTCATGCAGCACGACCGGGATTTGGCGCCGGGAAAGCTGCCATGCGGCTTCGCATCCGGCCAGCCCTCCGCCGACGATGTGTACGGGCTTTATCGTCATCTCTCCCGTCCCGACTATTCGGCGGCCTGGCCCGACAGCTTGACCCGGCTGCCGAGATGGCCCTTCAGATACTGGCCGGTGTAACTGCGCTCGCAGGCCGCCACTTCCTCGGGCGTGCCTTCCACGACGATCTCGCCGCCGCCGTCGCCGCCTTCCGGCCCGAGATCCAGGATCCAGTCCGCTGTCTTGATGACTTCGAGATTGTGTTCGATGACCACCACCGTATTGCCCTGCTCGACCAGGGTGTGCAGGACTTCGAGCAGTTTGCGCACATCCTCGTAGTGCAGACCGGTGGTCGGCTCATCCAGGATGTAGAGCGTCCGGCCCGTGGCCCGGCGGCTCAGCTCCTTGGCCAGTTTGACGCGCTGGGCTTCGCCGCCCGACAGCGTCGTCGCCGCCTGGCCGATCTTGATGTAGCCGAGGCCGACCCGCTGCAACGTCGTCAGTTTGTCCCGCACGGCGGGCACGGCCTTGAAGAACTCGGCGCCTTCCTCGACGGTCATGTCGAGCACGTCGGCAATGGACTTGCCCTTGAATTCGATTTCCAGGGTTTCCCGGTTGTAGCGCGATCCCTTGCAAACGTCGCACTGCACGTAGACATCGGGCAGGAAGTGCATTTCGATCTTGATCAGGCCGTCGCCCTGGCACGCCTCGCAGCGGCCGCCCTTGACGTTGAAGGAGAACCGGCCCGGCTTGTAGCCCCGGGTTCCGGCTTCGGGCAGCCCCGCGAACCAATCCCGGATCGGCGTGAAGGCACCGGTGTAGGTGGCCGGGTTGGAGCGCGGCGTACGGCCGATGGGCGACTGGTCGATATCGATGATTTTATCCAGATGCTCCAGGCCGTCGATCGAGTCATGCTGGCCGGGGTGCAGCCGGGCATTGTTCAGTTTCTTGGCCAGGGACTTGTACAGGGTCTCGATGATCAGGGTCGACTTGCCGCTGCCCGACACGCCGGTGACGCAGGTGAAGGTGCCGAGCGGGATATGCGCCGTCACCGATTTCAGATTGTGCTCCGTCGCGCCCTTGATGGTCAGCCGCCGCGTCTTCTTCAGTTTCCGCCGCTCGTCGGGAAGCGGGATTTGCCGCATGCCGGTGAGGTACTGACCGGTCAGGCTCTCGGGCGCCGCCATGATCTGTTCCGGCGTGCCATGGGCCACCACCTCGCCGCCGTGTTCGCCGGCCGCGGGGCCAAGATCGACCACATAGTCGGCGCTGCGGATGGCGTCCTCGTCGTGTTCCACCACCAGCACCGTATTGCCCAGGTCGCGCAAACGGACCAATGTCTCCAGCAGGCGCGCGTTGTCCCGCTGGTGCAGGCCGATGGACGGTTCATCGAGCACGTAGAGAACGCCGGTCAGGCCCGAACCGATCTGGGACGCGAGGCGGATCCGCTGGCTTTCCCCGCCGGACAACGTGCCCGAATTGCGTGACAGGGTGAGGTATTCCAGACCCACATTGTTGAGAAACCCGAGCCGTTCGTTGATTTCCTTCAGGATCCGCTCGGCGATCTCCTGCTGCTTGTCGTTGAGGTGCTTGGACAGGGACGAGAACCACAGACCGGCTTCGCGGATCGACATTTCCGCCACCTGTCCCACATGCAAGTCGTTGATCTTGACCGCCAGGGCCTCGGGTTTCAGACGGAACCCGCCGCAGTCCTCGCAGTGCGTCGTGTTCTGGTAGCGTCCCAGTTCCTCGCGCACCCAGGACGAATCCGTCTCCTTCCAGCGCCGCGACATGTTGGGCACAACACCTTCGAACGGCCGTTTGGTGGAATAGGAGCGGACGCCGTCGTCGTAGGACATGCCGACGGCCTCGTCGCCGGAGCCGTTGAGAATGACGTTCCGGGCTTTCTTGGGCAGGGATTTCCAGGGCTTGTTGAGGGCGAACTTGTAATGCTTCGCCAGGCTCTCCAAGGTCTGCTGGTAATAGGGCGACGTCGACCGCGGCCACGGCGCGATGGCGCCTTCCTCCAGGCTCAGACGCTCGTCCGGAACGACCAGCTCGGGATCGAAATACATGATGGTGCCCAGCCCGTCGCACGTCGGGCAGGCGCCGAACGGGTTGTTGAAGGAAAACAGGCGCGGTTCGATTTCGTCGATGGTGAAACCGGACACGGGGCAGGCGAATTTGGCCGAAAAGATGGTGCGTTCGCCGGAATCCGCGTCTTCGGCGACGGCCAGGCCGTCGGCCAGTTCCAGAGCGGTCTCGACGCTGTCGGCCAGACGCTGTTCCAGGCCTTCCTTGACGACGACGCGATCGACCACGACGTCGATATCGTGCTTGATCTTCTTGTTGAGGGCGGGGACGTCCTCGATGGCGTACATTTCGCCGTCCACCTTCACCCGCTGAAAGCCCTTCTTCATCAGTTCGGCGAATTCCTTGCGGTACTCGCCCTTGCGGCCGCGGATGATCGGCGCCATCAGGTAGAGCCGCGTACCCTCATCCATGGTCATGATGCGGTCGACCATCTGGCTGACTGTCTGGCTTTCGATGGGCAGGCCCGTGGCCGGTGAATAGGGAATGCCGACGCGGGCGAACAGCAGGCGCAGATAGTCGTAGATCTCCGTCACCGTGCCGACGGTGGACCGGGGATTGCGCGACGTGGTTTTCTGTTCGATGGAGATCGCCGGCGACAGACCTTCGATGTGGTCCACGTCGGGCTTCTGCATCAATTCGAGAAACTGCCGGGCGTAGGCCGACAGGCTTTCGACATAGCGCCGCTGTCCCTCGGCATAAATCGTGTCGAACGCCAGGGACGATTTGCCGGAGCCCGACAAACCGGTGACGATAACCAGTTGATCGCGGGGAATATCGACGTCGATATTCTTCAAATTGTGTTCGCGGGCGCCGCGGACGCTAATCGTTTTGAGCATGCCTGTTAATTTGATACGTAAAAAAGGGTTGGCAAGGCCCCAAAACGAAAGGTCAATCGATTGTTTCCATAGTCCCTGATCAAGGACCTGGATGCGCCGCACGATCACACTGGCAGTAAGGGGACCTCGCCAGTATAGTGCCTCAATCTTAACTCCATTCGCAAGGTAACCCATGGCTGGAAGCGTCAATAAAGTCATCCTCGTTGGAAATCTAGGCCGGGACCCGGAAGTCCGGCAAACCCAAAGCGGCAGCCCCATCGTGCAACTGTCCGTTGCCACCTCGGAAAACTGGCGCGACCGCCAGACGGGCGAGCGCAAGGAACGCACGGAGTGGCACCGCGTGGTCATCTTCAACGAGAATCTGGCCAAGGTCGCCGAGCAGTACCTGCGCAAGGGCTCGAAAGTCTACGTCGAAGGCGCCCTGCAGACCCGTAAATGGCAGGACCAGTCGGGCCAGGACCGCTACACCACGGAGGTGGTTCTGGGCCGGTTCCGTGGCGAACTGACCATGCTGGACGGCCGCGGTGACGGCGGTGGCGGCGGCATGTCCGACAGCTTCGGCGGCGGCGGAGCGTCGTCCGGCGGCGGGTCGTCCGCACCGCCCGCGGGCGATGATTTCGACGACGAAATCCCGTTCTGACGAACAAACCGGAACGGCAATAAATTCCCGCGTAAAATCAAGGCCTTACATCGCCCCATTTGCCCGGGCGAAAGCTTGTGGCTTGGTTAATGCCTTGATATAAAGGTGCGGATAATTCTCATCATATGCGGGCCTGTTGCGGCCTGCTTCGACGCAGAAAAACTGATTTGAACGACGCCTCCACGCCCGCGCCGACATTCGACATCGAACCGGTCACCATCGAAGAGGAGATGAAACGCTCCTACCTCGATTACGCCATGAGCGTGATCGTGAGCCGGGCGCTGCCCGATGTCCGCGACGGCCTCAAGCCGGTGCATCGGCGCATCCTGTATGCCATGCACGAGCAGGGCATGACCCATGACAAGCCGTACAAGAAGTCGGCCCGCATCGTCGGCGACGTCATGGGTAAGTACCACCCGCACGGCGACCAGGCGATCTACGACGCCATGGTGCGCATGGCCCAGTCGTTCTCCATGCGTCTGCCGTTGCTGGACGGCCAGGGCAATTTCGGATCCATGGACGGCGATCCGCCGGCGGCCATGCGGTACACAGAAATCCGCATGGATACGTCGGCCGAGGCGCTGCTGACGGATATCGACAAGGAAACCGCCGATTTCCAGCCCAACTACGACGACAGCGAACACGAACCCACGGTCCTGCCGGCGCAGTTCCCCAACCTGCTGGTCAACGGCGCCGGCGGTATCGCCGTCGGCATGGCGACGAACATCCCGCCGCACAATCTGGGCGAGGTGATCGATTCCTGTCTTGCCGTCATCGACAACCCGGATATCGACATCAACGCACTGATGGAGATCATGCCCGGTCCGGATTTCCCGACCGGCGGCATCATCCTCGGCCGGGCCGGTATCCGTTCGGCCTTCCACACCGGCCGCGGATCGGTGGTCATG
>JANQFL010000122.1 GCA_028277845.1 Sneathiellales bacterium
TCTCGGCCATACCGCCAGGTATGGCCGTCACCGCCAGCCTTGGCCTTGGCGCCAATACGCTCCGTCAGAATGCTTCCATCTAAAGAGGAATTGCTCTAGCAGTGTTTTGCGGCGACATCATCACCCAAGCGCCATGTAATCCACTAAGGGTTGAACATAATGCAGTCAAGTTGACCATATATCTATGTTCGGAAATTCCTTTACGACGTATTACCCGCCGCCCGAATTCCTCAATATTTGATACGACTTCCGTTGCCGGATTAAGGGAACGCTTACGTTTTCGCGTTAATCCTAACATTCGTTTGGGGTGAATCCTTTCCGAATTCGGGATCGGGAAAGTCGTTGAGTGGAGGAGTTATGTGGTTCTTTGGACGCCGCGCCGCCGAGAAAACCGTTGAGCCGGGAATGGTGTTTTTCCGCGAGTACGGAAATCACTTCCGTGAGTACGCGGAAGTCGTATCCACCGATAGCCGCTTGTTCGGCATGCCACACGTCAAATTCGTCAAGACCTACCGCAACGGCGACTGGCAGGAATCGGGCGGTACGTTCGTCCTGGCACTGCAGGCGTTTCTCGAGTCCTATGAAAAAACCGATGCTCCGGAAGATCCCGAACAGAAGCCTCAAGCCGTGGTGCTGGACTTTCAGTCGGCCCGGGAAACCTGGAAGGCGAAACAGGATCGCTTGCGCAGTTGCGCGCCTGTCGCGGGGGCCAACGCCCGGTAACGGAGCCGAACCGGTTTCCTAGAGCAATTCCTCCTTGGATGGAAGCATTCTGACGGAGGGCATTGGCGCCGAGGCCGCGGCTGGCGGCAACGGCCATAACTGGCGGCATGGCCGATACGGCAGCCGCCGGATTTGGCGTAAAATCCACGCAACACAAATCCAAGTTGTCTCTTCGGCCGTATCTGCCTATGTGTAGACGCGGCTATCTGTTTGCCAACGACCGGGGAGACGAAACGTGTTCCGGACCGCATATCTAAGCCTCATTCTGCTTTGTTTTCTGGCCGCTTCCGGTGGATTGGCGATCGCGGCGGATACAGCCGGAACCGTTACCCGGCTTCGTGGAACGGCGCAGGCGTCCGGTCCCGATGGCGCCCGTACCCTGGAAGCAAATGGCGCCATTTTCGTTGGCGATCGGATCCAAACCGGAGCCGATACGCGATTGGAGCTGACCCTGACGGACGACGCGGTGCTGACACTGGGCGACAACAGCACGCTGCTGATCGATCAATACCTCGTCAACACCTCGGGACAAGGCGGCTCGGGCGCGTTGAATGTCCTGAACGGTGTATTCCTGGCCGTGACCGGCCGTTTGGCGAAAACACCCGGCGCTTCGTTTCAGGTCACCACGCCGGTCGCAACGATCGGCGTGCGCGGCACGACGTTCTGGGGTGAAATCGGTTCCGATGGCCTGCTTGTCGCCCTTCTTGACGGCAATGCGATCGTGGTGCGCAACGCCGCCGGCCAAGTCGTCATAGACAGGGCCGGCGTGGCGACGCAGGTACCGGCGCAGAACGCGGCCCCCGCCCCGCCATTCGCACTCAGCGCCGAACAGTTGAACGCGGCGCGTGGCACCGTGGCCTGGTAGAGGCCCATGTCCTTTTCGGCCACGCCCGCCGCGGCCGACCTATTGTTCCGGCAGCTTCTCTTCCGGTTCCAGCAGGCGGTGAAGGTGGACGATGAAATACCGGGTTTCCGCATCGTCGATCGTGGCAAATGCCGCATCCCGCCAGGCATCCAACGCGGTCTGATAGTTGGGATACACGCCGACGACGTCGACTTTATCGGTGTCGACGAACTCGGTGCTGTCGGGCGAAATCACTTTTCCGCCCAAGACCAGATGAAGCAACTGCTTGTTCATTCGGGGATCCTTTTCCCGTGCGCGCGATATCCGATCGGAGAACCGGCCGACATCACGGATCACGGTACTCCGTCGGAAGTGTCCTATCATGGAAAGGCACCAAATATCACCCAAAACAACACGCCAGGCACAACAGATTGGGTCAGCGACCTGCTTCCCAATATCTTTGACCAACTAATTCCCGTGTCGGTATTTTTTACACTTACGGCAAGCATCGAAATCGAACCGGCGACACAAAAATCCGTGTTTTCACAACGGCTTATGGCACCATCCTAAACAACCGTCCAATGAGCGCCATATACAGCTTGCCGGGGGACTGTCGGAAGGCTTTACACACGGTGTATTCGTTAACCAACGGCGATATGGTAACTCTTTGAAAACATTGGGGAACTATATTGTGGCGCGAAACTTGCTTCACTTGAGCATGTACGTACGCCATAGTAGGGTACTTGCGTAAGGAGTTTGGGCGGCAATGACCGATTACAACAAGGATGAAACAGGCGAAAACGCGGAGGACACGGGCGTTACGAAGCCTGAGAATTCCGGCGATTCCGCGGAAAACCGCCGTGCGAGTCGACGCCGCTTTCTGACCGGAGGCGCCGCCGCGGCTCCAGTTATCATGACATTGTCGAGCCGGCCGGCGCTGGCCACGACCTGCGGCTTGTTGTCCGGCGGGTCGGTCAACGATTCCCGTCCCGGCGACCAGTCGACCTGCCACGGCTACGGCTGCAGCCACTGGATGGCGTACAAGGGTTACTGGAAAGACCGCTATCCGACCTGGAAGAAGTGCAGCTGGATGATGGGTTGCTATATTCCAGGCGGCGATCCCACACTGTGGAGTGCCCTATCGGCGGGCGGTTTCCACGGCCACTGCGTATCGGCCGTGCTGAACGCCTGGTGGATGCCGGGCGACTACGGCTATACGGAATATGAGATCAAGGACAAGATCCATCAGCACATCAGTGAAGGGCGCGCCAGCGACCTGTATGCCGCCCTCCTGCAGATGCACACCAGCTAAATCTCTCTAATCCTTCGCCTTTTTTAACGTCTATCTGATATGGTCCCGCCATGGACTCTGCGACCAAATGGCGGGTATATGCGCCGTCCGCACTGCATTGGCACGAATGGGACGGCGAACACCTCGTGTACAACGATCTGTCCGGTGATACCCACTATCTGGGTAAGGCCGCCGCCTGCCTGCTGCGCCGCCTGCAAGACACCGCATTGACACTTGCCGACCTGGTCGACGAGGCCAATCGTCTCGCACCCCGCGACGGCCGCAATTGGACCGAGATCGACATCCAGGACATGGTCTTGCAGTTCGAGGGGTTCGGCCTGATCGAAGCGGCGGCACCATGACATCACACGCCATGAATACCGACACCTTCGCCCGACATTTGCGGCAGGACGGCATGACCTTCCGGATCGGGCCGTTCTGGGCCCACATACGATCGGCGCTTCATGGCCTGGCATCCGGCCTGCACCTTCTGTACGACAACAATCCCATGGCGCCGCGGCAACCGTTTTGTGACTTCCACGTCACCATTACCACCGGCGAAGGATTTCATCGTTTCTACCGGCCGCAGGCGCGGTTCTTCTTCAACGGCCATATGCCGTTCAAGCCCCTGCCCCTCGACCAGGCGCTGGCCCTTTTCGAGTGGGGCCTGAACTGGTGCATTTCGTCCAACGCACATCAGTACCTGATCCTGCACTCGGCGGCAGTCGCCAAGGACGGCCATGCCGTGCTGCTGCCGGCACCGCCCGGGTCCGGCAAGAGCACGCTGTGCGCCGCCTTGATTCACCGGGGCTGGCGTCTGCTGTCCGATGAGCTCGCACTGATCGACCTGGACACCCTGGAGATCACGCCGCTGTGCCGGCCGGTCAATCTGAAGAACAAGTCGATCGACATCATCGGCGAGTACGCCGGCAACGCCGTGTTCGCCCCACTGGCCAAGGACACGTTGAAAGGCACCATCGGCCTGTTGAAGGCGCCGGCGGATTCGGTGGCCAGGATGAACGAGAAAGCCCGACCGGCCTGGATCGTTTTCCCGCAATACCAGGCCGGCGCGGCGACCCGCCTGACCGACCGGTCCAAGGCACAAACCGCCATGGAAGTCGGCGACAATGCCTTTAATTACAGCATCCACGGTGTGCGCGGTTTCGATGCCTTGACGCGGCTGGTCGACCGCTGCGCCTGCTATGATTTCGAATACGAAAACCTGGACGAGGCGATCGACGTCTTCTCCGGCCTGACGCCATGACCGCCGCCCAGTCCACCCTCGCCGGTTCCGCCCGCCCGCCCGGTTCGCCTGTCCTCTCCCTGGCGGCCCGCCTGCTACGGGACACTGCCACCGCCAGCGGTATGGATCTGCCGGATTGGGATCTCGCCATCCAGCAGTGCCGCCGCGCGGGCGTGCTGGCCAGGATCTGTCACCGGCTGGAGCGCGACAATCTGCTGGACCGCGTCCCGGAACAGCCCGCCCGTCATCTGAAAGCGGCAAGGACGCTGGCCGACAAGCACGGCCGCGACGTGCACTGGGAAGTGCGTTGTATCGTCCGCGCCCTCAAGAACGTGGACGGCCCCAAGATCCTGTTGAAAGGCGCCGCCTACGTCATGACGGACCTGCCGCCGGCGGCCGGGCGCATGTTCACCGATGTCGACCTGATGGTGGCCAGGGAGCGGATAGAGCAAACGGAACACGAACTGATCCGGCACGACTGGACGCATCACGAGGTCGACGCCTATGACGACATCTACTACCGCACCTGGATGCATCAAATCCCGCCGCTGATCCACCGCCTACGCGGTACGGTGATCGACGTACACCACACCATCGTACCCGAAACCGCCAAGCCCCATGTCAACGCCCGTTCCCTGTTCGACGCGGCGATCCGCCTGGACGGCTATGACGACCTGTACGTCCTGACTCCGACGGACATGGTGCTGCACAGCGCCGTGCACCTGTTCAACGAAGGCGAGTTCGACCACGGACTGCGCGATCTTTCCGATCTGGATTTGCTGCTGCGGCATTTCGGTAAGGACGGTGATTTCTGGGCGCACCTGGCGGACCGCGCCGCCGAACTCGATTTGGAACGGCCGCTGTTCTACGCCCTGCGCCATGCCGGCCGGGTCCTCGGCACGCCGGTGCCGCAATCCTTGGACGACCGGCTGCAGCAAACCCGGCCCGGGCCATCGCATATGAAGGTCATGGATGCGCTGCTCGACCGTGGCCTGCGGCCCCACCACGTTTCATGCGACGACCGCTACAGCGGTTTCGCGCGCTGGCTGTTGTATGTGCGGGCACACCACCTGCGTATGCCGTTTCACCTGCTCGGCCCCCACCTGATCCGCAAGGCCTGGAAGAAGCGCTTCGCCGAGGAATAGGTCACAATTCTTCACGATCCCGGGAAGGCATGGACAGCGCGGACTCGACATCCCATGTCTATGCACAAGACAAAACGCACCCATCGCAGGATCCGTCATGGCCGATACGCGCAGCGAAAAACTTTCCTTCACCGGCGCCCAGGGTGACACCCTGGCCGCCCGCCTCGATCTGCCCGCGGGCCCGCCCGTGGCCTATGCCCTATTTGCCCATTGCTTTACGTGTTCGAAGGACATCTTCGCCGCGTCACGTATCAGTGCCGCCCTGGCCGAAAAAGGTATCGCCGTCCTACGCTTCGACTTTACCGGCCTCGGCCACAGCGACGGCGAGTTCGCCAACACCAACTTCTCGTCCAACGTCGCCGACCTGATCGCCGCCGCAGAGCATCTGCGCGAATTCCGCGAGGCGCCGGAAATCCTCATCGGTCACAGCTTGGGCGGCGCCGCCGTGCTTGCCGCCGCGGCGCAGATCCCCGAGGCCCGGGCCGTGGCCACCATCGGGGCGCCTTACGACCCGGCCCACGTCACCCACAATTTCGCGGCGGCCTTGGAGACGATCCAGCGCGACGGCGAAGCCGAGGTCGATCTGGGCGGCCGGCCGTTTGTCATCCGCAGGCAGTTCGTCGACGACGTGGAGAAGCAAAAACAGGAAACCGCCATCGCCGGCCTGCGCAAGGCCTTGCTCGTCCTGCACGCACCCGGCGACGACGTGGTCGGCATCGAGAACGCCAGCCAGATCTTCCTCGCCGCCAGACATCCGAAAAGCTTCGTCTCCCTCGACGCCGCCGACCATCTTCTGGGCCGCAAGGCCGACGCCGCCTATGCCGGCGCCGTCATCGCCGCCTGGGCGGAACGCTATGTCGATACGCCGGATGCGCCGGCAACGCGCCCCATGGCCAAGCCAGGCCAGGTTCTGGTGCAGGAAACCGGCAACGGCCCGTTCGCCCAGCACGTGGCCACCGACCGCCACGTGCTGACCGCCGACGAGCCCGAAAGCTACGGCGGCAAAGACAGCGGGCCGACGCCCTACGATCTGCTGCTGGCCGGTCTCGGCGCCTGCACGGCCATGACCATGCGCATGTACGCCAACCGGCGCAAGCTGCCGCTCAACCAGGTGACGGTGGAATTGGATCACAAGAAGATCCACGCCACCGATTGCGCCGAGTGCGAAACGGCGGAAGGCAAGATCGACCGCATTCACCGGGTCATCACCATCGACGGACCCGACCTGACGGCCGAACAGCGCGAAAAACTGGTGGAGATCGCCGACAAGTGTCCGGTGCACCGCACCCTGCACAGCGAGGTCTGGGTGGATACCGAGACGGTTTAGAGCAATTCCTCTTTAGATGGAAGCATTCTGACGGAGCGTATTGGCGCCAAGGCCAAGGCTGGCGGTGAAGGCCATACCTGGCGGTATGGCC
>JANQFL010000123.1 GCA_028277845.1 Sneathiellales bacterium
GCTTGCGCGATGCACCACATCGCGCGGCCCCGTCTTCCTGGTGGATGGGCAGGCCGCTCGAGAAACAGAATGGATTCCATCTAAAGAGGAACTGCTCTAGTCAGCTTTCCGCCAACGCCTTTTCGCACACCGCCTTGCGGCGGTCGAAACGGTCCTTGGGCACGTCGGGCCAGCGCTGACGGTCGGCAAGCTCGACGGTGAAGGCGGCCAAGTCGTTGGCGGCGACGCAGGTTTGAAGGAAGCGGCGACACGACGGCGTGTAGTCGCCCCTGAAGCGCAAATCGACCAGCACTTCCTTGATGGTGGCGTTCAGATTGTCCCAATCGGTGGCGCCGTAGGCGCGGGTGACATCGGCCTTGGTGGCGAGACGCTTGGTGTCGGCCTCTTGGCGGGCGTATTCGATGTCGAAGAGCGCGCTTTGCTGGGCCAGCGTAATCTCGAAATCTTCCAGATCATTTTCCTCAACGAACTCCTCTGCCGTATCGCCCTGCAACCCGGCGGCCTGGGAGATCAACGCGGCGATGGCGGCCTCGACCCCGGCACGGATCAAATCGTCGCGCACGTCGGATTTCGAGCGCCGCTTCATGTCGTAGCCCCGGCCGATGGTCAGCCCCGACGCGGAGGACGGCACATGGAAGTGCCGGCTATGATAGGGCCCGCCTTCCTGCCCTTCAGCATCGAACGTCAGCCGGCCCAGTTTGGGATGCATCGCGGACACGTTCATGGCGACTCTCCTCCGTCCGGTTGCCTGGCACAAGATTAGGGCCTAGCTCGTGAGCGTGCACGAACCAATTGGTTGCGGACCGCTAGTTGCCCGGTTCCAACCTCAGAATCGCTCCGTCACTGGAATCCGTCAGTAAATAGACATAGCCGTCGGGGCCCTGGCGGACGTCGCGAATACGTTCGTCGATACCGTCGAGGATGCGCTCCTCGCCGACCACCTTGTCGCCGTCCAGGATCAGCCGCGAGACGAGCTGGTATTTCAACGCACCGACCAGCAGGTTGCCGCGCCAGGCCGGGAACTTGTCACCGCCATAGAACGTCAGACCCGACGGGGCGATGGACGGGTCCCAGTAAAACACGGGCTGCTCCATACCTTCACCGTGAGTTCCGATGCCGATCCTGCCGCCGGAATAGTGCCGGCCGTAGGAAATGACCGGCCAGCCGTAGTTCCTGCCCGCCAGGGGCCGATTGATCTCGTCGCCACCGGCGGCGCCGTGTTCGACGGTCCACAGTGCCCCGGTTTCCGGATGCAGAGCCGCACCCTGTGGGTTGCGGTGGCCGTAGGACCAGATTTCCGGCCGATGGCCCGCGCGGCCGACGAACGGGTTGTCCGCAGGCACCGCGCCATCCGGCTTGATACGCACCACCTGGCCGCGGTTGATCGACGTATCCTGGACCCGTTCCCGCTCACCCCGGTCTCCGGTGGTGATGAACAGATTGCCGTCCCGTGCCACCACGATGCGCGAACCGAAATGGCGCCCGCCACCCGACTTGGGTTGCTGGCGGAAAATCACCTGCACGTCGTGCAGCCGGTTGTTCGGTGCATCGAGCATGGCCCGCGCCACGGCCGTACCTGCCCGCCCGCCACTCGGTTCCGCGTAGGAAAAGTAGATGACACGGTTGCGACCGAAACCAGGATCGAGGACCACGTCGAGCAAGCCGCCCTGACCGGAGTTGTAAACCCGGGGCACACCCGACAGGGGCCGCATTTTCCTGCCGTCCGCCGATACGATGCGCATGTCCCCTTCCCGTTCGGTCACCAGAAAGCGCCCGTCGGGCAGGAACGCCAATCCCCAGGGATGATCCAGTCCCTCGGTGACCGTTACCACGCGTAACGGATAATGCTCGGACTTGAAGGTTTCCGAGGCAAAGGCGCCGGTGGCCATTGCAGCGATGCCGGCAAAGAGTGCGATCAGGAAACGGCGCATATTGTCCTCATTCTTCGAACACCCACGAACAGGATCTGGTCACGGCGGCGACCGATGACAAGCGCGGTGTTTCGTCTATCCTTTTTCGACGGTACAGTGCCTGCCAACAAGCTTGGAAATCAAATTCACGGCAACGGGTCGGATAGGTGCGAATACTCGTTACGGGAAGTGCCGGACATCTCGGAGAAGCCTTGATGCGGTCGTTGGACGGCTACGGGCACGACGCCCACGGTATCGATATCCTGCATTCGCATTTCACGCATACCACGGGTTCCATATGCGACCGGGCCTTCGTGCGTGCCCAAATGGCCGGCATGGATGCGGTCATCCATACAGCGACATTGCATAAGCCGCACGCGGTGACGCACGGCACGCGGGACTTCATAGACACCAACGTCACCGGCACCCTGAATTTACTGGAGGAAGCCGTTGCGGCCCGCGTTTCGACATTCATTTTCACCAGTACCACGAGCGCGTTCGGCGCGGCGCTGACGCCACCAACCGGCGCCCCGACGGCCTGGATCGACGAAACCGTCGCTCCGGTGCCACGGAACATCTACGGCGTCAGCAAACGCGCGGCGGAAGACCTGTGTGCATTGTATCACCGCCAATACGGCCTGAACTGCCTGGTGCTGCGCACGTCGCGTTTCTTCCCCGAAGAGGACGACAGCAAGAAGACCCGCGCGGCGTTCTCGGACGCCAATGCCAAGGCCAATGAGTTCCTGTTCCGGCGCGTCGATCTGGAAGACGCCGTGTCGGCCCACGCCCTGGCGCTCGAGCGGGCACCGGAGATCGGCTTCGGTACCTACATCGTCAGCGCCACCACGCCGTTCACCCGGGACGACCTGCCGGCCTTGCGCAGCGACCCTCACACAGTCGTTGCCGCCCGCATCACCGGTTTCACGGACACCTACGCCGCCGCCGGCTACCGTATGTTCGGGTCCATCGACCGGGTCTACGACAATACCCTGGCCAGACGGAAACTGGATTGGCATCCGCGCTACGACTTCGCCCGTGTTCTGGGGCAGATCGCGGCCGGAAAACACATCGGCAGTCCCCTGGCCCGGCAGATCGGCATCAAGGGCTATCATCGCGGAACCTTCTCCGACGGCCCATATCCGGTATGAACAAGACCCCCGACACGGATGCGTTCTGGCAGACGTTCCTCGCCGCGACCGGCTCGGAGGCGTCGGATTATGTCGTCGTGGCGTTCGGCGATTCGCCGGTCATGATGGACGAACTGCTCGGCCTTGTGCTTGCGGGGACCAAACGGGCGACGGCCTCGCTGGTGCGGGATTACCCGGATGGCGGCGACCCCTTTCCGCAAGTCGGCGACCATGTGGTCGTCGTCGATAGCCGACACACGCCGCGCTGCATCTGGCGCACCACCGAGATTACGGTGAGACCGCTGGTCCAGGTCGACGACGCGTTTGCATGGGACGAGGGGGAAGGCGACCGCAGCCGAGACGATTGGCTCGCTGGTCACCGGGCCTACTTCACCGCCCAGGCTGCGCGCGAAGGTTTCGACATGCACGACGAAATCGAGACCGTCTTCGAACGCTTCACCATCGTCTGGCCGCCGGGGGCCGCCGATGCCGGCGGCTGACCCCGTGACGATCCGGTACGCCGAGCCAGCCGATGCCGCCAACCTGGCTGCGCTGGCGATCCAAATATGGCTGCAAACCTATGCCAAGGACGGCATCCGCGACACCCTGTCGGACTATGTCCTGAGCCACTACACTCCCGAACGCATGGCGGAATACATCTCCGATCCGGACCGCCGCCTGCTGGTCGCGGAACGGGCGGCGCATCTGGTGGGATACAGCCAGCTTCATCTGGCGGCCGCCTGCCCGTCCGACACGACGGCCCGGGCGGAAATGGAAACTCTGTATGTGCAGGCACATTTCCACGGTGGCGGCATCGGCGCGGCGCTGCTGGAGGCCGCCCTCGCCCAGTGCCAGGAGGCCGGACACGGCCGTTTGTGGCTCACCGTTTTTCACGGCAACGAACGTGCCATCCGGTTCTACCACAATCACGGGTTCCGTGAGATCGGTACCGACGATTTCATCGTCGGCGACGAGCGGCACAAGAACCTGGTATTGATCCGGCGAGCGGCGGCGTTCTAGCCGGGCAGCTTACTCAGCAGCCGTGCCAGCGAACGGCAATCGGATTCGCTCAAATGCTCGGCGAAATGTTCTGAGATGAGACCGCGGTAGACGGGCCACATTTTCCGCAGTAGAGCCCGACCCGACGGGGTGATGCGGTAGATTTGGCCTCGACCGTCCTCAGGGCAGGGCCGGCGGTCGAGGTGGCCGGCGGCAGCGATGCGGTCCAGCAGGCGCGACAGATTGTACTGGGTCAGCAGCATGCGCTCCTGCAGCTCGAACTGGCGCAGTCCGGTCTTCTCACCCTGCAATTCCAGCAACACGTCGTACCAGACCAGCGGCGGCAGACCTTCCTGCTTCAAACCGTGCTCCACCTTTGCCAGCAGGGTCTGCGACGTACGTAGCAGCCGTGCCCAGGCGGTGACGGCGGTATCGGAAGGAGCATCGGCAGATTTCACTGTCATTCCCGAAATGTATTGATTTTATGCATATGCATCAACCTTGACACAATACAATCGTATCCATATCTACATGCAATCGCATATAGGAGATCGACATGACAGCCCCGGCACCGCAAGCCGCTTCCAGCCACAGCCCAGCCCTCACCCTGATCAGCCACTATCTGTGCCCCTACGTGCAGCGGGCGGCCATTGCCCTGGCGGAAAAGGACGTGCCGTTCGAGCGGGTCTATATCGACCTCGGCAATAAGCCGGACTGGTTCCCCGGTGTGTCGCCGCTGGGCAAGGTGCCAGTACTGCAGGTTGGCGAACGCGACGACGGCAATACCATCTTCGAATCGGCTGTGATCCTGGAATATCTCGAGGATACCCTGCCCAACCCGTTGCACCCCACCGATCCGCTGACCCGCGCCCGGCACCGGGCCTGGATCGAGTTCGGTTCGGCCATCCTCAACGATATCGCGGGGTTCTACGGCGCCAAGGATGCGGCTGCGTTCTCGGCCAAAACGGCGGCGCTTCGCGGCAAATTCGCTCGTCTGGAGGAAATCCTGGGTAACGGCCCCTACTTCGCCGGCGAACGTTTCTCGCTGGTCGATGCGGTCTTCGGTCCCATCTTCCGCTATTTCGACGTATTCGACGAAATCGCCGAATTCGATGTCTTCGACGGCCTGCCGAAGGTCCAAGCCTGGCGCGCCGCCCTGGCCGCCCGTCCGTCAGTGCAGAGGACCGTCACCGGCGACTACGGCAAGCGGCTGACCGCCTTCCTCAAGGCACGCCGCAGCCACCTGTCGTCACTGATGGATTAATCCCCATCCAGCGCGATCACGTTGTCGAGCAGTTTCTGCAAATACCCGTTGAGCCGTTCGACGTCCTGCTGACTGAACCCATCGAGGATTTCCTGCTGGCGGGACAAGGCGACCGGCAGAATGCGATCGTGCAGGGCATGGCCCTTGCGGGTCAGGGCCCAGGTCTTGCGCCGTTCGTCACCGGCTGGTACTGCGGCTTTCACTAGGCCTTTGCCTTCCAGCCGGGCCAGCGAACGGCTGACCGCGGCCTTGTCGATACCGATGACCTTGCTGGCCCGAGCGACAGGGATATCGGGTTCCTTGGTCAGCATGACCAGCATGCGCCAGTCCATGGCGCCGATGCCGAAATCATCCTGATACAGACGGGCTGCGGTGCGGGTAAAACGGTTCGCCGCGAACACCAGCAGCACCGTCGGGCTCTTGTCGAAATCCAGCGTCGTGCCGCCCGCCTCACCGGCATCGGGGCGCCGCAAAAAGTAACCGTCATCCATACACTTGTGTTCCTTGCTTCACACGTCGGGATAACATACGGATTTTGTGTTGACATGACAACTCATCAGCCCTATCGTGTTGTCATGTCAACACACGAGCCATAATCACAATACGCCGTGTGAACTGTGGGCAAGGAGGACACGCCATGACGACGACAACACTCCCGCACGAATTGACCCGGGCGATCAGCGCCGAGGACATCGCCGCCTACGAGCGGGACGGCGCCACCGTGTTGCGCAACGTGGTGCCGATGGAATGGGTCGAGGTCATGCGCACGGCCATAGACCGCATCCTGGCCGATCCCGGATCGGCTTCGGTCGAATACACGCCCGGCGGCAAGCCGGGGCGCTATTATGGTGACTTCTTCGTGTGGATGCGCGATGCGGACTTTGAAGCCTTCATCAAGGACTCGCCCATGCCCGAACTGGCGGTTCAGGTGATGAAGACCCAGGCCGCGCATTTCTTTTACGACCAGTTGCTGGTCAAGGAACCCGGCACCCGGGAACCGACGCCATGGCATCAGGATCTGCCGTACTGGCCGGTGCGCGGTGAACAGATCCTTTCGATCTGGGTGCCGTTCGACCGGGCAACGGTCGACTCGGGCGTGGTGGTCTACATAAAGGGGTCACACAGGTGGGGCAAGATGTTCGCCCCCGCCGCCTTCGGCAAGAACACCGGCTTCGCGGAAATCTATGCCCGCGCCGGGTTGGAACCCCTGCCCGATATCGAGGCGGAGCGCGACAAGTACGAGATCCTCAGCTGGGAACTGGATCCCGGCGACGTCATCATCCACCATCCCCTGACCCTGCACTACGCCTCCGGCAATGCGTCCGCCACCGGCCGTCGCCGTGGCCTGGCACTGCGTTATCTCGGCGACGATGCCGAATACGACGACCGGCCCGGCACTTTCGTTGAAAACCAGAAAGTCATGGCGTTGCTGCCTGGCTTCGCCATGCAGGACGGGGACAAGTATGTGGGCCAGTATTTCCCGCAAGTCTGGCCACGCGACAGTTAGGCACGCCGAGCGCTACTGGCCGGCGATCTGTCCCTACAGGCTGAAGAAGATGAACAGCAGCTCCACACCAGCCAACCGCCGGAGCGCGACATTCGATAATGCCCGGACATTGCAGCCCGTTTGTCGAGAAAGTGGCCGCCGTCCGCTGGCGATTGCGGCAAATTGGCTCACCCGGCAATTATCCCTTTTCTGCCTTGGGTTTTTGCCTAGGATCGCGGCACTGTTGCATGGCGCCCGCGGGCACCGGCGGGAAAGACGGAGACGATCATGGCGAAACCGGAAAAGCATATCTTCGTGTGCGCCCACGCGCGGCCGGAGGATCACCCAAAGGGTTCATGTGCCGCTCGGGGCGCCCAGCCAATCCGTGACGTTTTCGCCGATACCTTCGAGGAACGCGGCCTGTGGGGCCGGCTCAAGCTGACCCAGACCAGTTGCCTGGGCGTATGCGAACAGGGTCCGGTGGTTTTGGTTTATCCCGAAGGCGTGATGTATGCCAAGGTTCAGCCAAGCGACGTCGCAACCATCATCGACCAGCACCTGCTGGGCGGAGAACCGGTCGAGTCCCTGAAAATCGACAAGGAACTCTGGGACTGATCCCACGCGCCCGGCCGGCCCGCGCCGAACTGCCGGTCACTTCCTGACAGACAGCACCGTAAATCCCTCGCCGATAACGGCGCGGCCGATCCGCCCGTCGAAACCCGCGTTGCGCAGGAGGAAATCCTGTTCCTCCCGGGTCGGTAATACGTTACCCCATGTCAGTTCCTCGAACCCGGTCTGCACGGGAAAGAGAAACTCCGGCCGGCGCGATTCGGCCAGCGTGCTGGGATAGGTCTCATCGATGATCAGCAGCCAGCCGCCTATCCTCAGCACCCGGTAGCAGTCGTCGATGACACTTTGCCGAATGCCCGGCGCGATTTCATGCAACACCTCGATCATCACCACGGCGTCGACTTCCGTGCCGGCGGCGACGTCACCAACCTCACCGGCAACCAAGTCCACGCGATCCGCCACACCTGCAGCCGCGATGGCCGCCTCGGCGGCCTTCATACCGGTCGGATCGATATCGACGCCGATACAGCGCGCCTGGGGAAACGCCTTGGTCAATTGCAGCAGATGCCGTCCCGTGCCGCATCCGACCTCAAGCAACGAGCCGCCGGCATCGAGCCGATCCTTGAGCCCCTCGAGTTCAGGCAGCAATTTGCGGGCACTCAGCACTTGAAGTCCGGCAGTGCCTTGGGCGACCGCTTCGGCGAAGGTGTCGCTACGGCCCTGGAACGGCACCGTGTCGCCGGTGCGGAATGCCTCCAGGCAATATCGGTGATCCTCGGTGGCGAATTCCGTGCCCAGACGGACGTATCCGCCGAGGTATCGAGGATGACTGGGAATCGCCAGAACCTGGTCGATGAACGGTGCCAAGCGGAATGTGCGGTCCTCTTCGCCTTCCAGCAGGCCGAAGGAATAGGCGGTGGTGCACCAGGTTTCCACATAGGGTGCGTGCAGGCCCAGTTGTTCAGCGACCTCGGCCGCCGAAGCGCCCGGCCGGTCGGCAAAGACCGCAAATAGGCCCAGTTGCACGCCGATATCGATGAGATACATGGCATTGAATCCGCGCCGCCATTCGAACACTTTAGCGACCTGAGATTCGGCGGAGCAGTCCGCCGGCGCGGGATCATGGGTACTCTCGGTCATACGCACCCCCCGTGTGTCGTTTCGGAAAGGGACCGATTGTACTACACCGGAAGACGAATGGCCCACCACCCTAACACAGTTCAGTCGGACGCAGTGTTTGACGAGGCAGTCGTTGCCGGAATCATAAGGGCTTCGTTCAACACTTGATGAACGGCGTATGTCGCACGGTTAGCGGTTCGCCAACCGACATGCATCAGTTGTCGTCACTTCGAAGGTCAATCTACTGGCTTTACGCCGGCGGCGTTAATCTCAGCCGCCGCCCTCATACTTGAACGAAACCTTGACCTTGGCGCGATAGGCCGAGACCTTGCCGTCGCTGATCTGCATGTCGAGTTCGGACACCTCCGCCACCCTGAGGTCGCGCAGGCTTTCTCCCGCCCGACCGATAGCGGCCGCCGCGGCTTTCTCCCACGATTCGGTACTGGTTCCAACGAGTTCGACGACCTTGTAGACGCTCTCTGCCATGTCCCTATCCTTTCCGGTTCCAGACGGACCCAATGAATACAGTGAGGACTCTACAGACGCTTACTCTCCATACGGAACGATAGCACGCTTCAGGCTCCGTTTGTGAGTCGGGCGGACGATTCCGTACCACATCGTGATTTGTGCGCTGAACGGACGTTGGCGGCCCTAACGGTCGCTCCGCCAGATCGTCAGTATTAGAACTTGTTGCCGATCTGATAAATCACCTGCGCGATTTCGCCTTCCAAGGGGAAGGATAACATGCCCATCACCTCGTAACCCAACAGCCAAGGCATCAGGTAGAAGCGGCCGAGAAAAAAGAACCAGGCGACATACAAAGGTACGAGCGGGCGGATGAGAAAGCCCGGCGTGATGAAATCGAACGCCCTGAGCAGCGGATTGGTGGCACGGACGAAAAACCGCATGAAGAAGAATGTCGAATTTTCGGCAAGAAAGATGTTCATGCCGGTCCGGCCAATCAACGTCCACATGATGACGCCGAGAATGTAATCAATGACCAGCACCCAAATCGGAAACGCTTCAAACAAGTCAACTCTCCGTCACCTGATCCCTGCGTCCGGCGATTGTGCGCAATCCCCCATCGAAATAAAAGGGGCGAAAAAAAGGGGCGAAGCCATGCTTCGCCCCCATCGTTACGCAAGAATATAGGAAACCGTATCAGTGCGTCGCGGACAGCACGGTTTCACCCTTCGGAATGCGCATGTCATCGACCATCTTCTGGGTCTCTTCATCGGGTTCCGGGGTCATCAGCGACACCACCACCATGGCGACGAGGCTGACCGGCATACCGATGATACCGAAGCGCAGGTGATCGATGCCGATCCATTCGGCACCGCCGAGAAAGCGCACGTGGATCAGGTAAAGCGTTCCGGCCAGGAAGCCGAAGAACATACCTGCGAGCGCACCCTGACGGTTGGCCCGTTTCCACCAGACCCCGAGCACAAGCGGGAAGAACAATCCCGAACAGGCGAAGTCGAAGGCCCAGGCCACGGCACCCAGAATGCTTGTCAATTGCATACTGGCGATCGCGGCACCGGCGGCGCCGATGATGATCAGCAGAATACGTGCCGTCAGCAGACGCTTCTTGGTATCGGCGGTCGGATCGATCATCTTGTAATACAGATCGTGCGACAAGGCGTTGGCGATGGCGAGCAGCAGCCCATCGGCCGTCGACATGGCAGCCGCCATACCGCCGGCAGCCACCAGACCCGAAATTACATACGGCAGACCGGCGATTTCCGGCGTTGCCAGCACGACAATGTCGCCGCGCATAAAGAACTCGTTGATCTGGAGTATACCGTCACCGTTACCGTCTATGATTTGGAGGAAATTGACTGCCCCCCATTTCTGTATCCAATCGAGCGACTGCACTTCGGCAAACGATTTACCGATAATACTGGTCGCCAAATTCGGATCCAATACCTGCAACTTGGTGAATGTCGCCAACGCAGGCGCCGTGAAGTACAGCAGGAAAATGAAGAACAGCGACCAGGCCACGGACGTCCGCGCCGCTTTCACCGAAGGTGTGGTGAAGTAACGCATCAAAATGTGCGGCAACGACGCCGTACCGGCCATCATGCAAGCGACCAACGTTACGAACTTCCACGCGTCCATGGCACTCGTACCGGCTTCGGAATGCAATTTCACCAAGGAAGGCAGCTTCAAGAAGCCTTCGGATCCAACAACCGACGCCAATGGCTTCAATGTTCCAATCTGATGCAGTTCTTCCAGTTCCTTCAAACGGGCGACGGCGTCACCGGCGGCGAACTGCGGGATCAGACCGAAGTCCTGCTTGTTGGACATCCAGAACACCGGCACCAGATAGGCGATGATCAGCACGATGTACTGCGCCACCTGGGTCCAGGTCACGGCCCGCATACCGCCGAGCATGGAACACAGCAGAATGCCGAGCAATCCGAACCAGACACCGACCTCGAACGGGATCTGCAGCGCCCTTGAAGCGATGGTACCGGTGGCGTTGATCTGCGCCGTCACGTAAGTGAACGACGCCACCGCCAGAACGATCACTGCCATCAGACGTGCCGAATTTCCGCCGTAACGGGTTCCGATGTAGTCAGGCACCGTGTAGCAGCCGAATTTCCGCAGGTAAGGCGCCATCAACGAGGCGACGAGCACATAACCGCCCGTCCAGCCGACGACGAACGCGAGATACCCGTGACCGCCGAAATAGATGCCGCCGGCCATGGCCACGAACGATGCACCCGACATCCAGTCGGCCGCCGTTGCCATGCCATTGAACACAGCGGGCACCTGGCGGCCAGCCACGTAATAGGCTTCCACCTGCATGGTCCGTGACAACCAGCCGATGCCGGCATAGATGAAGACCGTGAAGGCCACGAACAGAATGCCGATGGCTTCGGCGCTCACACCGACCTGTTCGAGCACCGCCATAAGCAGGATGAATACAATAAACCCGCCCGTGTACATTCCATAAATTTTGGGCAGGTTGTCGATAAACGTATTGTTTGATGATGCGTCTGCCATGGTTGCCCCCTAGTCTTCTTCCGCCACGCCGAATTCTTCGTCGATCTTGTTCTGGCGGTAGGCCAGCCAAAAGATCAGCACGACGAACACGACCAACGATCCCTGCGCGGCCATATAGAAGCCAAGCGGAAAACCGAGAAATGACATGGAATTTAGGGAGTCGGCAAACCAGTGCACGACAAAGGAAAAGATGAACCAGATAACCAGAGTGATAATCGTAAGGGTCTTAGTTTTCGACCAGTGCCCCTCACGTACTTCGGGTGTAATCTCAGACATTGAAGTGAGCTCCCCTTACCCGTTGCAAAGCAATGGTCGTCGAAAATCGAGACGACCTACTCAAACTGGTCAATCAAACAACGGCGCTCAACTACTTCTTACTTAACCTACCGCCGTTAGAGCCTCTTAAGTTCGGGCCATTACATTGATTGACGGACGAAGCGAATGTAGTTTTTCTTTTGAGACGTACCATTAATTGACTTGTAAGGCAATTTGTAAATGTCCCGTAATGTGAGGGAGGCTCTCAAGAACACGGCGGTTTACCTGGGTTTGGCCGCGCGGGCGTTCATGTTCTGGCGGCGCGATCCGCCGGTCACGACGGTGTCCGAACTGGCTCATTTCGTCGATACGCGAAGCAAATATGTCGCCCAGACCACGCTGTTCGGATACGTCAAAACCCGTGCCGGTACGAAATACGTGTCGCTGTTCGAGGATGAAGCCTTCGCCGAGTCCCTCCGCATCGCCAACTGGCATGTTTACGTCGCCTGTCTGTGCGACATGGCCATTTATGGTGCCGCCCGGGCCGGTGCGGCAAGCGAGGCGGATCCGACCGAAATCGCGGCTCTGGCCTGCACACTGATCGAGCAATCGCTCAAACGGGACGACGTTTCGCACCTTTGGACCGAAGAATACGAAACGTTCCGAGAGAGATTTGAGAAAAGAGCGAACGAAACGGTTTGGCGCCAAGCGGCAATTCGCGAGGAATCCTTCGGCGCCAGTCCGGCGGCCCTTGTCGAGTGGGCCCCAATTGCAGATGAATTGAAAAAGCTCGACGTCGTGATCGTCAAGAATTCCATGCGCTTCAAATGGAAGCGCGTGCGCGACGACTTGGACGAATTGATCGATACGGACGCCATTCTCGACGATTGGAAAAGCATCGCAAGTGGACGCGATCCATCCGTCACTAACGATACGGCGGAAGCCGGCTAGGCGCCGATTCGGGGGGACGGGTACATGTCGACGGCGACGGATTTCTTTTTCATGCTGGTCGGCGAGCACGCCGATGACGGCTGGGCCGTGGTGGCGCTGGACACCCCGATCGAAAGCGTTGCCCAGTTGATGGCGACGGAAAAACACTCTGCGGTCATCATCGCCGACGGCGATCGCAGACCCGTCGGCATCGTTACCGAACAGGACATCGTTCGCCGGGTGGTGTTCCGTGCCGATCCACGCCAACCGGTATCGGACGTTATGTCGGAACCGGTCCATGCCATTGCCGAAGATGAACGCATGTTCATCGCCATCGCCCGCATGCGCCGCCTTGGCCACCGGCACATGCCCGTCGTCGACGACCGCGGCCGGGCGTGCGGTATGCTCGATTTGCACCGCACATTGCAGGCTGCCTCCGGCGATCTGATAGACCGAATCGACGAACTGACGCGTGACGACACGCTGGATGGACTGCGGGACGTCAAGGCCGCCCAAGTCGACGTGGCCGCAAGCCTGTTGGCCGACAATGTGCCCGCGCTCGAGGTCCAACAGATGCTGACCCACATCAACAACGACATCTATCGGCGCGTGACAGAGCGCAACATCAAGGTCATGGCCGACGAAGGACACGGACCGCCGCCGGTACCGTTCTGCGTCATCATCATGGGATCGGGTGGGCGCGGTGAGAACTTCCTGTCCCCCGACCAGGACTACGGTTTCGTCCTGGCCGATTACGACGATGCCGAGCACGACCGGATCGATCCCTGGTACGTCGACCTGGCCCTGCGCATCTCCGCCGATCTGGACACGGTCGGCCTGCCCTATTGCAAGGGCCACGTCATGGCGCAAAACCCGGTGTGGCGGAAAACCATTACTCAATGGCAGGGACAGCTCGACTTTTGGAACCGGCGCATGAAGCCGACGGCGCTTCTGAATTTCGACATTTTCTTCGATTTCCGTCCGGGTTGGGGTGACCCCGCCCTGGCACGCACCCTGCGCCGCTATGTGACCGACCTGACCCACAAGAATGAACCGTTTATGCGTGCGCTGTTTACTGCCGGTCGGGATCACGGCACGGCGCTACGGCTGTTCGGCCGCTTCAAGACTGAAACCAGCAAGCCGGAGCACAAGGGCAAGATCAATCTCAAGTTCTACGGTTCCCTGCCCCTGGTCGAGGGTGTGCGCCTCCTGGCCTTGAGCGAAGGCATTCAGGCTCCGGGCACCAGCGAACGTCTGACCGCGCTGCACCAGGCCGGCCGCATGACCTACGACGAGTACGACGATTTGAACAACGCACAAGAGACCCTGTGCGCCTTGCTTCTCAATCGGCAGATCCTGGATGTCCGCACCGGCGGCGAAGCCAGCAATTACGTGCACCCGGGTGCATTATCGGGCCGCCAGCGGCGCAGGCTGCGTGGGGCGTTCAAGGCCATCGACGCCCTGCGCACACGCATCAAATTCGAATTCGGCGGCGAGGTTTTCTGATCCGATGACAACGGTTCTGTTTCTGCCCGGCGCCGGCGGCGCCGCCGCGTTTTGGCGCCCTGTTGGAGAGCGTCTGCCGGCCGGCTGGACCAAACACTACCTGTCCTGGCCCGGCCTTGGCCACGAACCGCACGATCCCGCTGTCGGCGGCATGGATGACCTCGTCCGGCTGGTCGACGACGCGGCACGGGACCGCCCGGTCGATCTGGTGGCGCAATCCATGGGCGGTGTCGTGGCGGCACGGTATGCTCTGGCCCATCCCGACCGTGTGCGGCGGCTTGTCCTGGCCGTCACGTCCGCCGGTATCGACATGTCCCGTTTCGGCGCCGAGGACTGGCGTGCGGATTATCGTGCGTCGTTTCCGCGGGCCGCGTCGTGGATCACCGGTCCGGCAGCCGCATCCACACTGCCGGTCGAAAACATCACGGCCCCGGTACTGCTGATCTGGGGCGACAGTGATCCAATCAGTCCGGTAGCGGTCGGCCGGCATCTAGCTGGGCGGCTACCCAATGCCGAACTGCAGGTCATCGCGGGCGGCGACCACGACGCCGCGGTCACGCATGCGGATTCGGTCGCGCCGTTGATCGCCAGGCACCTTGCCGGCGGAGGGACCTAGAACTTTTCGCGCAGTTTGCGCACGTGTTCGATCTTGGCGCAGGCCTCGACCACCTGGCGCAGCGAGGTGATACCCCGGGTTTCCAGACGTTGCAACATGCGCAACAGCACCGCCGCGGTCGCCTGGCTGTCGCCCAGCGCTGTGTGCCGGCCTTCTATGGATATACCCATGCGTTGCGTGATGCCGTCGAGGGAGTGATTTTCCGATTCATGCTCCAAAAATACCGACAGCAGCATGGTGTCGAGTACCAGATTGGGGAACGCCACGCCCGTCGCGTCCTCCTTGAGGTGGAGGAACTTCATGTCGAAGGCCGCGTTGTGCGCAACCAGCACGCAATCACCGACATACGCCCGGAAATCGGGCAGCACTTCACCGATCGATGCCTCGTTCGCCACCATGTCGTCGGTGATACCGTGAAACTTGATCGACTCCTTGGGGATCGGCATACCGGGATTGACCAGCCGGGAAAACTCGTCGTTTTCCTTGACCGCGCCGTCCTCGACCCGGACGGCTGCGATGGAAATGATCTCGTCGCCATCGGACGGCCGCAACCCGGTGGTTTCGGTGTCGAACACCACATAGCGCAGGTCCTTGAGCGCCTTACCCTCAATCTCGTCCCAGTGCATGGGCTGGTTGAGATCCTGGAAATCGAAAAATTCGGGCCTGGCCGGCAAGCTGCGGCGGTCGAACAGCCGGGCGACAAAAAGCTGATCGGCGATCCACCACACCAGACCGGTGCCACCAACGGCGATCGCGGCCACGGCGGCGGCCACGCCAAGCGGTAACCCTGCTCCGCCATCCACCAGTTCGCCTGAAAACAGCCAAACCGATAGTCCAAACGGCACGGCCAGCATTGCCACCGACGCCAAGCACGCCCACACAGCGATCTGGCGGATGCTCAATTCCCTCAAGCGGCCAATGTGATCCACGGTTCCGGTTCCTAGAGCAGTTCCTCTTTAGATGGAAACATTCTGACGGAGCGTATTGGCGCCAAGGCCAAGGCTGGTGGTGACGGCCATACCCGGGGTATGGCCGAGA
>JANQFL010000010.1 GCA_028277845.1 Sneathiellales bacterium
GGCCATACCTGGCGGTATGGCCGAGACGGCAGCCGCCGGATTTGGCGCCAAGACGCCCGTCCCTCCGGGTTTCCGAGCGGCCGCCCCCCACGGCGTCAGACGGCTTGCCCGATGCCCGGCATCGCGCGGCCCCGTCTTCCTGGTGGATGACCAGGCCGCTCGAGAAACAGAATGGTTCCGTCTAAGGATGAAACGCTCTAGCAACCCTGCGCAGCGAAATCACCGCGTCCGGATACGACGGATGGTTAAAATCCGTACACGTTTTCACCGCGAAAATTTATTTTTCCAGAATATTGATGTGAATCAATTTTCCACCTGACTTGCAGGCGTACAAATCCTCTCAATAAGCCGAGAGGCATACAGATATGGCCGCGATCAGCCGCATAGATTTTCTCCGTGGATCCTTGAAAGGACACAGGCAAGCTGTGCGTCCGCCGTGGTCAGTGGGTGAGCGGACTTTTACCGAAATCTGTGACGGCTGCGGTGATTGCAAGAGCGCCTGTCGGCAGTCGATCGTCGTCATGGGCCGCGGGCGCTATCCCGAAGTCGATTTTCAGCGTGGCGTTTGCACGTTGTGCGGCGATTGCACGAAAGCGTGCCCGACCGGCGCTCTATCCCAAGTCAAGATGTCGCTGGAACCGCCATGGGCCTTGGCGCCGCGTATCGATGATCGCTGCCTGGCCAGGCATCAGGTCGTGTGCCGCACCTGCGCCGACCGCTGCGGACCGCGCGCCATCACGTTCAAGTTGACGATCGGCGGCGTCGCCCAGCCGCAGATCGACGATTTCGCCTGCACAGGTTGCGGCGAGTGCGTCTCGTCCTGTCCACGCCAGGCGATCGACCTTTCGTATCGAGAAACATTGCACACCGAACCCAAACGGTCGGCCAAAGGAGTTGTGGCATGAACATTTCCGGCATTCTCGTCCACGCCAATCCCGGCAAAGTCGACGCAGTCAGCGCCGCTCTAACCGAATTCCAAGGTTTGGAGATCCACGCCGCCACCGATGATGGCCGGCTGGTGGTGACCCTCGACTGCCAGGACAACAACGCCGCCGCCGACACGCTGATCAAGATGAACGGTCTGGACGGGGTCCTGACCGCATCCCTCGTGTACCACAATTTTGAACCCGAAACCGCCAACGAAAATGAGACCGGCCCTGTGGCCGTCGGCCTCAATTGATCCGCCTGCAGGAGGATAAGATGACACTATCTCGTCGCGACTTTATCAAAACCAACGCTGTCGCCGCCACGGCCGCGGCGGCTGGAATCACGTTGCCCGGAATCAAGAAAGCCGATGCCGCCGACGATATCCGCTGGGACAAAGGCGTGTGCCGGTTCTGCGGCACGGGCTGTGGCGTCCTGGTCGGCACCAAGGCCGGCCGTGTCGTCGCCACCCAGGGCGATCCCGACGCACCGGTCAACAAGGGCCTGAACTGCATCAAGGGCTACTTCCTGTCCAAGATCATGTACGGCGAAGACCGGCTGACCCAGCCGTTGCTGCGCATGACGGACGGCAAGTACGACAAGAACGGCGAGTTTACGCCGATCTCGTGGGATCAGGCCTTCAACGTCATGGCCGACAAGTACAAGGCGGCCATCAAGGCAAAAGGCCCGACCAGCGTCGGCATGTTCGGTTCCGGCCAGTGGACGGTCTGGGAAGGCTATGCGGCCGCCAAGTTCTACAAGGCCGGCCTGCGCTCCAACAACATCGATCCCAACGCCCGGCACTGCATGGCTTCCGCCGTCGGCGCCTTCATGCGGGCGTTCGGCATTGACGAACCCATGGGCTGCTATGACGACCTGGAGCACGCCGATACCTTCGTGCTGTGGGGCGCCAACATGGCCGAGATGCACCCGATCCTGTGGTCGCGCCTGACCGACACGCGCCTGACCAAGAAGGGCGCCGAGGTGCATGTCCTGTCGACCTTCGAGCATCGCTGCTTCGAGCTGGCCGACAACGGCATGATTTTCACGCCGCAGACCGACCTGGCGATCCTCAACTACATCGCCAACTACATCATCCAGAACGATGCGGTGAACTGGGATTTCGTCAACAAGCACGTCAACTTCACCAAGACACCGACGGACATCGGTTACGGCCTGCGTCCGACCCATGCCTTGGAGAAAAAGGCGAAGAACGCCGGCAAGGGTAAGCTCAGCAAGATCGACTTCGAGGAATACAAAGCGGCGGTCGCCGAATACACCCTCGAAAAAGCCAGCGAAATGTCCGGCGTGCCGGCCGAGAAGCTGGAGCGTCTGGCCAAGGCCTATGCCGATCCCAAGCGCAAGGTCGCGTCCTACTGGACCATGGGCTTCAACCAGCATACCCGCGGTGTCTGGGTCAACGGTCTGCTCTACAACGTGCATCTGCTGACCGGCAAGATCGCCGAGCCCGGCAACAGCCCGTTCTCGTTGACCGGTCAGCCCTCGGCTTGCGGCACGGCCCGCGAGGTCGGCACCTTTGCCCATCGTCTGCCGGCCGACTTGGTCGTCATGAAGCCGAAGCACCGCGAAGCGGCCGAGAAGATCTGGAATCTGCCGGCGGGCACGATCCCCGGCAAACCCGGCTACCACGCTGTGTTGCAGAATCGGATGCTCAAGGACGGCAAGCTGAACGTGTACTGGGTCCAGTGCAACAACAACATGCAAGCCGCCCCGAACATGAACGAGGAAGGTTATCCGGGTTACCGCAATCCGGAGAACTTCATCATCGTGTCCGATCCGTATCCCACGGTCACGGCCATGGCGGCCGACCTGATCCTGCCCACGGCCATGTGGATGGAGAAGGAAGGGGCCTACGGCAATGCTGAGCGGCGCACCCAGTTCTGGCGTCAACAGGTCAAGGCGCCGGGTGAGGCCAAATCGGACGTCTGGCAGATCGTCGAGTTTTCGAAGTACCTCAAGGTCGAGGACGTCTGGCCGGCCGATCTGATCGCCAAGAAGCCCGAACATGCCGGCAAGACCCTGTATCAGGTCCTGTTCGCCAACGGCGAAGTCGACAAGTTCCCGCTCGACCAGACGGCCAAGGGTTTCGACAATGCCGAATCGGCCGACTTCGGTTTCTATCTGCAGAAGGGCCTGTTCGAAGAATATCGGCGCTTCCAGTTCGAGGGTCCGAAGCCGGGCCACGAAATGGCCGAGTTCGATATCTACCACCAGGCCCGCGGTCTGCGCTGGCCGGTCATCGACGGCAAGGAAACCCTGTGGCGCTTCCGTGAAGGCTACGATCCGCACGTCAAGGCCGGTGAGGGCGTCAAATTCTACGGCAAGCCCGACGGCAAGGCGAACATCATCTTCGCGCCTTACGAGCCGGCGGCAGAAGCGCCTGACAAAGAGTACGATCTCTGGCTCAGCACCGGCCGGGTGCTCGAACACTGGCACAGCGGTTCGATGACCCGACGGGTGCCCGAATTGCACCGGGCCTATCCCAACGCCAAGCTGTACATGCACCGTGACGATGCCAAGGCCCGCGGTCTGAAGCGTGGCCAGGAGGTCAAGGTGCAGACCCGGCGTGGCGAGGTGTTGACCCGCGTCGAAACCCGGGGCCGTAACCGGGTGCCGAAAGGCCTGGTGTACATGCCTTGGTTCGACGCCAGCCAGTTGGTCAACAAGTTGACCCTGGATGCCACCGATCCGTTGTCGAAAGAGACGGATTTCAAGAAGTGCGCCTGCAAGGTCGTGAAGGCCTAGAACGCATAAGGGATCGGGGCGCCACCCGGCGCCCCGCGACCGACTTATGACGTGAGTAAAGGACCAATCCGGTGGTTGACCAGGGAAACAGAACGAAGCGTAGCGCCATGAGCCGGCGCCAGTTCGTCGCCGATACGGCCAAGACGGCCTGCGGCATCGGACTGGCCGGGCTGGCCCTGTCCCTGGTCGCCGACGGCGCCGGCGCCATCGCCCCCGTCGCCGTCCGGCCGCCGGGTGTCGACGACGAACACGCGTTTCAATCCGCCTGTGTCCGCTGTGGCCTATGCGTGCGGGACTGCCCCTACGACACGCTGCGTCTGGCGACACTGGGCGAGGATGTCGCCGTCGGTACGCCGTATTTCATCGCCCGTGCCGTACCGTGCGAAATGTGTGACGACATTCCCTGCGTCGTTGCCTGCCCGACGGGGGCACTGGACAAAGACCTGACCAATATCGACGACGCGCGTATGGGCCTGGCGGTCCTGATCGACCAGGAGACCTGCCTCAATTTCCTCGGCCTGCGCTGCGACGTCTGCTACCGGGTCTGCCCGCTGATCGGCAAGGCGATCACTCTGGAACGCCGCCACAACGAGCGGACCGGCAAACACGCCGAATTCATTCCCACGGTGCATTCCGAACACTGCACCGGCTGCGGCAAATGCGAGCACGCCTGTGTATTGGAAAAAGCGGCAATCAAAGTCGTGCCCAAGGATCTGGCCAAGGGTCAGATCGGCGCGCACTACCGGCTGGGCTGGGAAGAGAAAGCCAAGAAGGGCGGCGAACTGGTGCCCGGCATCCGCGATCTGCCCGATAGGCTTCCGGGAGTGGAATAGTGCATATTCGTTCCGGACATATGGTCGGCCATGACGCAATCCAAGCCAAGGGCTGGTTCGGTGCCCACAAGTGGCTGTTGCTGCGCCGCCTGTCGCAAGTCTTTTTCCTCGGCCTGTTCCTGGTTGGGCCACTGACCGGATACTGGCTGGTTAAGGGCAACCTGGCCTCCAGCCTGACCCTGGACTTCCTGCCGTTGACCGACCCGTACGTCCTGGCGCAATCGTTCGTCGCCCGGCATATCCCCGAACTGACGGCGATCCTCGGAGCGGTCATCGTCGTCGGTGCCTACTTCGTAGTCGGCGGCCGGGTGTATTGCTCTTGGGTCTGCCCGCTCAATCCGGTGACGGATTTGGCCCATTGGATCCGGCAGAAACTTGGCTTCAAGGGCGGTGCCCGTTTCAGCCGCAACGTGCGCTATTGGCTGCTGGCCATGACGTTCGCGGTCGCTGCCATCTCCGGCACCATCGCCTGGGAACTGGTCAATCCGGTCTCCATGCTGCATCGGGGAATCATTTTCGGATTCGGCATTGGCTGGCTGGTGGTTCTCGCCGTGTTCCTGTTCGACCTGTTCGTCAGCAATCGCGGCTGGTGCGGTCATCTGTGCCCGGTCGGCTCGTTCTACAGCCTGATCGGCAAGGTCTCCGTCGTGCGGGTCAGCGCCGCCGGTCGGAGCAAATGCAACGACTGCATGGACTGCTACGCTGTGTGCCCGGAACCGCAGGTCATTCAACCGGCACTGAAGGGGACGGCGCCGACGTCGAGCCCGCTCATTCTGTCCGCCAATTGCACGAACTGCGGGCGCTGTGTGGATGTCTGCGCACCCGACGTCTTTTCATTCTCCACCCGGTTCGCCGGTCAGTCCGATCAGGCGGTGCCGAACTCTCAACACCAGATCGGGGAGGCACGGCCATGACGAACGGATTGGAATTCAGCCGGTCCGTGCCGGCTCCGGTTTTCCGTTTTCACCTTCAACGCAGAGTGCGGAGGTTTGCCATGAAGAAAACAGTCTTGGCCATCCTGGCTGGCCTGATGATCCCTTTGTTTGCGGCGATGGGTGCCGCGACGGCCGACGACGTGAAATCCTTGCGGGGCGGTAAGGCCATCCCTGACGCGGAATCTCCGCCGACGGTAGCCAAACTGATCCTCGATCAGGAGTCCTTCGACCGGAATTTCAAGTCTCAGCCGCCGCTGATTCCCCATAAGGTCGAGAAATACAAGGTCAACCTGAAGGCCAACCGTTGCCTGAAATGCCACGACAAGTCCAACTACAAGGAAGAGGAAGCACCGATGACCGGCAAGAGCCACTACATCGGCGCCGACGGCAAGGAGATGGATAAGATCTCCATGAAGCGGTATTTCTGCAATCAGTGCCACGTGCCGCAAGCGGACGCCAAACCGCTGGTGAAGAACACGTTTAAGTCCGCCAAATAGCGGTCGACGTTTGCCAAGATTGAGTTTTCCGGCGTTCCGTGCCATTCGTCTCGCTGACGGATGGCACGGCCGGTCGGAACCCAAACGCAGGTACATAACAAAATAGGAGTGTGGTGTTCATGACTGGATCAGGAAACGACAATGCCGGCGGCGGTTTCATCGGCCGGCTGTGGCGTGGATTGTGGCGGCCGAGCGCGCGCTATTCCCTTGGAGCGTTGCTGATTGTCGGCGTCGCCGGCGGTGTCGTGCTGTGGGGCGGGTTCAACTGGGCCATGGAAATGACGAACACGGAAGAGTTCTGCATTTCCTGCCATGAAATGCGCGACAATGTGTTCGAGGAATACAAGGACACCATCCACTACACCAACCGCACCGGCGTGCGCGCCACGTGCCCCGACTGCCATGTGCCGAAGGAGTGGGTGCACAAGGTGGTCCGGAAGGTTCAGGCGACCAACGAGCTCTATCACAAAGCATTGGGGTCCATCGATACCCGCGAGAAATTCGAGGAGAAACGCCTGCAGTTGGCGCGCAACGTGTGGGACAACATGAAGGCGACGGACTCCCGCGAATGCCGCAATTGCCACGGCTTCGACTTCATGGACGTGACCAAGCAGGAGCGGCGGGCGCAGAAACGGCACCTCAAGGTCGCCGACAACGGCAAGACGTGCATCGACTGCCACAAGGGCGTCGCACACGAATTGCCCGAGGGGTGGGACGAAGACGAATAGGATCTTTCCTTTCTCCGGTCTTCGGCCAACGGGCGGCTCGGCCGCCCGTTCGGTTAACAGGGGTCACACAGCCGTGACTTGCCCGTGATCGGCGGTTTCGGGGACACTTGTGTCAAAACCCGGTGTCACAAGTCCCTCGGAACACCATGATCAAGCTCACGGCACTTGCAGTCTCTTTCACCATCGCCGCCATCGCTTCGGTGCACGCGACCGAACTGAACCGGGGCACGCCGACGGTCGTCGACGGCAGAACCCTCGAATTAAACGGACAACGTTATGTTTTGAACGGGATCGATGCACCGGATCTTGCCCAGACTTGTACCTGGGGCAAAAAGGAAATTCGTTGCGGTCTGCTGTCGAAGACGGCTTTGATGGACCTGGTGGCCGGGGCGGAGGTGACCTGCAAGTCGCTCGGGCTTACCGGAAGCAGACCCACGGTGATCGGCAAATGCCAGGCGGGCGGTTTCGATCTGGGCGGCAACATGGTACACACCGGCTGGGCCGTTACGGCGCCCGGTGCTTCGGACGACTACAAGCGGGTTCAAGACAAGGCGAAGACCGCCCATCGGGGCTTTGGCGCGGCCGTTTCGTCATGCCGGCCGACTGGCGCAACGGCGCCCGCCTGAACTGATCCAGCCTAGCCTTTGACGGCCTTGCGCAGCCGGACGATGCCTTTGAAATCGTTGGGATCGGCCACTTGGCCTTTGCGCAGGATGTCGATTTCGCCGGCTCGGGCGAGATGCACCATCTGCTGTTTCACGGCCGGCAGGTATTTACGCCAGGCGGCTGGCCGGTCGTCGGACTTCTTGCGTTGTGCGGCGATATAGGTGGCCACATCCTGGGGCGATACCGAGGACGTCTCGGACACACAGTGCAGGATGGCTTCGACGACGGGGTCGCGGAGCGTCTCTTCGGACGCGGTGGATTTGTCGGTCATGACGGTCTCGGAAACGGCCCGGACGCTCAGGGCCGGGCGGCCATGCGTTCGGGCAGGAATGTTGCGATTTCAGGGAAGGCGATAATTAGCCCAACCGCGCCCACCATCAAACAGAAAAATGGAATGGCCGCTCTGGCCACATAGGCGATGGAATGTTTGGTCATGCCCTGCAGCACGAACAGGTTGAAACCGATCGGCGGCGTGATCTGCGCCATTTCCACGACCACCACCAGGAAAATACCGAACCATAGCATGTCGATACCGGCCTGACGCACCATCGGTTCCACGACCGCCATGGTCAGAACGACAGCTGAAATGCCGTCCAGGAAGCAGCCCAGCACGATATAGAACACCGTCAGCGCCAGGATCAGCGTCAGCGGCGACAGTTCCATCGACGAGATCCAGGCCGCCAGCTCGCGCGGCAGGCCGGTAAAGCCCATGGACAGGGACAGGAACGAGGATCCGGCCAGGATCAGGGCGATCATGCACGACGTCCGCGTGGCGCCCATCAGGCTGTCGATGAAGGTCTTGCGGCTGAGCGACCCTTGCAACGCGGCCAGGATCAGTGCGCCGAACACCCCTAGCACGGCCGCTTCGGTCGCCGTGAAGACGCCCATGTAGATGGACCCCAGCACGGTCAGGATCAGCGCGATCACCGGTACCAGGTTGGCCGACAGGCGCAGACGTTCGCCCAGGCTCGGCTGGTTCTCGTCCCTGGGCACCTTGTTCTTGTTGAGCAGCGCCCAGATCATGACATAGCCCATGAACCCGAGTGCCAGCATGATGCCCGGCAGGATACCGGCGATAAACAGCTTGGCGATGGATTCGTTGATGGTGACGCCGTAGACGATGAGGATGATCGACGGCGGTATCAGCAGCCCGAGGGTGCCGGCGCCGGCCAGGGTGCCGATGGTCATGCGTTCCGGATAACCGCGGCTGCGCAGCTCGGGCAGCGACATCTTGCCGATGGTGGCGACGGTGGCGGCGGACGAGCCGGAGATGGCGGCGAAAATGGCGCAGCCGACCACGTTGACATGCAGCAGCCGGCCGGGCAGGCGGCTCATCCACGGCGCCAGGCCCTTGAACATGTCCTCCGAGAGACGCGACCGGAACAGGATTTCGCCCATCCAGATGAACAGGGGCAGGGCGGTCAGGGTCCAACTGGAACCGGCCGACCAGATGGTCGTGACCATGGCGTCACCGGCGGGCCGGGCGGGAATGAACAGGGTCATGCCGGCGAGGGCGACACCCAGGAGCGACATGCCGACCCAGACGCCGCTGCCGAGCAGGAAAAACAGGATGGCGAGAAAGGCGCCGGTCAGCAGCAGTTGTTCCACGGCCGCCTATCCCAGCCCGCCGCCAGCATCGGCGTGCTCAGGCTCTTCCTCGCCGGTGTGGTCACCGTCGCGCAGGGCGGCGATGAAATGGTCGACGAAGCACAGGAACAGCACCGTCGTGCCGATCGCCATGCCAAGTTGCGGGATCCACAGCGGCGTGGCGTCGGGGCCTTGCGAGATGTCGTTGATCTCGTAGCTGACCCGCACCATCTTGACGCTGAAATACGCGAAATAGCCGGACAGGAAACAGCCCGCCAAATAGCACCACAGCTCGGCATAACGGCGTTTGGTCTCGGGCAGTCGCTGCAGGAACAGGGTGACCCGGATGTGTTCCCCGGCCCCCAGCGTATAGGCCAGGGCGAGAAAACTCGCCGCCGCCATGCAATAGCCGGCATAGTCGGCCGTACCGGGCACGGCGATCCCCAACCAGCGGCCGGCGGCCTGAATGAAGATCAGCACCGCCAGTGACACCATGAAACAGGCCGCCAGGGCGCCGCAGGCCCGGTAAAGAGGGGTGAGAAACAGACGCATCGAAATGTGCGAGGTATTCAAGACCCACCGGAACCGGAAACATCCCGGTTCCGGTGGAAGAACGTCTTACATGCCCTTGAACTTATTGACGATTGCGGTGCCATCCGAGCCGGCCTTGTCCATCCATTCCTTGGTCATGGTTTCGCCGATCCTGTTCAATTCGGCCTTGAAACCGGCGCCAGGCGCGGCCACGGTCATGCCGTTGGCGGCCAGGGTCTTGAGGTACCCGGCGGCGAGTGAAGCGCTCTTGTTCCAGCCTTCCAACTCGGTCTCGTTGGCGATGTTGAGGATGATCGTGCGGATCTTGGCGTCCAGGCCGTCCCACGACTTCTTGTTCACCACCACCATGTTTTTCGGCAGCCAGGCCTGGGTGTCGTAGAAATGGCTCAGATGCTCCCAAACCTTGCGGTCGACGCCGGTGGCGCCGGACGAAATGAACGAATTGGCGACACCGGTGGCCAGGGCCTGGCTCAGCTCGGCGGCTTCGATCTGGGTCGGCACGGCGCCGGTCAACTCGGCCAGACGCGCGGTGGCCGGGTTATAGGCCCGGAACTTCAACCCCTTCATGTCGGCGACGGCATTGAGCGCCTTGTTGGCGTATATGCCTTGCGGTGGCCACGGCACGGCGTACAGGAACTTCAGACCCTGTTTGTCTAGGATACCCTCGATGGTCGGCCGCGACGCGTCATACAGATTGCGCGCCGCCTGATAGTCGGTCGCCAGGAACGGCACCGCGTCGATACCGAAAATAGGATTTTCGTTGGACAGGGCGGAAATCAGGCGCTCGCCGATCGGCGCTTGGCCGGTCTGCACGGCGCGTTTGATCTCGCCACCCTTGAACAGGGACCCGCCGCCATGCACGACGATTTCCAGCTGGCCGTTGGTCGCCTGTGTCACCCGCGCGGCGAACTGCTTGCCCAGTTGCGTGTGGAAATTGCTGTCGGCATAGGCCATCGGCATGTCCCAGCGATCGGCGGCAAACGCGCCCGACGCGGACACGGCGACGATCCCCGCTGCCAGGGGCAGAAAAATGGATTTCATGATTGTCTCCCTATGATGCCGCGTTGTTCCGCGGCTGTTATCGAAGGCCGGCGTGCGGCCGGTGCGAAACCTCGTCTCGGCCCGAGTGGATCCGGACCCTGTTTTCTCTACCATGAAACAGCACAACCGAGAAGCCGGACGCAGGGTCACACTGCGTCCGGCTGTGCAAGCTGCCTTTAAGTAAGTCCGGCTATTTGACGGTGATCGTGATCTTCTTCGACTGCACGACCGGCTCGTGCGGGATGTGGTTGTGGTCGCCCAACAGCAGTTGCAGGGTGTGCGTGCCCGGCGACAATGTGACACTGGTTTCGGTCTGGCCGCCGCCGAAATGCCGGTAGTGGTCGTCCTTCGGGATCGGTTCTCCCAAAATCGGCAAGGGCGCGTCGATAATCAGATGATGATGGCCCGTGTGCTTCTTTTCGACGCCGGCAGGCGCGACCCCCATGCCTTTCAGGCCAAAACGCACGACTACCGGATTGGAAACGGTCGCGCCGTCGGCCGGCGCGATGAAATAAAGCGTGGCGCCTTCCTTCGACATGGTGCGGTGACCGTCGGCCTGGGCGGACAACGGTGCGGCACAAAAAGCGGCGGCCAAGGCCGCCGAAAGAACGAGACGCTTCATGAAACCCTCCCCAGTGTGGTTGCGCCAGAGATTTAGGGCGCAACCACGGGAAGGGAACTGACTACTTGATGATACAGTGCTTGGCGAAATCGGTCGCTTCGTTGGCGGTCCAATCACCCTTCGGTTTTTCCTTCAGCTGATTGCACCATTCCTCGCTGCCGACCTCGGGGGAACACGCCGTCATGGAGAGGGACATAGCGGCGATGGCGGCAACGATGGCGAAGCTTTTGATGCTCTTCTTCATACACTGAACCTCAATTTCCCGATTCCGTTACTGTACCCCTATGTGTAAGCACGGAACCGGTTGGCCACAAGTTGGTGGAAATACGTATGTCCGCCTCAATTTCCGCCGGGGCGGGTCGGCAGCGTCTGGGCGTAGGACAGGACATCCAGCAGCACATCCGGCCCGAAGACGCGCATCGCCGGCATGTCGGCAAAGGTCTGGCCGTTCATCACCTTGTGCAAGGCGCGCCATGGATTGGTCTTGATGACCCGGGCCAGGGAGAGCTGTTCTTCTTCCTCGCCGATCCAGGCGCCGCCGTCGAAATCGTGGCACATGGCGCAGACGTTCTGGAACACCGCCCGGCCCCGTTCGGCGTTGCCGCGCACGTAGTTCTTCTCCGCGGCGATACGGTCCTTGGCGTCCAGGGCGCCCTTGCTGACAAACAAGGCCAGCGCCTTGACGGCGTTGTCCGGTAACAGAGGCTCGGAATAGCCATGAATGTCGTTGCGGATGACGGCTTCGATCTTGGCCGGTGCCATGCCCGCCATGCCGTCGATACCCTTGATGCCAATCTTCGCATCCCGTTTTCCCAGTTCGCCGTCACGGCCTTTGTAATCCCAGCCATGACAACTGACGCAACGCCATGTCTCGCTGCCTCTGAGCAGCCCGTCTGCCGGATAAGCGGGGTGCGTGGTTTTCGGCGGATCGTTCAACAGGACGCCCCACCACAAATCGTAGAGCCGTCCGCCATAGGCGATCATCCAGGCGGTGCTGGGGTTGTTGGGCGCGTCATCGACCGAGCTTTGGTAAAAGCCCTTTGGCGTGTCGTCCTGCGCCATGGCTGGCGCGCCGGCGAACGCAATCATGACAGTGGTGAGAACGGCGAGACCGCGGGCGAAAAATCCTGATGCGAACATGTCTGGGTTCCGTTGTTCCTTATCGTTGGCCGTCATTCAGGGGACGCCGGGACGCGAAGTCAACAGCACCAATTGTCACAGACAAACCGGCCCCAATTTCACAACGGGCGAAACAATTCCGCCAGTTGTTCGGCTTCCTGAACCTGGTCGCGTGACATCTCCTTGCGCAGCGACTTGAGATAGTGTTCCGAAATGTCCGGTTTCTGGGCCTTGGCCAGGAAGAACCAGCGGTATGCGGCCACCAGGTTGCGTTCGACCCCTTCGCCCAGCGCGTACATGCGGCCGAGGAAGACCTGGGCGTTGACATGGCCCTGGGCAGCGGCAATCTCGAAATGCCGGGCGGCGCGGCGGTAGTTCTTTTTGACGCCCTGGCCCCGGTAGTAAAGCCGGCCGAGATCGAACTCCGCTTTGCCGATGCCGTCCGAAGCGGCGGCGCGGAACAGGTCGGCGGCGCTTTTGAAGTCCTGATCGACGCCCGCGCCGAAATAGTACATGTACGCCAGGTTGCGCATGGCCTTGCCATAGCCCTGGGCGGCGGCCTTGCGCAGCAGTTTGACGGCTTCGGCCGGGTCGGCGGGCACGCCGTGTCCGTCGATATACAGTGTGGCGAGATTGCGTTGCGCCTTGGCGTTCCCCTGATCGGCGCTGAGGCGGTACCACTCGGCCGCCTGTTTCATGTCCTTTTCCACCGCCTTGCCTTCGGCATAGTAGATGCCGACGATGCGTTGGGACTCGGCGTGGCCCTGTTCGGCCGCCTTGCGGAACCACTTCAAAGCGGTCTCGGCAGACTCCTCGACCCCGTTGCCGCTGTCATACATCCGCCCGAGCCAGTATTGCGCTTCGGCGTCGCCCGCCTCGGCTTTCGGAGCCGCCATCGCCACCACGGCATCGTAATCGCCGACATTGACCAGTGCGCGGTATGGCGGGACCGAGTCGGCCCAGGCGGCTTGCGCCAGGATACCGAACACGATCGCCATCGGTGCGAAGAAGATAAAACGGATCATGATATGCCTGCTGTCACGCGATAAGTGGCGCCACGGTAGTCCAGCCCACCCCGCGGTGCAACGATGTGCTTGGATTTTCCGCTAGGTTCTGCGGAAGCGGCACCAGATGAAATTCTGCTTCGCGCCCCCGGGCGTGGCGTGGTCTTCGTGATGGTGTTCGATCAGCAAGAATTCACCGCCCAGCGCGGACGCTAGGGAACTGGCGTCGTGGCGCATGACCGGAAGTCCGCTGCACTTTTCCGGTCCTTGCGGCGAAAACGTGGCCATGACGACGTGACCGTCCGGGGCGAGGGCGTGTGTCAATGTTGTGACGTAGGCTTCCCGGTCGGCCTGAGCGGTCAGGAAGTGGAAGACGGCGCGGTCGTGCCACACGGCAAATTGTCTCTCGGGCCTCCAAGTTTGGATATCGCCGGTGATCCACGTAACCTGGCCGGCTTTTTCGCCGAGCCGGGCCTTGGCCGCATCGAGGGCGGCCGCCGAGACATCGAGTACGGTGAGATCCGTAAACCCGTCCGCCAGCAGATGATCCGCCAGCGTCGACGCGCCGCCGCCGATGTCGGCGATGGCGGCATCCTTGGCGACGCCGGTGGCGGCAATCATTGCCAGCGACCGGTCCGGCCGCGGCTGATACCAGCTCACGGCATCCGTGGCACGGGTCTGGTAGACCGACTGCCAATGCTCCTCGGTTGATTTTTCTGTCATGACAGAACTACTTCAACACCGTTGCGGTGCCGGCGCCAGATGACCGATTGCCGCTACCTGCGCCGTTTTTCGGCCCGCGGCAAGCGCGGCCAGTCGATTTGGTCATCGGGTTTGCGCCGCACCCAGGCGACGAAACGGGCGATATCGTCATCGGCGCGCAATACCTCGGCGGTCGCGTGCGTGGTCGCCAGTTCCGCCTCGGAAAAGCGCCGGTGCACCATGCGGTGGCAGATCTTGTGCATCCAGTCCCAGTCCCGGCCGCCATGGGCGCGGGGGATCCAGTGGTGCCGGTCGACACTGGGACCGGCCATCATGATGCGGCCGCACAGCGGACAGGGGCCCAAGGTATCGTCTGCGCCGGCCAACGGGCTAGCCCGACTGCCAGAGCGGCAGACTGGTGATCGCCGCCGCCGTGCACAACACCAGGGCGAACAGCCGGAAAAACCGTTCCGACGCCACCGAGAACAGTTTCGAACCGACGACGATGGCGATGGCGTAGGGCACGACGAACAACAAACCCATTTGCCCGGTCTCTGCGGTGAACAATCCGTTCCACCACAGCGACGCGCCGGTGACGATGCCGATCAGGCCGAAATAGGCGAAGATGTTGTAACGCACCAGGGCCGGCGACGACGCGCCGCCCAGCCAGAACAGGATGACCGGCGGTCCGTACAGGCTGGCGAAGCCGCCGCCAAGTCCCGAAGCCGCGCCGACTCCGGCCGAATAGGCGGCGCCCGGGTCGCGCCGGTAGCGCCAGCCCGTCGCCATGATGCCGACGAGAATCAGGATGGTCGTGCAGATGATCCAGCGTCCGATGACGGGATCGGCGACCACCAGCAGGTACACCCCGGCCGGTACCGTAACGGCGGCGCCCAGAGTGAGCGGAAAGACCGACTTCCAGTCGCAATGGCGGAAGGCGGCAAGAAGGAACGGCAGGCTGACGATGGTATCGAAGATGAACATGGCCGGAACCGCGACCGTGGGGGCATAGAGGGCGGCGGCGACCGGCACGAAGATCATGGCGGCGCCGAAGCCGCTGAACCCACGCACGACGCCGGCCAACGCCGCCATACCCGCGGCAAGCCAGAACCGGGTTTCCGACAGTATCGACAAGTCCCATTCGGCCATGGCGTTCCGTCGGTCTTTGTGGTTAGTCCAGGAACCGGGCCAGGAGGTCGGGGTAGTCGTCGGGAAAGGCCAGGTCCAGTTCGAGCGCCTCGCTGCGGCTGCACCAGCGCATTTCCGTGTGTTCGTCGCCGCGCAGCGCCGGCCCGGGTCCGTGCCATCGGGTCACCACGAAGATATGGATGAGCGCCGGTGGGTTTTCCGCGTCCCCGTCCGAGTGCAATCGCGTGAACAGTTGGGCGTCATTGGGCACAATGTCCAGTTCTTCCCGGAGTTCGCGCCTGAGCGCCTGTTCCAGGGTTTCGCCGGCCTCGACGTGACCGCCGAATACATCCCACTTTTCCGGAGCGCGGCGACGATCGGCGGACCGGCGCCCGAGCAGAACGCCACGCTCCGACAGTATGAGCGCGCAGGCGCAGTGCACTCTGCCGTCAGCCACGTCTACGGGCGCGGCGGCGGTGCTCATCGCACGGGCGGTCTTGTGGAGGGCACTAGCGCTGCAGCTCCTTCATGCCCCGTTCCAGGCCGTCGATGGTGAGGGGATACATGCGGTCGCCCATGACCTGTTTCAGCATGTGGATAGACGGGGTGTATTCCCAGTACTTCTCGGGCACCGGGTTGAGCCAGATGGCGCTCTGGTAGATGTCGAGGATGCGCTGCATCCAGACCTGGCCGGCTTCCTCGTTCCAGTGTTCCACGCTGCCGCCGGGTGTCACGATTTCGTAGGGGCTCATGGTGGCGTCACCGACGAAGATCAGTTTGTAGTCGTTGCCGAAGGTGTGCATGACCTCCCAGGTCGGCTGGAAGTCGCTGTGCCTGCGCCGGTTGTCCTTCCACAGCTTCTCGTAAAGGCAGTTGTGGAAGTAATAATACTCCATGTGCTTGAACTCGCTGCGCGCGGCGGAGAACATTTCCTCGCAGGTCCGGATATGGTCGTCCATCGACCCGCCGATATCGAACAGCAGCAGGACCTTCACCTTGTTGTGGCGCTCCGGCACCATCTTGATGTCCAGATAGCCGGCATTGTCGGCGGTGGCGCGGATGGTGTGCGGCAGGTCCAGTTCTTCCTTGGCCCCATCGCGGGCGAACTTGCGCAACCGGCGCAGCGCCACCTTGATGTTGCGGGTGCCCAGCTCCACCGAATCGTCCAGATTGCGGTATTCGCGCTTGTCCCATACCTTGACGGCGCGGCGGTGGCGCGACTTGTCCTGGCCGATGCGCACGCCTTCCGGATTGTAGCCGTAGGCGCCGAACGGCGAGGTGCCGGCGGTGCCGATCATCTTGGAACCGCCCTGGTGGCGTTTTTCCTGTTCCTCGAGGCGCTTCTTCAATGTTTCCATGAGCTTGTCCCAGCCCATGGCTTCGAGCTCTTCCATCTCTTCGGGCGAGAGATAGAGTTCGGCCATCTTGCGCAGCCATTCCTCGGGGATGTCGGCGGCGGGGTCGTCACGGATGAATTCGATGCCGTTGAAGCAGTGGCCGAACACCCGGTCGAACTTGTCCAGATTACGCTCGTCCTTCACCAGGCAGGAACGGGAGAGGAAATAGAAATCGTCGATGCTGTAGTTGGCGACGCCCTTCTGCAGCGCTTCCAGCATGGTCAGGTATTCCCGCAACGTGACGGGAATTTTCGATTCGCGCAGTTCGAAAAAGAAGTTGTTGAACATGCTTGCCGGCTACCTCTCGGTCACTGCTTGGGTGTGCAGGATTCCTTCATGGTTTCCTGCTGGCTGTCGTAGGCAATGCGGCATTCGACGACCTTGCCGGCCTTGCCGAGCATATAAGTGGAGACCTGGACGACCCGGGTCAGGTGTTCGTACGGCGCCACACCCTTGTGCTCTTCCCTGGTTTCCTTCTTGTCGAGGATCGTCCAACCGTCGCTTAGAAGGTCTTTGACCCGCATGGGATCGGCGCCTTGCACGGTGGCCGCACCGGCAATGGTCGCTGCGACCGTCACGATCAGGGACTGCTTGAACATGGCGATGCCTCCTTGCGAAGGAAAATCGGTGTCTCAGCCGTGAAACGCCTGGCCGTGCCCCATAGTAACAAGATCCACCGCGGTCCGACTACTGCCCGCGCTTGTTGAGAAACGCCAACCGCTCGAACAAATGCACGTCCTGCTCGTTCTTGAGCAGGGCGCCGTGCAGGGGCGGGATCAGCTTGTTGGGATCACGGCTCTTGAGCACCTCGATCGGCAGGGACTCGGCCATCAGCAATTTGAGCCAATCGAGCAGCTCCGACGTCGACGGCTTCTTCTTCAAGCCGGGCACGTCGCGGATTTCGTAGAACACGGTCAGCGCTTCCCGCACCAGTTCATGCTGGATGTCGGGGAAATGCACATCGACGATGGTGCTCATGGTGTCGGCGTCGGGGAACGAGATGTAATGGAAGAAGCAGCGGCGCAGGAAGGCGTCCGGCAGCTCCTTCTCGTTGTTCGATGTGATCATGACGATCGGCCGGTGCTTGGCGCTGATGGTCTCCGACGTCTCGTAGACGAAGAACTCCATGCGGTCGAGTTCCTGCAACAGGTCGTTGGGGAACTCGATATCGGCCTTGTCGATCTCGTCGATCAGCAGGATCGGCCGGGTGTCGCCGGTGAAGGCTTCCCACAGCTTGCCCTGCTTGATGTAGTTGCGGATGTCGTGCACCCGGTCGTCACCGAGCTGCGAATCCCGCAGCCGCGACACCGCGTCGTATTCGTAGAGGCCCTGCTGCGCCTTGGTGGTCGACTTGATGTGCCACTCGATGAGGGGCGCGCCCAGGGATTTGGCCACTTCGGCCGCCAGGACGGTCTTGCCGGTGCCGGGTTCGCCCTTGATGAGAAGCGGGCGTTCCAGGGTAATGGCGGCATTGACGGCCACCATCAGATCTTCGGTGGCGACGTAGGATTCGGTACCTTCGAATTTCATGCTGAGCTCTACTGCGGCGCGGTTGTGGATAGGGGGCAACGGTCGGGCAGCAAACTAGGGTGTGCCCGGCCTTCGATCAAGTGCGGAGGCGGAGTAGGTCGGTTGACGTAGGGGATTGTTGTCGGAGACGGCCGGTGACCGGGGCCGCTTACACACCGTAAACCGGACGATGGCCGCAATAATCGCCTATTCCGGCGAACGTTCGTGCTCTTCGATCAATCGCAGCGTGTTGAGGTATTCCGGATCCTTGCGCCAACGGGCGATGACCTTCCGGGCGGATGCTTCGGTCAGTTCGTCATAAAAGGTCGCCGCACCGGAAAGCTCGTTGGGATCGACCTGTTTGTCACCCAGCCGGCCTTGCCGGACCTTGATGAAGATGGTGATGAAGCTGTGCTTGTCGAGGCCGATGGACTTGCACGCCATGGCCAGGCCTTCGCCGCCGGATTCGAACAGGATGCGCCGCACCAGGCGCGACCGTAGGCCGGTCAACTGACCGAACAAATCCACGAACAAGGGAATCTTGCCGGCATTGAGGTATCCGAGAAGCAAGTGCGGATTGGTGTTCGCCTTGGTTTCGTCGGCGTCGTGCCGGTCATCGAATATGTCGTGCACGGCGTCATCGATGGTGTCGTCGAGTTCCGTGGGATCGATTTCGAACCGTTGCACGATGTGTTCACGCAACGCGGCGGAGACGACCCAATAGAGTTTCTTGACCAGGTGCTGCGGCAAGTCATAGCGCCGGGCCAAGGGTTCATGGAACCGTTCGATATGGTGCGATTCGTCGACCAGCCGTTCCAGCGTATGGTCGGCGATGCAGGCGGTTTCGTTGTCCAGCAGCTTGGTGATGACGTCTTCGTTGCCGGTTTCCACCAGGGCATGGGACACGTCTTCGCTGAGGCGCGGGCGCATGGCGATGGCCAGCTGATGTTCCATGGTCCGGTACTGAATGATTTCCAACAGGTCCGGGTCCTGCAACGCCTGGCAGTTGACCAGGATCGGAAAGGCGACGTCGATGTGTTCGTTGGCCAAAGTACGGATCAGGTCGCCCGGTACCTTGTCGTCGCCGGCCAGGTGTTCCGCCACGGCCTGGCGGACGGTGACCTCGACCTCGTGGATCAGCGACTTGATGATGTTGCACATTTGGGTGCGATCGCCCGGCGTCAGGCGTTGATTGTCGCCGGTATACAGATCGGTGATCGCGGTAATCAGTTCGGCGCGGCTTTCCTTCGACTTGTCGCGCGCCAAGCCTATCAGTTCCTGATATCCCCAAGACAACGCTTCCGACACGGCGGGCCCCTTCAACTCGTCACATGCAATTTCCGCCGGGGCGGGAGCCCTTCGGCTCCTTACCCGCAGCGGGAGTATGCTCACGGCATGGTTGCCAGGGGGTAAAAATTCGTGGTTAACGCTACGAAAAACTGCCTGCTCAGGCAATAAAACGGGACCTCAGGGCCGGTACTGGCACACGGCACATGGACCGGCGCCCGAACAGGCGGTAGCGGGTGCGGGCGACCAGGGAATAAATGGCGTTTTGCAAGGGCTTCGGCAGGACGACGAAGACGCCGAACAGGTTCCAAGGGAAGGTCATGCGGCGGACCAGGCGCAGAACCGCCGCGGCGCCGGCATGGACCTGGCCGTTCTCGATCAACACCATGTGAGAGAAATCATCCGGGTCACGTCCATGACGGGCCAGGAGTGCCCGTCCGGTGTCCGATTGAATGGCGCAGTAGCGGACGGACCCGCTGAGATCCCGCTTGGCATAGAACGCCATGGAGCCGCAACACAGATTGCACATGCCGTCGAACAACAATATGGCATCCGGTTTCATGTTGCTGTCCACGGAGTCCGGTTGCGGCGCCAGGTCGTTGTCGGTGGTGCCGGTCAGTTTGCCCCGGTAGCGCACGAGCCGTCCCAATACGGGCAGCCGGATGTCCACATCGAAGCAGAACCGGTCGCATTCGGCCCATTCCTCGGCCTGCACGGTGGGCATCACGATGCGCGGCACCGGGATACCGAAGGCGTGCATGCCGCGCGAAGTCACCAGGATACGCTCGTCTCGGCGCGTTACGTCCAGGTGGAAAGCCAACGGCCCGAAGCGTTCGGTGACAGCCCGCGGTTTCTCGTCTCCGCCGCGGTCATGGGTGGAGGCGAACTGACGGGCACCGAACCGGCGTACCCAGATCTCGCGCCCGTCTTCGCGGATCACCGTAAGGTGAACCGGAACATTGTCTCCCGGGTCCGGAAAGCTGAAGAGCCACGCGGTCAGGCGCGCCAGCGGGTTGCGTGCCGGCGTGACCGTACTGGTACCGACGGCCGTGTAGCGCGTGCCTTTACCGTGGGCTCGCCGGACCGGTTCCGGCAAACGGGCGAAGCCTGCGCCCAAGGCGTCTGCGTAAACCATCGAACGTGACGTCATGATGTGTGCTCCCGCCATTTGAGGCCAGAATGTCGCCCTCCGTCGTGCGGCAGGCGATGTGGAAGTCTTGGGCTTCCTGCATGAATTCCTCGACCGTGAACAATTCGACACACGGTTTGGCGCCGATGTCCTTGAGCTTTCCGTCGGCGATCTTGCGCGCCAGGATGACGGCGGGCAGGCACGGGACCCAGGGGCCTTCCCCGGCCCAGGCCAGCAGGGTCCAGCTGCGTGTCACCGGCAGGCCGTCCGGGTCGTCGCCCGACACCGTGACCGCCATGCCGCCGACATCCGTTCCGGCGGTTTTGAACAGACCCTCGCCACGGTGAAGCAGGCGGTGGAAAGGCCGCAGCGAATCGATCACGCCGTAGCGCACCAGCCAGGAGCAGGCCCACAGTCCCAGATGGACGGCCGGCAATTCGTGTCCGGCATAAAACGTCACCCGTTCGACATCGGGGTAACGGATCGGCAGCAAGGCAATGTCGGGCACGTCGCAGGCCGACATCCAACGCCCGCCAAGGGAACCCAGGCCCGGCGCCGCCAGCGTGCGGCGGCGCAAGTCCTGCCAGCCGTGGGTGTAGGTCCACCGCCCCTTGTCGAGGCGCGGGATAGCGCGGCCCGTGTAGCTGAGAATGCCGGAGAACACCGCGGGGCCGCGGTCGGCCCGGTTGCCGGGCAGGATGGCCATCTCGATGCGGCGGACGGTCTCCAACTCCCTGGCCAGGTCGGCGATGACGGCGGTGGACAGGCCGGGCACGCTGCTGACGCCGCTGACGGCCAATACGCCGGCGTCCTGGGCCTCTCCGTCCAGCAGCGAGAATCCATCGACGAAATCCCGGCCGTCCGCCAGATCGATGTAATGCACCCCTGCGTCGAAGCAGATACGCGCCACGTCGTAGTCCTGGCCCTGGAACGGGCCGCATGTGTGAATCACCAGTTTGGCATCTGATTGCCTGATGGCGGCGGCCAAATCTCCGGGCACATCGACGCCCAAGGGCATGACATCGGCGTCGGGCAGATCGGTCCGCAGGCGGTCGACGAAGGTGCTGGCCTTGATCAACGAGCGCCCGGCGACAATGACTTTCATATCCTTATCCGCGGCCAACCGGCGGCTGATGCGGCCACCAAAGACCCCGTAACCACCGAGAACCAGGATTGGAAACGATTTGCTCATAGCGACACCTCCGGTTTGGCGATCATTAAGTGAAAGACGATCAGCATGGCGATGAAGGCCGGACAGCCGAGCCAGAACCAGATCCGGGCCAGGCGGCGGTAATCCGACGAGAGGGGACGGCCGCGCAGGGCCGCGGCACGGGCCAGCCGCGCCATGCGGATCTGCAGCCAGACCACGGGCAGCCAGCAGGCGCCGGCAAGGGCGTAGAGGCCGACGGCGAGGGCAAGCCAGCCGGCCTCAAGCGTCCAGCCGGCGAAACGGGCGAGGAGGCAACCCGTCACCGGCTGGAGCAGCGCTGCCGGGGCGGTAAACAGCCAGTCGGCCAGGACAACGTTTTCCGCGACATCCGCAACCGTGGAACTGACGTTGGTGCGGTTGGCCCGCCACATCTGAAACGCGGTGCCGAGGCCCGTGCCGAACAGCACCACCGCGCCGACGATGTGGGCGAATTTGATGGCGTCGTAGTTCCAGTCGATCATGTTGACATCCGTATTGACAGTAATTTCAGTAGAAACTGAAATAACGCGACAAAATTTTTTACTTCTTCACGAAGCGGGCAACCTTGTCTCCCAGTTTCATCAAGGCAATCAACGTCGGTTTCGGTACTCTGATGATCTTGCCGTGCCAATTGTTCAGGGTTTCGATGAATTCGAGCATGCGGGCGATGCGCTGCTTGATTTCATCGGGTGTTTCCGTGTCATTGTCGGCATCCAGGACACATTGGCGCAGCATGGTGAGAGTCGGGTCGATCTCGCGCCGTTTGCGCTCCTCGACGATGGTCATCAGCATCGTCCACAGGTCCTTTTCCGACTCGAAATGGTCTCGCCGGTCGCCCAGCACGTGCGTCGCGCGCACCAGGTTCCAGCCTTGCAGTTCGCGCAGACTCATGGACACGTTGGATCGGGCAATCGACAGGCTTTCGGCGATTTCGTCGGCCGGCAGCGGTTTCGGTGAAAGATAGAGCAGGGCGTGAATTTGGGCGACGGACCGGTTGACGCCCCACCGGGTGCCCATTTCGCCCCAGTGCAGAATGTAACGTTCAACGGTCGGTGTGATTTTCATAATTTCACAAATTTCAGTCTATACTGAAATTATAGAAATAAACGGAACGCAAGTCAAGCATATCATGATGACTGTCGGTTTCCGCCGGGCTGGTTCGTCCAACCTGGAACGTGTTAAGGAGACAGCCATGACAGACACCCAGCCCACATTCGAGGCCATTACGGAAACCCTGTGTGCCGAAGACGCCGATGTTGCGCCCGGCAAGATGATGCGATCGCCCGGGATCACCTGGGGAGGCAAGGTCTTCGCCTTTCATTACGACGGCGCGATGGTGTTCCGGCTGGGCAAGCGGTTCGATGCCGATGGGGCAGGGTTGACCGGCTGGTCCTACCTGTCGCCGTTCAAGCACAAACCGCCCATGACGGGATGGATCGTGGTGCCTGATGCGCATACGGCACTATGGCCGGACTTGGCGCGGCAAGCGCGCGACGTCATGAAGGCCGAGCGGAGCGAATAGAAGACGTGACGGCACCGGCCAGCTATCGGGACGTGGCGAATACCCTGGCGCCGTATGGCTTGATCCCGCGCGGCGGGTTTTGGGCAAAGCCCGATGACGGCTTGCCCGGTATCGCGACGGTCGTCATGGTCGGCAATGCCGGGGCCGACATGTTCGCCGCATTCAGCCACTGGCGCGCCGAGACACAGGATACGGAACCGCATCAACTGGACCGTTGGAGCCGCCAGTGTATCGAAACGGCGGCCGACGACCTTGGGGCGGCGGCCGTGTTTCCCTTCGATGGGCCGCCGTACAGGCCGTTTCAGCAATGGGCCATGCGGGCGGAGCCGGTGTGGCCGTCGCCGCTCGGTATCCTGATCCACCCCCGCTACGGACTGTGGCACGCCTACCGTGGCGCGCTGGCGTTCAAACACACCCTCGACCTGCCCGAACAACAGGCCGTGAGCAGACCTTGCGATTCCTGCGTTGCTCGTCCATGTCTCTCCACGTGCCCGGTTGAGGCATTCGCCGACTCGGGGGAGACGCGCTACGACGTGGATACCTGCGCCGGCCATCTCAGGACCGATGCCGGAAACGACTGCATGGCGATGGGGTGCAGGGCGCGGCGTGCGTGCCCCGTCGGCACGGAATTCATCTACGATGAAGCGCAGGCCGCGTTTCATATGGACGCGTTTCTTGCGTCCCGTTGAAGGAGAGGAGCCACCACCGTTGACCAGCCGCAAAGCGAAACAGACCCTGCCGCAGTTACTGATCGACATCCGGGCCTGTGCTTTGTGTCATGAATTGCCGCTAGGCCCGCGGCCGGTGCTTCAGGCCAGCCCGTCGGCACGGATCCTGATTGCCGGCCAGGCGCCGGGCACCAAGGTGCACGAGACCGGCATTCCCTTCAACGATCCCAGCGGCGACCGGCTGCGCGACTGGTTGGGCGTGGATCGCGAAACGTTCTACGACGAGAAACGCATCGCCATCGTGCCGATGGGATTCTGTTATCCCGGCCGCGACGAGCGGGGCGGTGACAAGCCGCCTATCCCACGCTGTGCGGAAACCTGGCGGGGCCGCGTCATGCCGCTCCTGAAAAACGTCAGACTGACACTGGTGATCGGCCAGTACGCCCATGCCTGGCATCTCGGCGCTGCGCGCCGGAAAAGCCTGACGGACACCGTGCGCAATTGGCGGGCCTACGGACCCGATGTTCTACCCTTGCCCCATCCGTCATGGCGTAACACCGCCTGGCTCAAGCGCAATCCCTGGTTCGAGGCGGACATCCTGCCGGTTCTGCGCGGCCGGGTACGTGAACTCCTGGCCGACGGGTGATAGCATTGCCGACATGAGTGTCATTCGGACATGTGCCGTCGTGGCCGTGCTGATCGTCGTGGCCGCATGCGCGCCGCGTCTGCAGTCGGGTGGCCCGGGCGCGACCGAACCTAGGTTGACGGAGTCCGTCTTCACCACGTCGGACGGGCTGCAATTGCCGGTCCGGACCTGGCGGGCGGACGATGGGCCGACGGCCATCATCGTGGGTGTGCACGGGTACGGCGACTATTCCTACGGCTTGGACATGCCGGCGACATGGTGGGCCGAACACGGTGTCACGACCTATGCCTACGATCAACGCGGTTTCGGCAAGACACCCGAACACGGGATCTGGCCGGGTGTCGACCGGCTGACCGGCGATTTACGCACATTCGTCCGTCTCGTGGGCGAAAGGCATCCCAACCTGCCGCTCTTCATCGTCGGCGTCAGCATGGGCGGCGCGGTGACAATGGCGGCGTTCGCGGACGGCGCCGGCCACGAGGCCGTGAAAGTCGACGGACTGATTCTGAATGCGCCGGCGGTTTGGGGCCGGGTGACGATGAATTCGTTTTATCGGGCGACCCTTTGGCTGACCGTCAGACTGATTCCCGGCGGCGAAGTGTCCGGCAGCGGCTTGAACATTCGGCCGTCCGACAATATCGACATGCTGCGGGCGCTCGGGCGCGACCCATTGATCTACAAGACCAGCCGCGTCGATACGGTGTACGGCCTGGTCAATCTGATGGACGCGGCCCTCGAATCGGCGGAAAGGCAAACGCTGCCTACCCTGCTGCTGTACGGCGCCCGCGACGAGATCATTCCCGCCGAACCGGTCGAGATCATGCGCCGGCGCCTTACTGCCCCCCACCGCGTCGTGCTCTATCCTGACGGCTGGCACATGCTGTTCCGTGATCTGCAGGCGGAAACCGTGTGGCGGGACGTGCTGGCCTGGATCTCGGACCGCAGCGGCCCGCTGCCGTCGAACCACGAACACAACGGCGGGCCGCTGTTCGCCCGCAAGTGAACGGGGAGGGCGGCATGCACGAAACGTCCGCCTCTCACCCGCAACGCTTTCTGTGTGACGAAATGCTGACCGGCCTCGGTAAATGGCTGCGCGCCGCCGGCCACGACACTCTGATCGCGTCGGCGCCCCACCGTGACCGCGAGCTGGTCAGGACATGCCTCGATCACGACCGGCGTTTGCTGACGTGTGACCGGCGTATGCTGGAAATAACGCACGCGGACAAAGTGACATGTGTCCTGTCCGCCCAGGGGGTGCAGGCACAGGTCATCGAGCTCAACAGGTCCCTCGATATCGACTGGTTGGCGGCGCCGCTGAGCCGCTGCCTGCTCTGCAACGGCCTGCTGACCGACGTCGCCGTGCAACAGATCGATCGGCTGCCACCGGATATACGCCAGGGCGGACAGCCGGTTTCCCGGTGCACCGCACGCGACAAACTCTACTGGCAAGGCAGCCATTACAGACGTCTTCGCGCACGTTTACAGACGTTTGCGGACGATTGCTAAAGTGTTGTGGGAAGAAGATGGTGGGCGGTGCAAGGCTCGAACTTGCGACCCCGGCGATGTGAACACCGTGCTCTACCAACTGAGCTAACCGCCCGAAAGAGGGGTTTTCTAGGCTTCGTCGCCCAGGCTGTCAAGCGGCGTTGGTGACCGGCAGCCGGTCAACGGTCATAGCGCGCAATGACCGGACGCGACCAGATATCGCCGAAAGAACCGCCCGAGGCGGATGAACTGATCCTGGCGACATCCTTTAGCGGAAATTGAGCGCCAGTTTTCGTCGAAAACATCATATTTTCCAGGGATTTGACTGTATACCCGTCATTTCCGTCAAGTTTTGACCGAAGCCAGGCGCCGAACGTGTTCGGATCAGCCCCGTAACGCCGGAGGTGCGTCAGATTGACGTCGACGAAAAGAGGCGTGATCGCCTCGGCGTTTCCTGGTTTTGCCCCATTCGGGCGGCCGGCCGTCCAGTCAGCGCCATTTTCCGTGTTTACCGACAGGTGCCTGACGATGTCGCCTGTATTGCAAAGGTTTCGTTGAGCTTCGTCCCGAGCGGGTACACCCAGGACGAGCCCCATGACCGTATCGGGTACACTCTTCCGGCGCCAGCTCCAAATCAAGAACCGGTATCCGCCATGGTGTGTCTCGTCGAACTCCAACACCTGCAGCCCATCGGATTCGAAGTACCGGTGCGTGTTCGTCTGACCCGATGCGTTTTTCAGCCTTGAGATCAGTGTCTGACGCAGCGGGTCGGGCGAGTTGTCGGGAAAGGACAACCGAAACCTCGCCAACCCGCATGGCTGCTGTGTGCCTGAATCTCTGACGTAGCCTGGTTCGAATGAAACCGATCCGGTGGCGGGAAACCCGCGCCAGGCGACCGCTTCCAGGTATCCTGCCGGAGTGTATAGCAACCATTCGCTTGGCGCGGGCTGTTCGTCGTCCGGCAACGGGGTCCATTGGTCCGGCAGTTTCAAACTGGCGGCGCCATGCAGGACATATCCGATCTTGTAGGTATCGATCACCCATTGGGAAATCTCGAACGAGAACCGGTTGATCACGCTCAGAACCGCCAGAACGGCCACGGTGCCGTAGGCCAGGCGGTTGCGGCCACGTACGGCCGGGTCACCGCCGCCGGCGTAATAGGCCCTGGCGGCGGGCCGTGTAAGGATATATGCGGCAACGATGTATATGACCGTGGCCAATATGATGCCGGGTTCGATTTTGCCGTAGGAGTAGGTAAGAGCCTGGGAAACCGGTGAGAGCCAGAGAAACAGGATGCGCGCCCAGTTCGCGCCCCTCAAAACTCCCACCGCCATGACCAGATGAAACACCGCCGGCAGGCCCAGAACGGACAAAACGGTTAGAGCCGATTTGAGGTCCGGAGCCGTGACCACCAGAAATCCGACACCGGCGGCGGCGAGGAACGTTGCTGCGGTCAAACTCCAGCCAAGGATGGTGACGGATACGGGACGGGGTGCGGTCATCTCAAATGTCCAATTCGGCGTGTTACATTCCGGTACCGGGTCTGAAAAGGTGGCGAAATCGTATCCGGGGAATCGGTAGGGCACCATGAGTATTTTTCAACCATGACTCGTGCGCGGTCCGTGCGGCAGGTTGTCCGGGATCAATTGCACTTATTCTCGCGTAGGCTAGTGTCCCGTCGGTGGCGTTCGCATTAGAATCCCGCCGCTGTATTTTGTTGGGATTGGTACTCGCATGTCGGACACTAGCCGCGTCTCATGCCTTGTCCGCGAAATCGGTTCGGGTGAATATCCCGACCTGGATAAGTCCTTCCTGATCTGGGACCGCTTGCGCGGGGACCGTCTGGCTCCGGCGCGTGCCGATTTCATACCCGAGGATTTCGTCGCCGTTCTGCCGCGCATGATGCTGGCTGACGTGGTGCGGGAGGGCGGCGAATTGGACTTTCGATATCGTCTGAGCGGGACCGGCATCTGCGATGTCCATGGCGCCGACCCGACCAACATGTCGGCGAAAGACTTCAAGCCGCCGAGCTACGCCGCGATGATTCACCAGCATTACACCGAGGCGGTGCACACGGCGCGGCCGGTTTTGCATCTGATCATGCTCGATACGTCGATCAAGTCCCGGTGCTATGCCCGGTTGTTGCTGCCCCTGTCCGACGACGGGGCAAACGTCACCATGCTGATGGCGATCGACAGCGAAAAACAGAATACCCGGGAATTGCGCCGCTATTTTGAGCAAAACCCCATGCGGACGGATTTCGCCTGATTGCCGCCGGCGCCTCAAATCTAATCCGGGCGATACGACTGATGGTGTATGGTGCGCGCCATCGGTTCAACCAATGTCGTGTTTGAAATGCTTGCCGTGCTGAGAATCCCGCTTCCCGTCGTGTGCCTGTGCTGGTTAGGCGTGGCCGGCGTGATCACGACCGTTTCGGTCGGCCTGGCCGCCGAAAAGTCAGTGCCGGGTAAGACGGCGCCGGGAACGTCGTTCGACAGTCTGGTTGCACAATTGGATAGTACATATTTTCTGGTTCGTGCAGATGCCGTGACGGCTTTGGGGCGTTCGTCGGACCCGCGGGCGTTCGATCATCTGATGGGCGCGCTGAAGGATATCAGGCCAGAAGTCCGCAAGGCGGCGTTGATCGCTCTTGCAAACTTCGGCGATCCGCGGGCGTTGCCGGCCATGTCCGCGTTTGTTGTCGACAAGAACGTGGAAACGGGCGTCGCTGCCGTTTCGGCCATCGGTCGTATGAAACATCCGTCCGCCATTCCGTACTTGGTCGACGCCATTCGTCACAAGCATTATTCCGTAAGAGGCGCAGCCTATAACACGCTGAAGACGGTCGGCAGCGCCGCCGTGCCGGCCCTGATCGCCGAACTGAAGAAGAACAATCGGTCGGCACGTCTTAAGCTGATCACGCTGCTGGGAGAAATCGGCGATCCGAGAGCCGTCGGAATTCTCGAAACGTACGCGTCAAGCAAGGACGGCAATCAGGCGATCAACAGCCGGGCCTCCAAGGCCTTGGCGGCGATCGGAGACGCACGAACGATAAACGGGTTGCTGGCGGCGCTAAATTCGGGAGATGGCGGCGCCCGGTACGAAGCGGCGTCAGCCCTTATGACCGTGGGGCCGCCGGCCGTACCAGGCCTGATCCGCGTGCTAAACACCGGGGATTGGCCGGCTCAACGCGAGGCCGTCGTGGCGCTGGGTGAAATCCGCGACCCACGTGCCGTCGCCCCCTTGATCGCCGTGGTCGAGGAACACAGGACGCTTCTCATGTCGGATGCTCTTCAGGCGCTGGGCAAACTGAAGGACCGCAGGGCCGTCCCACCACTGACTTCTCTATTGGCCAACAGCAAGGCAAGGTCCTTCGCCGGCGGCGCGATAGGCGCGCTGGGCAACATCGGCGATAAATCGGCAACACCGCATATCGTGAATTTTCTCCGCGACCGGCGTATCGGCGCCATAGCTTCGAACGCTCTCGCCAAGCTGGAATGGCAACCCGGGACAGACACCGAACGGGTCTACTATCTGATCGGCCTCAAGGCATCGGAGCGGTTGACAGGCAAGGATTTCTGGCCGGTCGTCAGGAACGTGCTCATCCGCGATATTCAGTCTTCGGATTACGAAGTATTCGCTTACGCCCTTTATTCCTTTATCGCCTTGGGTGCCGATGACGTTATGCCCGTTTTGCTGAACAAACTGGCCTCGGACGGCAACAAGGAAATGGCGAATGCTTACCTTAACTCCGGCCATCCGGAATTGAGTAAGGCAGGCGCCGACTGGGCCCGTAGTCATGGCTACATCGTCAACACGGTGTCTCGCAGCAACGCGACGGTCCGGTGGGGATCGTTCTGAGCCGCCTGGCTGTCCACGGGACCGTGACAAAAACAGAAAAGGGGCCGCGCAATCGTCGCGGCCCCTTTCGAATTGGCTCCTCGGGACGGACTCGAACCGCCGACCCGGTGGTTAACAGCCACCTGCTCTACCAACTGAGCTACCGAGGATCAGTGCGGGTTCCCTTGGGAACCACGGTGGTTTTTAGCCCGGACCGCAACAAAAGTGCAAGTCCCATCGGGTGGCGCGTTATATCAAAACGTTTTGCCCCATTCCAGCCCCGATTCATCGAATAATCTGCCGTCCGGAATGGAGAGGATTCGGGCAGTTTTTTCGCCGGAAACGGTTCCTCGGCATGAAATGCGCGACGGGCGGCCTATCTATGGATATGTTGGCCGCTCGTCACCCGAGCCCGTAAAGACCGTTGGCATGAAACCAGAATGAAAACAGGTGCGCTGAAACGTATCCGGCTACCGCATTCGAAGCTTGGACGGTTGATTGTTGGCATGGCCCTGGTGATTGGGGGCATTCTCGGGTTTTTACCGGTCCTTGGTTTTTGGATGATTCCGCTCGGATTGGCCGTGCTCTCGGTCGACATCCCCTGGGTGCGGCGCCGCCGGCGGCGCCTTCAGGTGTGGTGGGGGAAACGCTTCAACAATCGGGCGGGGAAGCTGTCCTGAAAGGCGGGCCGCTCCGATCGCGTGATACAACTTTCCTGAGAGTGCGTGCCGATGAGTCGAGATTATTTACAACCAAAAATCATGTATTCGAAAACTGTCATATTCTCTATGTTTCCGCGCGTTTGAGGATCATCGGGACACGGCGGACATCATCGGAACCGTACAATTCAGCGAAACATTGGTTAATAAGTGTCGGAAAGTTTTACACTTGAACGATATGGCCTGGCCGAAATCCCCTGTCATTAACCATCGGGTCGATGAAACAGGGCTGTGCCGAGGTTTTGCAGGCCCGGATTACTCCATGTTTTATCGTTAACGCGCCGCGCGGCGGTCCTGTTGGCACGGCAGTTGCTTTAATCACACATGCGGGACCGCAAGTGTATGTCGGCCTGCGTAACCGGAACCGGAGGTCGGTTTTTTAGGATTTCCGGTGTTAGGATTTCCGGTGAATGAGTGAGAGTTCCTAGAGTATCCGCGTATCGTATGAGTGCGAGTTATGGATTATTCGAGTCGTCGTAGAGTTCGTAAGAGCAAACGCCAGGCGCGGCGCCCCTATCTGATTGGCGCAATCGCCCTGGTCGGCGTAGTCGGGATTTCCTTCAGCGTCATGCAGCGCTTCGGCGTTTATGAGGCCTATCTCGACAGGGTGAGCCAGCGTGACAGCGACCTGCAACAGGCCCTCTCCGAATCGATCGGGCCAGTGGAGTCGCCCATGGAGTCGCCCGTGGGGTCGAAAGCGGCGGCCCGGGTCGCCGATGCCACGCCGGCCGCTAGTCAAAACATCACCGACCGGCGCTCTTTGTTCACCGTAACCGCGTCTCCGGTGGGGTCCGCGCCCGCCGGTGCGATTTTGGTCGGCAGCGACGAATTCAGTAAAAACGCCCCGCAAGTCAATGCGGCCGTGGCGTTGCTGGGCGACAACGCCTACGACGTCATCGGCACGGGGTACGGATATGATTCGGCCGGCTTGGCCGCGGCTGGGCAGGGCGGCGGCGGCGCGCCCGTTGCCATCGCCAACCTGTATGTGCCGTCGCGGACCGTAACACCGCGCACGGGCACCGGTGGGGCGTCGCCGAACGGCAACGGCGGTGGCGGTGCGTCCAACGCGCCGGGCGGACCGTCCAATGATCCGGCGTCCGGCGACAGCACGCCGACGGATACGGGGTCCAACGGCGGCGGCAGCGAAACGCCTGCCGACACGGCATCCGGCAATGGCGGCGATACCGGTGACACCGGCGGAAATTCCGGTGGCGGCAGCCGGACGCCCGCTGACACGGCGTCCAATGGCGGCGATACGGGCGGCACCGGTGGAAACACCGGTGGTGGCGGTCAAACGCCTCCGGACACGGCATCCAACGGCAGCGGTTCGGGCAACACTGGCGGAAATGGCGGCAGCGGGGGCGGATCCTCTCAGCCGGCGCAACAGGCTTCGAATGGCGGTGGCTCAGGCGGTTCGGGCAACACCGGCGGAAATGGCGGTAGCGAAGGCGGATCCTCTCAGCCGGCGCAACAGGCTTCGAGTGGCGGTGGCTCAAATGGCTCAGGCGGCTCGGGTGGTTCCGGCGGAAGTGGAACGCCGCCTTATACCGACGATGGTTATACCGGCACGCAACCGAACGGCGGAGGCAATGGCGGCTCCGGCGGCGGCTCGGGCGGTGGTAATGATCCGATTGTCGTCGCCGGTACCGATCCGGTCGACGGCGACCTGGTCATCGGCGAGAACGATGTTCACCAGCCGGGCCATTCGCCGGGCAAGGTGGACGTGGACGGCGATTACATTCTGGAAGGCCTGCTGGAGATCGAACTGGCCGGAACGGAACCGGGCACGGGTTACGACCAGATCGTCGCCACGGGCGACGCGATCCTGGACGGCACCATTCGCATTATCCTGCTCGACGGCTTTCTGCCCGATCTGGACGATGTGTTCGATATCATCATCGCCACCGATATCGTCCTGCTCGACAACTTCTCGATCGAGTTTCCGGAACTGCCGGACGGCCGGTATTGGGAGTGGAGCCTCGTGCAACTGGGCGACGGCCGTGTGTCCTTCCGCGTCGTCGATCCGATCGACGTTCCCGGGCCCGCGTCGGCGCTCGTGTTCCTGTCGGGGCTCGGTGCTCTGGTGGCGGTGCGCCGGCGGACGAAGCGCAACACGTCTTAGCGGCAGAAAGATCATTGGTCATGATCGGCCGGGTCCGCCTCACGCGGGCCCGGCTTTTTCGTGCGGGCGCGGCAATGCCGCGTCGATAACCCATCCGGCCGAATTTTGGGAGAAATGGAGGCGCGGACCGGAATCGAACCGGTGTAGCTGGATTTGCAGTCCAGTGCGTAGCCACTCCGCCACCGCGCCGTTGCCTGAAGCAGAGAGTCAGGGTGTATAGGCGTCCTGTCACAGCCGGTCAAGTTGGGATTGGCGGGGACGGGGGACGGCCGAAATATCGGCCATGGCGCGACATGTTTGCGCATTGCGTTGCTGCCGGGAACTGCTTATAAAACGGCCGTTCCGGCGAACAAAGGATTACACCCATGCCCGACAGCGCCGATGCCAGGCTCGCGATGGTTCAGAGTCAGGTTCTCCCCAACAAAGTCACTGATGAACGGGTCACAGACGCACTCAATGCCGTGCCGCGAGAAAACTTCGTGCCCAAGGCCCTGCGCGGCGTCGCCTATGTCGACGAAGACATTTCGGTCGGCGAAGGGCGGTATCTGATGGAACCCATGGTGTTCGCCCGCCTGCTTCAGGCGGCGGACATCAAACCGACCGATGTGGCCCTCGACGTGGGATGCGCCAGCGGCTATTCCGCCGCCGTGTTGGCCCAGCTCTGCGCCACCGTCGTGGCCATCGAGGAAAACGAAGCCCTGGCGGAAAGGGCGACCGAACAACTCGCGGCCCTTGAGGCATCCAACGCCGCCGTCATCACCACGTCTTTGAACGACGGCTACGCTGACCAGAAGCCCTACGACGTGATCGTGTTGAACGGATCGGTCGCGCAGTTACCCGAAGCGCTCACCGGTCAATTGGCCGACCACGGCCGCTTGGTGGCGGTCGTGCAGGACGGAATTGTCGGCCGTGCCGTTCTGGTGACGCGCGAAGGCGAAAGCATCAACAGGATCGATCTGTTCGATGCGGCCGTACCTTGCTTGCCGGGATTCGAAAAGGAAGAGACTTTTTCGTTCTGAATGCCGTTTTGGTTGCGGTTTGTTAAGTACGCTTTTTTGCGCTTTGTTAATGCAATCGTCGGTCAATGTCCGGCGAACCCGGTTGATCACCGTATCAGGCCAACATATCGGGTCGAGCGGTGTGCAACATGGTTAATTGTTGTTAAAGTCCGTACCGGTTGAGTTCATTACCGATACGCACATTTCGACATGACGGTTCCGTTGCGGCAATCAAATAAGTGATTGCGATATTCGCCGGAAGGACCAAATGGTACCGAAAGCGGCCGTACGCAGCGGCACCACGATTGAGCCGGTTTGACCGGCACGGTTACGCACATAGGGGGCAAGATACATCCGATGAAAGTTCGCCCAGGGTCTTTCCGCGCCATGCTGCCAGCCGGCGTTGCGCTGCTCACTCTGTCCGGTTTCGAAGCCCAGGCCGAAACGTTGTTCGAGGCAATGGCTGCCGCCTATGCCAACAATCCCACATTGGACGCCCAGCGTGCCCAATTGCGGGCCACCGATGAAAATGTCGCGCAAGCCGTTTCCGGCTGGCGGCCGACGGTGACGCTGAGCGGCGATGTCGGATGGCAGCGCCAGGAAATCAACAATCTGGGCGCAAACAACAACACCCCGAAAAACATCTCGGTTTCAGTCAGCCAACCGGTTTACAACGGCGGCACCACCGTGTCGCAAACCAACAGTGCCGAGGCCAACGTTCAGGCCGGACGCGAAAACCTGCACGCCACGGAACAGACAGTCCTGTTGCAGGCGGTGACCGTGTACATGGACGTTCTGCGCGATCAGGCGGTCGTTCAGTTGAACCGTAACAGCGAACAAGTGCTGAAGCGCCAGTTGGAAGCGGCTCAGGACCGGTTCCGGGTCGGCGAAATCACCCGCACCGACGTGGCTCAGGCCGAAGCGCGGCTTTCCCGCGCCACGGCCGATCGGGTACAGGCCGAAGGATTCCTGATCTCCAGCCGCGCATCCTATGAGCGCGTTGTCGGACGGGCACCCGGGGAACTCGACCCGCCGCCGCCGCTGCCGCCGTTGCCGGTCAGCGAAGACGAGGCCCGTGCGACGGCCGTGGCCGAAAACCCGAACTTGCGGGCGGCCCGGTTCACGGAGCAGGCCTCGGCTGCCGATGTCGAAACCGCGCGCGGCGGCCTGTTGCCGACGGTGTCCCTGTCAGCCAGCCTGGCGCACGGAGACGACACGTCCAGTACCGTCGACGAATCCGATACCGCCAAGATTACGGCCAATGTGTCGGTGCCCCTTTATCAATCGGGTGCACAGTATTCGGCCGTAAGGCAGGCACGCCAGGTCAACAGCCAGCGTCGCATTCAGATCGAGGAAAACCGGCGCTCGGTACTCGAATCGGTGGTGCAGTCGTGGGAGCAGTTGACGACGGCCAAGGCCCGCATTGTTTCTCGGCGCGAACAGGTCCGGGCCAACGAAATTGCCCTCGATGGTGTCATACAGGAAGCCGCCGTCGGGTCGCGGACGACGTTGGACATACTTGATGCTGAGCAGGAACTGCTCGATTCACGGGTCGCCCTGGTACGGGCCGAACGCGACGAATACGTCGCGGCGTATTCGCTGCAGTCGTCGGTCGGGCGCCTGACCGCACAGCAGTTGGGCCTGCAGGCGGATATCTATGATCCGGCCGTGCATTATCAAAAAATTAGAGACAAGTGGTACGGTACTACCGCCGATTGACGGCACGGTTACCAATTGACAAGCAAACGCTGTTAAACCGGGAAAACGAACCCTCCCGGTTTAAGGGGTTTGCGCATGACGCGAAGACTCGCTTTTTGTTTCACCCTGGCATAATTTAGCGGGGCTAGGCGGTATTGAGGTTATTCGATGAGCCAAACGGACTCGCAACAAGAACCAACCATGGAAGAAATTCTGGCGTCGATTCGCCGGATCATTTCCGAAGAGGGTGAGACAGAAGAGGGCGAGGAAGGGGCGGAATCCGAAGCGGAGGAAGCCATAGAACTCGACGAGCCCGAAGAGGCCGTCGAACCCATCGATCTGAGTACCGAAGAAGAAGACGCGGCCGGAGAAGCGGGGGAGGACGTTCTCGAACTGACCGAAATGGTTGCCGAGGATGGCAGCGTCGTCAGCCTGGACGATGAAGAATCTGCCGAGGAAGAACCCGTCGAGGCAGAACCCATCGAGGAAGAACCTGTCGAGGAAGAAGCCGTCGAGGAAGAGCTCACCGAAGAAGAAGAGTCCTTTGACGACGTTTTGGCGGAACCGGAGCCCGAGCCCGAACCGGCGTCCGAGCCCGATATCGCGGCTTTAGCCGACGCCGGTCTTGTTTCCGACCCCGTCGCCGACCAGGCCTCGGCGACATTTGCCGGATTGAGCGGCGCCGTACTGGCCGCCCGCGGCGTGCCCATGGGAGATAGCCACAAGACTTTGGAAGAGCTAGTTAAGGAACTGCTTCGGCCCATGCTGAAGGAGTGGCTCGACCAGAATCTGGCATCCTTGGTACAGCGCATCGTCGAACGCGAGGTCGAACGACTCGCCGGCCGGGCCGACCGGGATCAAAGCGACCTTTAAAACCGCCCGGTTTTGCGCTATCCAGCGTATTCCGAAATTTCTGTCTGTTAGTTGAGGTAGTTCAGCGATGCTGAGCAAGGTGTACCGACCCCAGGAGGTCGAGGAGAAACAGTATGCCCGCTGGGAAGAAGCGGGCGCGTTCGCGTGCGGCCAGACCGAGGGCCAACCCTATACGATCGTCATTCCGCCGCCCAACGTCACCGGCAGCCTGCACATGGGCCACGCCCTCAACAACACCTTGCAGGACGTCCTGATCCGCTTCCAGCGCATGCGCGGCCGCGACGCCCTGTGGCAACCCGGCACCGATCATGCCGGCATCGCCACCCAGATGGTTGTCGAACGGCAATTGGCCGAACAGGGTACCGACCGGCGCGACATGTCCCGTGACGCCTTCATCGCCAAGGTGTGGAAATGGCGGGAGGAATCGGGCGGCACCATCATCGATCAGTTGCGCCGGCTGGGTGCCTCGTGCGACTGGGAGCGTGAGCGCTTCACCATGGACGACGGTCTCTCCCAGGCCGTGCTCAAGGTCTTCGTCGACCTCTACAAGCAGAACCTGATCTACCGCGACAAGCGCCTGGTCAACTGGGACTGCAAGTTCCAGACCGCTATTTCGGACCTCGAGGTCGAGCAACGCGATGTCAACGGCCATCTGTGGCACTTCAAATATCCCATCGACGGCGAGGAGGGGCGTTTCATCACCGTCGCCACCACCCGCCCCGAGACCATGCTGGGCGACACCGGTGTCGCCGTGCATCCGGATGACGAGCGCTATGCCGACTTGATCGGCAAATACGCCGTGTTGCCGCTGGTCGGCCGCAAGATCAAGATTGTTGCCGACCTGCATGCCGACCCGGAGCAGGGATCGGGTGCCGTGAAGATCACACCGGCCCATGACTTCAACGACTTCGAGGTCGGCCGCCGGCACGATCTGGAGATGGTCAACATCTTCGACGCGCACGGCAATCTCAACGAGATGGTGCCCGCGGCGTATCAGGGTATGGAACGCTTCGCGGCCCGCGAGAAGGTCGTTGCCGACCTGGAAGCCCAGGGTCTGGTCGCCGAGATCGAGGACCATCAGCATACCGTGCCGTACGGCGACCGCTCGGGCGTGGTCATCGAACCGTGGCTGACCGACCAATGGTACGTCGACGCCGCCGAACTGGCCAAGAAACCCATCGAGGCGGTCGAGCGCGGCGAGACCCGCTTCGTGCCGCAGCAGTGGGAAAAAACCTTCTTCGAATGGATGCGCAACATTCAGCCCTGGTGCATTTCGCGCCAGATCTGGTGGGGCCATCAGATCCCGGCCTGGTACGCGCCCGACGGCAAGGTGTTCGTCGAGAAGACCGAGGAAGAGGCCCGGAACGCCGCCAAGATCCACTATGGCAAGGACGTGCCGCTCGAGCGCGACCCGGACGTGCTGGACACTTGGTTCTCGTCGGCCCTGTGGCCGTTCTCGACGCTGGGCTGGCCGGAAGAGACACCTGAACTCAAACGCTATTACCAGACCGACGTGCTGGTGACCGGCTTTGACATCATCTTCTTCTGGGTCGCCCGCATGATGATGATGGGCATGCACTTCATGGAAGAGGCGCCGTTTCACACGGTCTATATCCATGCCCTGGTGCGCGACGAGCGCGGCCAGAAAATGTCCAAGTCCAAGGGCAACGTCATCGACCCGTTGCACCTGATCGACAAGTTCGGCGCCGACGCCCTGCGCTTCACCCTGTCGGCCATGGCCGCTCAGGGGCGCGACATTAAGCTCTCGGAAAACCGGGTCGAAGGCTACCGCAACTTCGCCACCAAGCTGTGGAACGCGGCCCGGTTCTGTGAGATGAACGTCTGCCTGCCGTCCGATGACTTCGAGCCGGGCAATTGCCGTGAAACCGTCAACCGCTGGATCGTCGGCGAGACGGCGCGGGCGTCGGAGAAGGTGACCCAGGCACTGGATGCCTACAAGTTCAACGAGGCGGCCAACGCCGCCTATCAGTTCACCTGGGGCACGTTCTGCGACTGGTACCTGGAGTTTTCCAAGCCCCTGTTGACCGAGGGCGGCGAACTGGCGCGCGAGGAAACCCGGGCCTGTGCGGCCTGGGTGCTGCAGCAGATCCTCAAGCTGCTGCACCCCTTCATGCCGTTCATCACCGAGGAAATCTGGGAACGCCAGGCAGGCCCCAAGAATTCAATGCTGATGCAGCAGGACTGGCCGGGCTCGTCCGCCATTCCGATCGACTCCGAGGCCGATGCCGAGATGGCCTGGGTTATCGAACTGATCAGCGACGTGCGCGCCGTCCGCTCGGAAAGCAACGTGCCGGCCGGTGCCAGGATCCCCATGCGTCTGCTCAACGGCAACGCCGAAACGCTCCGCCGTCTGGAGGCCAACGACGAAGTCATCCGCCGTCTGGCCCGGCTCGACAGCGTCGAAACCGAAGGCGGCGTGCCGACCGGTTCGGTGCAGATCGTGATTGGTGAAGCGACTCTGGTGTTGCCGCTGGCCGGCGTCATCGACCTGGACGCCGAACGGGCACGCCTGCGCACACAGATCGACAAGCACGCCGGCGAGATCGCCAAGATCGACAAGAAACTGGCCAACGCCAACTTCATGGCCAAGGCGCCGGAACATGTCATCGAGGAACAGCGCGATCGGCGCAACGATGCCGACGCTACACGCGCCAAGCTGGCCGAGGCGCTCGAGCGGTTGTCGGCGGCTGGCTAGTCGGCATGCAGGATCGGTAGCGCTGCCACACTGCTGGTGCCGGGTCTTAGAGAGGCAGGTCGTAACCCAATCGCTTCGAGACGGACTTCGTGATCTGGTCGAAGCGCTGATAGGCCTCGCGGGACCAATGCTCGCTTCGGCTGGTGGGGTCGAAAGCCTGTGGCCTGGCGACCGGTGACCAGTGCAAATCATCGGCGCCGCCGCGCTCGAAGGACGATCCGTAAACCGGGAAATCCTCGACACTAGCATAGTCGAACGCGCTGGCATCGAGCCCGGCATGTGTGAAGATGGACCGCAGTACGGTTTTCGGCTCGGCGACGAGATCCTCGTACCGTACGACCTTCAACACCCTTTCGGCGCTTCGGCCGAAAGTCTCCTGTAGCGCGACAAGATAGGCGGCCGCCGCGCCCCATCGCCTGCAGGCGTCGTCAAACTCCCAATTGAAACCTTTCATACCGGACTCCACGACATCGGGCCCGAAACGGGTCAGAACAATCAGATCGCATCCGGGCAGGTAAGTAGGCGCAAGTTCCAACCCGCTGACGGCCGGAGATTTGAATACGACACGCCGGCCTTCCTCGTCCGCATCCGACTGCATGAAGGACAAGACGGCGTGTCCCAGCATGCCGCGCAGATCGGGGATACGGTCATGGGCGCCCCACGCTTCGTTCCAGTTTGCCTGCACGGACCGGATGTAGTTTTCCAGGTGTGACAGGCCGCTGACGAGGAAGTCCTCGTGCAGTGTCCGTGGCGCCGTACATTCCCGATGGGTCGCCAGCAGCCGGCCCAGGTAGTTCGTGCCAACCCGCCGCGTCAGGCCGAACACCAGTATCGGACGCAACATGCCGTCGGGATCGATCGGGGTTTCCTGCAAGGTGATTGTCTCAGTTGAATGTTACCGGATGTTCGCGGGAACCGGCTGGCCGCCGGCGCAATTGTCCGCGGTCACCGATGATAATCGCACACCATTTGCTTGGGTATATGGAGTTATAATGGTTTCCGCGCCATCCAATAGTCCAGGCATTGGCCTTCACCGACGTCACGGGACCGTTTTTCGACAATCTCGTACCCAAGTCCCCGGTAGAAATCATAGGACGGCAGGGACACACTGAGCTCGGTTTCGGCAATGCCGTTGCGCCGGGCCAGCTCTTCCAAAGCCATCATCAGCGCCCGACCTCGTCCGCCGCCTTGTTTGTCAGGATGTACGAACACGGCGAAAATCTCATTGTCCACGACGCTGCCTGTGGCGGTGAGCGTGTTGTCTTCGTCGATCACCAGGACGGTGCCGTCGCGGTTGCGTGCGCGAATTTGATCCTGGCCATGAAAGGATTTGAAAAACGCGACGGCACGGGGCGGATATGCGGCGGCATAGCTGATATCGATCGTATCGTGAATTAACCTGCGCAAGGTGACGAAATCGGAGTCGCGGCAGGGTCGGATCGTGTATTTTCCCGGTTCGGACATACCGCGACATTAAACATGCATCGGCGTTTCCGGAAGCCGGTGTCAAGGAGAACCGTTGATGGCGCAATACACGAATGAACTGGATCAGCCTGTCGGTGCGGCATTGCCCGATTGGCGGCCCGCCCGGTTTCCCAGGGTTGACCACATGTCGGGAACATACTGCGTGCTTGAATTGATCGACGTTGAACGCCATGCCGACGACCTGTTTGCCGCGTTTGCCGAAGATACCGAGAGCCGCATGTGGACCTACATGGTCGATGGCCCATTCGTTACGGCGGATGACCTGCGTGCCTGGCTGGATACCGCCGCGGCCCTGCAGGACCAGGTCTACTATGTCATTACCGACAAGCGGTCCGGCAAGGCGAGCGGTTGGGCCAGTTATCTGCGTATTCAGCCGGCTCACGGTGTCGTGGAAGTCGGCAGCATTGCCTACGCGCCCCGTTTGCAGCGTACGCCGGCCGCGACCGAGGCCATGTATTTGATGATGCGCCAGGCGTTCGAGGATTTCGGCTACCGCCGATACGAATGGAAGTGCGACGCCCTCAACGCGGCATCGTGCCGGGCGGCCGAGCGGCTTGGATTTTCATATGACGGCTTGTTCCGACAAGCCATCGTCTACCGTGGCCGCAACCGCGACACCGCCTGGTACTCGGTGCTTGACGGCGACTGGCCGGCACTCAAGCCGGCCTATCAGGCGTGGCTGTCGCCGGACAATTTCGATGCCGGCGGACAACAACGCCGCAAACTTGCCGATCTGATTGCCGGGCGGCGCTAACGCCACGCCTCCCGGGTCAGCGTGTAGACGATGCAGTCATCGGCGCCGAACCGGCGGCGGCCGACGGCGCGGAAGCCGAGCCGTTCGTAGAACCGATGGGCATCGGTGTTGCTGGCGAGGGGGTCGATCAGCACGGCCCGGACCGATGAATCGGCGAAGCAACGGTCCAGCGCCTGACGCATCATGGCCGTGCCGAAACCCTGGCCCAGGTCGTTTGCCTCGCCGATCCAGATATCGATGGCGCGCAGGCCGGTTCCGATGTCGCCCCAATAGTGGGTTTCTTCCTCGGCCGGATCGATGATCTGTACGATCCCCACGGGCCGCCCATCGATTTCACCGATCAGCATATCCCGCCACTGCGGCTCGAGGCCGAGTTCGTATGCCCAGTCGACGGCGTCGTCCGCCGCGCCCGATGCGATCACGTGGGGTTGCGTGTCCCAGTGGCGCAGCAGGTCGAGATCGTCGAGGGTCGCGGGCCGCAGTTTCATGGATTAGCTGTGCCGGCGGTCACTGCGGCCTGGGCGGGCTCAATTCCCCAAGCCGCGCGTCGATGGCGGCGCGGTCCGCGATACTCGGCATGGCACCGGCGGCAAGGCAGGTGAGGGCGCCGGCCACCGACGCATGATGCAGGGCGTCCGGCAGGTCCTGGCCTTCGTCGAGCCCGGCGGCGAACGCGCCGACGAAGCTGTCGCCCGCCGCCGTGGTGTCGACCGGGTCGATCTTCAGGGCGCCGACCCGCCATTTGGCCTCATGGGCCAGCGCCAGCGCGCCGTCGCTTCCCAGGGTGACGACCAGGGCCGTCGGGACTTTGGCGCGCAAAGCATCCGCGGCGTCTTCCGGATCGCGGCCGGTAATGCCGAACCGTTCCGCCGCCGCCGCGATTTCCAGTTCGTTGCAGATCACGTAATCCAGCACCGGCCAGATGTCGTCGGGGATGTGGGCGGCCGGGGCGTTGTTGAGGATGACCCGGGCGCCGGCGGCCTTGGCCCGATCGGCGAGGCGCCAGTTTTCCTCGAGCGGCACTTCCATCTGCAGCAAGACGGTCGTGTCCGGCCCCAGCGCATCGTCGGGCACCAGGCCGGCATGCACCGTGCGGTTGGCGCCGCCGGCCACGGCGATCTGGTTTTCGCCGTTGGCGTCGACGCAGATGGCGGCGCAGCCGGTCGGCGCGCCGCCCGTGGCGACCAGCGCCGCGTCCACCTTGGCGGCGTGCAATTCGGCGACGGCGGCGCGGCCGAAATCGTCGTCCCCGACCATGCCGGCCATACGGGTCGGCGCGCCGAACCGGCCGGCGGCGACCGCTTGGTTGGCGCCCTTGCCGCCCGGTACGGTCAGGTAGTCGGCGCCGAGCACCGTCTCGCCGGGTTTGGGCAGCGTCTCCACGGGAAACACCAGGTCGGCGTTGATCGAACCGAAGACCAGGATCATGCGGCGCCCTCGACATGTGGCAATTGATGGACCGGAGAATCACTAACCCATTCCGCGGCCCTGACGAAGCCCTAATCGCGGCACCGGAATGCGGATGGCGGCTAACGGCTAACGGCGGCGGGATTTGCGGGCGGGCGCCCGTTGGCGTTCGTCGAGCACCTGGCCGATGACCTGGGCGACGAACCGGGCATCGGGATGGCCCGCCGCCGCCGGACGGGCGCCGGTATCCGATGCGCGCCGCTCCGGGTTGCGCCGTCGGTCCGGCCGGGCGCGGCGGTCGGGCGGCAACCTCATGCCGCCCGCCGATCCGGCCGGAAATGCGCCGTATTGGACATGGTCTTGGCCCCGATGTTTCCTCGTCTCGTCTTTAGCCAAGAGTTCTGCAAAAACCGCACCAATCCGCGAAATTGGCGGAAATCCTCGACTCCGGTTGCGGACACCCATCGGGTTCAACCCAAAGTGTCGGAATTTCTTACACTGGTCTGGTCCGGGCGCGCGGGACCGGGGCGGATTTCGGCGAAATTCCGCCCGGACCGCGCCTATGGGAATTGTAAGGAACGCCGACGGCCCGTCCCGTGTCCCCGCCGCGCTTGCCTGCGGGCGGGCGGGGTGATACGTCGGGAGCATAAGAGACACCATTATTCAGACAGGAGCGCGCACCGTGTCCATTCGCCATTCCGTCATCATCGATTGCGACCCGGGGCAGGACGACGCCGTGGCCCTGCTCATGGCCTACGGCTCCCGGGATGAACTGGACATCCGCGGCATCACCACGGTGGCCGGCAACGTGCCCCTCCGCCTGACCCAGGAAAACGCTCGGCGGGTGACGGAACTGGCGGGCATCACCGACATCCCCATCTACGCCGGCTGCGCCCGGCCGATCATGCGCGATCTGGTGACCGCCGAATGGATCCACGGCGCCACCGGTCTGGATGGATGCGGATTGCCGGACGCCTCGATGTCATTGGCCGACGGCCACGCCGTCGATTTCATCGTCGACACGTGCCTCGCGGCGGCGGACGGCGAGATGACGCTGGCGCCCACCGGGCCCCTGACCAACATCGCCATGGCCATCGTCAAGGAGCCGGCCATCCTGCCGAAGATCCGGGAAATCGTCCTGATGGGCGGCGCCATGGACCACGGCAACACCACGCCGGCGGCCGAGTTCAACATCTACGTCGACCCGCACGCCGCCCATGTGGTGTTCGAATGCGGCCGGCCGGTGGTCATGCTGGGCCTCGACGTCACCCACAAGGCCATCACCACGCCGGCCCGGCTCGACGCCATCAAGCGGCTGGGCACGCCGGTCTCGGACTCGGTCGCCGGCATGCTGACGTTCTACAACAAGTACGACATCGACCGGTACGGCATGGAAGGGGGGCCGCTGCACGACCCCTGCGTCATCGCCTATCTGCTCCGGCCCGAGCTGTTTTCGGGCCGCCACGTGCACGTGGCCATCGACACCAAAAGCGAGCTGAGCATGGGCAAGACCGTGGTCGACTGGTGGGACGGCAATGACCAGGCAGCCAACGCCACCGTCATCGACCGGATCGACGCGGACGGGTTCTATGCGCTCCTGACCGAGCGGCTGGCGCGGGTCTGACGGCCCGCCCGCGTTCCGGCGGAGCGGCGGGCAAAACAAAAGCGGCGCCGAAGCGCCGCTTGATGTGCATGTAACGATTTCCCCGCGGCGGCCGTCAGGCGGCTTTCTTGTGAGGAATGAACGGCGTCCGTACCTCGTCTTCCGAGCTGCGGATGGATTTGGCGAAGTGTTCGGCGCAATAGGACGAACCGGGCAGGCGGGTGCAACCGCAGTATTCGTGCGACGGGCGCGCTTCGTGGGACCACATCGGCCACAAGCATCCGCGAGGCGTATTAGTCTCGGACATCATCGTTTCTCGTAATTTGATTTGATGACGTATTATATTGTGCACTGCAAAAAAAATGCAATACAAAAATCGCACGAAATTGGGGAAAAATTAACACCTGAAAATAGGCGTTCGCGTGCGCAAAAAAATCGCCAAATATGGTAAAGCCAAGTTTACCAATAATCGCACCGGTTTAGGGCCGAATCGGCCCTAGATTTGTCCGTCTGCGGACCACGGATTTCGGCCAGGGCGCCGCCGTCAATCCTCGACGAACGCCAGCGTCGGCAGGTCGACCACGGTAGCGCCGCCGTCCACGGTGACGATGGAACCGTTCATCATGACGGCCTCGTCGGAGGCGACGAAGCAGATCACGTTGGCCACCTCGTCGGGGGTCGCCGGCCGCCCCAGGGGCACGTCCCTGGTCACCAGGGCGTAGGCCTCGTCGACGGAGGAGACGTCGTCGCGTCCGTCCACCAGCATCCGCATTTCCTCGTCGGCCATGTCGGTGGCGACCCAGCCCGGGCACAGCACGTTGGTGCGCACGCCCTTGCGGCCGTAGTCGCGGGCCAGCGACTTGCCCAGGCCGACGCAGGCGTGCTTCATGGTGACGTAGCCCGCCGCGTCCGGCGCCGCGAACAGGCCGGCGATCGACGCGACGATGACGATATTGCCGCGCCGGGCGATCAGGTCGGGCAGGCATTCGCGGGCGGTGACGAAGGCGGTGTCCAGGTTGGCCCGGGCGCTGTCGGCCCAGGTCTGGTCGCTCATTTCGGTGGTCGGCCCGACCCCGTGGCCGCCGGCATTGGCGATCAGGATATCGACCGGGCCGTGGGTGCCGTGCAGGTCGTCGAGCGCCGCCTTCACGGCGGCCGTGTCGGCGGCATCGGCGGCCAGCACCAGCCCGCCGGTTTCGCGCGCCACCGCGTCCAGCGGCTCCCGCCGCCGGCCCATCAGCGCCACCCGGGCGCCGTCCGAGGCCATGCGCCGGGCCACCGCCGCGCCGATGCCCGTGCCGCCGCCGGTGATCAGCACCGTCCTGTCCGCGAACCGCATGTCGTGTTCCCCCTTGTCGTTATCCGTTCCGGCAGTGTAGCAGACGCCGCGGCGGGCCGCCGTGTGTCAGCTCGACAGTTCCAGCATCTCCGACGCGTAGCCGCGCAGGTTCGAAACCAGCGCCGCCCGTTGCGCGTCGGTCAGCGACACCATGATCCCGAACAGCAGGCCCTCGAAACGGGTCCAGCGGCCCTCGGACACCGCCTGGTATTCGGGATCGACGATCTCGTGCGGGCGCAGCAGGATCCGGTAGACGAAATCGCCGATCTCCGCCTTGTCCGGTTTGCGCGACAGAAACGCGGTAAAGGCGCGCTGCCGGTTGGCCCGGGTGCGCAGCCAGGCCGCGTTCTCGCCCATGGTGGCTTCCGCGTAGCGCCGGATGATCCGCTTCTGGCCGTCGTTCAAGTCGCCGGTGAGCCGTTCGAAGTTTGCGGCCGTGCGCGCGACCCGTTCGTCCAGACGGTCCTCCGGCGGCTCCGCTTCGTCTTCCCGGCTTTCCTCCATACGCTTGGCCATGCGCGATTCCAGGTAGCGGATCTTGTCCGGGGTGGTGTGGTTGACCAGGACATCGGCCATGAACGGCGCCGCGCCCGTTACCAGGTCGTCGAGCAGCCGGCGCAACTCCGCGACCGCGGCGGCGACAGCCGCCCGGTCCGGCGGGCCGCGCTCGACGATGTCCGCCTGGGCGGTCAGAAACCGGGCGTACCGGGGCAGCATCTCGGCGCTGTGCCAGTCGAGCAGGGCCTCGATCCGGCCGTCGACGAAGGCCTGCTCGTCCTCGTTCAGGTCGAGGTGATACGACGCCTCGCTCGACAATGCGTCGTCGATGAACCCGTACAGGAAGGACAGCCGGCTGCAGCCCGTCACCACCAGCGCCAGGGCGAGCAGGACGGCGGCACGCATGGCGGGAGCCGCGGAGTGTCCGATGAAGGCAGGCATCCAGTCCTCTCGTATCGGCCCGCACGGCGCCGTTGCGCCGCCGGTGACAGATCCTCTCAAGGCGCAAAGCATACGGCTGTTTGCGGGCGTCTTGCCAGTCGCAAGTCGGTGATCGGGCCGCATCCCGCACATCGAAGCGTGCCGCGCCGCGCGGAAGCCTTGCGCGCTGCGCCGACCGGGGGTAAAGAAGCCTGTCGGCGCGCCCACGTCGGGCGGCGTCCGATCGAACGGATGGGTGGCCGAGCGGTTGAAGGCACCGGTCTTGAAAACCGGCAGGCGTGAGAGCGTCTCGTGGGTTCGAATCCCACCCCATCCGCCATTTCTCCCGGTCATTCAGCCCTCGGTGGATGTCTCCACCGGCTTGGGTTCGCTGAGAATGCGGTCGATCAACCCCCACTCGAGAGCTTCCTCCGCTGTCATGAAGCGGTCGCGGTCGAGCGCCCGCTCGGCGTCCGCGTAGCTGCGGCCGCAGTTCTCGGCATAGAGCCGCGTGATCCGTTGCTTGGTCTTCTGGATCTCCTCGGCATGGATGGCGATGTCGGACGCCTGCCCCTGGTAACCGCCGGACGGCTGGTGCACCAGCATGTCGGCGTTGGGCAGCGCCGCCCGCTGGCCCGGCTCGCCGGCCATCAGCAGGAACGACCCCATCGACCGGGCCGTGCCCATGCACAGGGTATGCACCGGCGCGCGGATGTAGCGCATGGTGTCGTACATGGCGAAGCCGCTGGTCACCACGCCGCCGGGCGAGTTGATGTACAGGCTGATCGGCTTCTTCGGGTTTTCCGCTTCCAGAAACAGCAACTGGGCGCAGACCAGGGCGGATACCGTGTCGTTCACCTCGCCGTTGAGAAAGATGATCCGCTCGCGCAGGAGCCGGGAGTAGATATCGAAAGACCGCTCGCCGAGAGCCGATTGTTCGACGACCATGGGGACGAGTTGCATCGTGTCGCGCATCGGCGACCTCCATTCTTCATTCGGAAATGGTGGGACGGGGAAGGGGTTCAGGCGGCGCGCATCAACATCGGGTTGTTGCCGTTCGCGGCGTTCACGAGGTCATCGGCCCCGGTGCCGGTAATCTCATGAATGATCCGCAATCGCGTACCGCCGTCGTCATTGGGAGAAATCCGGAATGTGACGACGCTTTCCAGGAACGGCGGTTCGTCGTCACGCATCCTGTAGCGGATTTCCCGTTGCGGTATGGCCGACACGGCGTCCGGTTCCGCCAACGCATCGCCGGGCAGCCATCTGTCGCGGTAGGTTTCGTCGCTGATCGCGCGCCAGACTTTTTCCGGCGCGGCATCGAGGTCGTATTCCTGCTCCAGCGCGTCCGCTGGTGCCTCGGTTCCGTGTTCACTCATTCGTCCATGTCCTCCAGTACATCCTTCAACGCCGCGACACGGGCCGGCCAGTAGTCGCGGTACTTCCGCAGCCAGCGGGCGATGTGCGCCAGGCCTTCCGGATCGACCTCGTAATTGACGAAACGCCCCTGCCGTTCCTCGCGCACCAGCCGTGCCTCGCGCAGCACGGACAGGTGCTGCGACATGGCCGGCTGGCTGATCGCCATGCCTTCGCGCAGGGCGCTGGCGTTCATGGCGCCGCCGGCAAGTTTCTCGAAAATGGCGCGGCGGGTGGGATCGCCCAGGGCCTTGAAGATGGCGTTCTCGATCATGCCAATACATAAGCATGAACTTATGTGAATGACAAGGGCCGAATCTTGCCGGTCACCGCTATTTCAAAGCGTCGGCGGCCTTCAGATCGGACTCGCTGGCATCCACTATGGCTTTGTCCGCGCCGATGGAGATGTACCGGCATCCGCAACAACGGCTCGGTCGTTGTGCCACGTCCCAATCCGCGGGCCGGCATTCTCATCCATGGTGGCAATCGGCAATGTATTTCCCGCAAATATGATTGCGGATTTGGGTCTGGACGCACCCACACATTAGAATAAATAGAAAAAAGCGAAAATCACTTTCGTTTAACGAGTTACCCGTTAAACTAGTGCTCATGGGGGAGACAATCACCAGATGGCACAACAGACGGCGAGAGGCGTTCGTCAAGCGGGTGCTGTATGCATACGTGGCGTTGGGGTTCGCAACGTTCGGGTATCTGACGTTTTTTGACAAGACCTACAAAATCTGGAATTTGCCGGTCACGGTGGTTGGCAATTTGTTCCTGGGACTTATCTGGCCCATCTACTGGACGGTCGTGCACTCGCTGGTTTGAAGCGCGGAACGTTGCACGAATATCCAGGATCGTTGCGAAGCGCCAGCCGCCGGACGTCCGAGTGCCATCCGGATCAGAGAAGAGGGGTCAAGTCTCGCGGAGAAGAAGGGTCAGGTCTCGCATTGTAGCGTGACGCTGACGCGAGACGTCTGGATCAAAGAGTTTCGCCCAACACCATAATCCATATCAATTGAAGACAGGCCATTTGGCACACTCCTGCATGCTACAATGCGAGACCTAACCCCAATCCGTGTATGTCTCGTGGGATTGCGGCGTTGCCGTCGGTTCGCTGAGAATGCGGTCGATCAACCCCCAGTCCAACGCTTCCTCCGCCGTCATGAAGCGGTCGCGGTCGAGGGCCCGCCCGGCGTCCGCGTAGCTGCGTCCGCAAACCCTTTCAGCAAGATTCCCCCTGTCTTGCGCTTCGCCGACGCGGTCTGAACCGCACATCCGCGATTGGCGGTACAGTCTACATTGGCGAAGGTTAGTTTATGTTGTCCATGTGGCAGGTGTTGAGCGTTCAGTCAATACACGTGGATATAATGAAACGAGATCAAGTTTCTCTATTTTGTTGTGCATCTAGTCCTGACAATGTATTTCGAACTCCCGTGTTGCTAGGAAGGGGAACCAACGGCAGAGCATTGAAAACGCTCAGTCCTCTTTCATGCTGCGTGAAAACGCGTCTGTGAGGGGCTTGAGCAGATAACTCAGTGCCGATCGTTCGCCGGTCCTTATAAAAGCTTCCGTCGGCATACCGGGCAATAGCTCCAGGCCATTGAGCCTAGCTATCTCTTCGTCCTCTATGCCGATACGGACACGGTAATAGGACGTCTGTTGTTCCTGATCACTAATCAAGTCGTTGGATACGCGCGTCACTCGGCCTTCGATCTCTGGTGTAGTCCGTTGATTGAATGACGAAAACCGGATTCTGGCTGGCGAGTGCAGGGTCACGTTGTCGATGTCCTTGGGTTCGACGTTCACTTCGACCACCAGTTCGTCATTTTTTGGAACGATGTACATGATCGGTTGGCCGGCCTGCACTACGCCGCCTTGCGTGTGAATTTGAAGTTCCAACACATACCCTGATTGGGGAGCGAGGACGTCAAGCCTGCGTAGGGTATCCTCCGCCGTGATTTTTTCTTCCAAGCGTTCCTGAACCTGAACCTTGATATCACGTAGTTCGGCGATGACCTCCTCCTGAAAAGCGCTGTGCAGTCGGTTGATTTCGATTCCGGCCTCACCAATACGATTGTTCGCTCGTGCGATTTCGGCGATATGCGCGCCTTTGTCGCCCAATAGCTGTTCGGCCTCCCGCTCCAGCAAGAGAATACGTGTAATCGGGACATGGCCTTTCTGATGGAGTAGCCGTAGACCGTTCAGTTCTTCTCTGATGATTTGGATTTGGTTTTGCTTGGATTTGACCTGGGCGTTGAGCCCGTCAATCTCATCACCGAGTTGCCGAATGCGTTTGTTGAGCAAAGCCAGCTCTTCGTGCCGGGTTTCGCGGCGCACGCGAAATAGGTTGTGCTGACCATCGGTGACGTCTCGAACATCCGGCTCATCCCATATTTGGTGGAGAAAATGAGGCCAGTCGATCTCGGCCGCGCCGTCACGTTCGGCACGCAACCTGCCTTCTCGCGCACTCAATTCGATCAATTGGTCCCGGACTACGGCAAGATTGGCTTTCGTTACCGTATCGTCCAGTCTGATCAGCAACTGTCCTTTTGTGACGGCCTGACCTTCCGTGACCAGAATCTTGTCGACAATACCACCCTCGAGATGTTGCACCGTTTTCTTGTTGGACTCGACCGTGACGACGCCGCTGGCGATGACGGCACCGTCAATGGGAGCGAACAGGGACCACAGGAGCAATCCGCCGAAAACGGTTGCCGCAACACTTACTCCGACGAAAACGTATTTTCGGATACCCAGGTCAAGCGTTCCCCCGGCCGGATCCGAAGTAATGGGGACATCGCCGGCTGTCATGGCGACTGTTCCAGATTGCTAGGCCGGCGCAGATTTTGGGTCTTGTTCGCCAACACTTTCTCGAGCACGTTCTTTTTGGGACCGAAGGCGGCGACTTTTCCATTGTCGAGCGTCAGAATATGGTCGACTTCGGAAATGGCGCTCGGCCGATGGGAAATGATGACGAGCGTCTGCCTGTTCCGCTTCAATTGCCGGATCGCCGAATTGAGTGCGCCGTCCCCGTCCGAATCCAAATTGGCGTTGGGCTCGTCCAGAACGATAAGCGATGGGTCGTTGTAGAGCGCGCGTGCCAATCCGACCCGTTGGCGCTGGCCGGCGGAGAGAAAGCACCCCGATTCGCCGATTTCGGTTTCATATCCGTCCGGCAAGCGCAGGATCAAGTCGTGGCAACCCGCCATTTGCGCCGCTTTGACAACCTGATCGTCCTGGGCATCCTTGACAAACCTGGCGATGTTTTCGGCGACGGTACCGTCGAACAATTCCACGGACTGTGGCAGGTACCCCACCTCCGCGTGCGCCGTCGCGGGTGATATCTGTGCGATGTCGGCGCCGTCGATCCGCGCCGTACCTTCGGACGCAGGCCAAACGCCGACCAGCAGCCGGCCCAAAGTCGATTTGCCGGAGGCGCTCGGGCCGATCAGGCCGAGTGCGTCCCCCGGTTTGAGCGAAAAGGAAATGTTCTGCAGAAACGGTCTTTTTGCACCCGGAGGACCACCCGATACGTTCTCCACATCCAATTGGCCGCGAAACGCCGGCAGTTCGATCCTGTTCTTCGTTTCCGGGACAAATTCCAGGAGGTCGTTCAATCGATCGTAGGCGGATCTGGCGGTCTGAAAATTCCGCCAATTGCCGACAAGCTGTTCCAGGGGTTGCAGCGCCCGTCCCAAAAGGATCGACGCCGCGATCATGACACCGGCTGAAACGATGTTTTCGATGGCCAGCGCCGCACCCACGCCGAGAATGGCCGACTGCAGGAACAGGCGCAGGGTCTTGCTTGAAACGGAAAATGCGCCGGTCCGGTCGCTTGCAAGCAATTGGCTGCTCAAGTCACCCTGTTTGAGCGCGAGCCATCGGTCGCGAATGGCCGGCAACATGCCCATCGCATGCGCAACTTCCGTATTGCGGATACTGGTTGCCGCGAGGGTGTTGCACCGGATTTGCGTCCGGCCGGCGCGTTCCTGCGCGGCCCGGGTGGCGATTTGGTTGAAAACCGCGAGTATGGCGATCGCCAGCATGCCCACCAAAGCCACCGTTCCTAGTATCCAGTGCAGCATGAAGATGACGGCAAGATACACCGGCGCCCACGGCGCATCGAACAAGGCGAAAGGCCCTTGGCTGGTCAGGAATTGCCGCAACGCGGACAAGTCGCGCACGGGTTGATCCGTCTTGATCGTCGGTGAGCGCAAGGCGTGCCACATCAGGGCGTCGAACGTGGATGCGCCCATATCTCGTTCGAGCCTGGTGCCGATGCGCACCAGCAAACGCGACCGAACGAAATCGAAAATACCCATGGCGGCGTAGAGAGCCGCAATTAGGCAACTCAAAGCCACCAGCGTCGGCACGCTGCGGCTGGTCAACACACGATCGTATATCTGCAGCATGTAAAGCGGGCCGCCCAGCATCAGCACGTTGATCAGGCAACTGAAGAGGCCGACCAGGACGAAGCTGGAGCGAAACGTGGACAGGACCCGCTTTATCTGCCCGTCGGTTTGCCCAATATCTCCACTCATGGGCCGCACGGCCGTTCAGACAGTGCGACCCATGTGCAGATAAAGCCATTCAGAACCCGCACTTCGACTATCCGAACAGGAAGTCGTTGTCGTGCAGATTGGTCTTGTCCACATTCTCCAGGGTGATGGTGTTGCTGGCATCCACCGAGATAACGACGTCGGCCCCGTTTTGCACGGCGTCATTCAAGACGTCGTTCAAATCGGTGTAGGGAAAGGCCGACAAGTCGATGACGTCGCCTACGGCGGATCCGCTTGAGAAATCGGTGATCGTGTCGTTCCCGAAATTTGCCGCGAATACGAACGTATCACTACCGCTGCCACCGGTCATGATGTCGTCACCGGCACCGCCGTCGATGACGTCGTCGCCACCGGCAGCGGTGATGGTGTCATTCCCGGCTAGTCCGGCGATGTGCATGTTGAAATAGTCGTTGGTCATGCCGATCGTATCAGCGTTCCCGGTTCCGATCACATTCAGCGGCAAATCCCGGATGTCGCCGGAGTACAATATTGTCCCGTCATCGAATTCGAAGCGCTCGAGCCTCTGGTCGTTGGAGGCGAACCAGTCCTCCACCGTGACACGGTCCTCT
>JANQFL010000043.1 GCA_028277845.1 Sneathiellales bacterium
CACCAACTACCGTCCGCAGTTCTACTTCCGGACGACGGACGTGACGGGTGTCGTGCAGTTGCCGGAAGGCACGGAGATGGTGATGCCGGGCGACAACATTAAGATGCACATTGAGCTGATCTGCCCGATCGCCATGGACGAAGGCCTGCGCTTCGCGATCCGCGAAGGCGGCCGCACCGTCGGCGCCGGCGTCGTCTCCAAAATCATCGAGTAAGAAAACGGATCAACCGGAGAAGAACGAAGAGAATACCGGATCGCGGAACTTTTGGTTTTTCATTGCGAACATTGGTCAGGAGGGACGGCGTCTGTCTTCCCTCCTTGCCTGTTTTCTAAGGAAAGACAAAATCATCCTTCCGCACGACGGCCGAACGCGTAGAGGAGTGTAGCTCAATTGGCAGAGCACCGGTCTCCAAAACCGGGGGTTGTGGGTTCGAGTCCCTCCACTCCTGCCAGCGCACACGTCGCGGCCGTCAAGACGATACCGGACATTTGTGACACCGATTTGATCGAACGAGAAGCGAAGTCGATATGGCGAAAGTAACACCGGGCGAGTTTGTCCGTCAGGTCAGGCAGGAAACATCCAAGGTCACGTGGCCGTCCCGCAAGGAGACGGCGATCACGACCGGCATGGTGTTTTTCATGGTCTTCCTGGCCGCCATGTTCTTCCTGCTCGTGGATCAGATTTTGCAGCTCGGCGTACGTGAGCTGCTGTCGTTTTGGAGCTGAGCGGCATGACCGGAACCCCACGTTGGTACATCATTCACGCCTATTCCGGCTTCGAGAAGAAGGTCGCCCAGTCGATTCGCGAACAGGCGGCCTCCAAGGGCATGGCCGAGATGTTCGAGGAGGTCCTGGTGCCGGTTGAGGAAGTCGTCGAACTGCGCCGGGGCAAGAAGGTCAACGCCGAGCGCAAGTTCTTTCCGGGCTACGTGCTGGCCAAGATGATCATGACCGACGAGACCTATCACCTGGTCAAGAACACCGGCAAGGTGACGGGCTTTCTGGGCTCGGGCAACAAGCCGATCCCGATCACCCAGGCCGAGGCCGACCGCATCCTGCACCAGGTACAGGAAGGCGTCGAGCGGCCCAAGCCGTCGATCACCTTCGAGGTCGGCGAGCAGGTCCGGGTGGCGGACGGGCCGTTCACCTCGTTCAACGGATTCGTCGAGGAGGTGGACGAGGATCGCGCCCGCCTCAAGATCGCGGTCTCCATCTTCGGCCGGGCCACGCCGGTCGAGTTGGAGTATTCGCAGGTTGAGAAACTTTAGTGGAAGCAACTCGTTAGAGATGTTTCCTCAAGCCGCGTGGGAGGTTCGCCATAACCGTACCGCGCATCCCGCGGGCCCGAACGGGCCGCACTCTGTCTAAGTAAGGGACACCGTAATGGCGAAGAAAATCGAAGGTTATATCAAGCTGCAGGTTCCTGCAGGCCAGGCCAATCCGTCGCCGCCCATCGGGCCGGCGCTGGGTCAGCGCGGCTTGAACATCATGGAATTCTGCAAGGCGTTCAACGCGCAGACCCAGGGGATGGAGCAGGGCATGCCCATTCCGACGGTCATCACGGTGTACGCCGACCGTTCGTTCTCCTTTATCACCAAGACCCCGCCGGCGTCGTTCTTCATCAAGAAGGCCGCCAAGCTGAAAAAGGGCGCCAGCACCACCGGCCGCGAGACCGTCGGTTCGGTGACCGTCGATCAGCTGCGCGAGATCGCCCAGCAGAAGGCCGCCGACCTCAATTCCTACAATGAGGAAGCGGCCATCGAGATGCTGCGCGGGTCCGCCCGGTCCATGGGTATCGAGGTAAAGGGGTAAGACGATGGCACGTACTGGAAAACGCCTCGCCGCCGCGAACGAAAGCATCGACCGCGCGGCCTATTACAGCCTCGAAGAGGCCGTCAAACTGGTCAAGGACAACGCCAAGGCCAAATTCGACGAGACCGTCGAGGTCGCCATGAACCTGGGCGTCGATCCGCGTCACGCCGACCAGATGGTTCGCGGCGTGGTGCAACTGCCCAACGGAACCGGAAAATCGGTCCGCGTGGCCGTGTTTGCCAAGGGCGACAAGGCCGATGCGGCCAAGGCGGCCGGTGCCGACTTGGTGGGCGCCGAGGAATTGGCCGAGACCGTCCAGAAGGGCGAGATCGACTTCGACCGCTGCATCGCCACGCCGGACATGATGGCCGTCGTCGGCCGGCTCGGCAAGGTGCTGGGCCCGCGCGGCCTGATGCCGAACCCGAAGCTGGGCACCGTGACGCCGGACGTCGAGCAGGCCGTCAAGGACGCCAAGGGCGGCCAGGTCGAGTTCCGGGTCGAGAAGGCCGGCCTCATTCACGGCGGTGTCGGCAAGGCGAGCTTCTCGTACGACGACCTGCTGGCCAACACCAAGTCGTTCATCGACGCGGTGGTCAAGGCCAAGCCGTCGGGCGCCAAGGGCGTCTACGTCAAGAAGGTCGCCCTGTCCTCGACCATGGGCCCCGGCGTCAAGGTCGACGTCGCCAACGCGACGGGCGCCGAGTAAACACTGATTTTGGATCGGCGGGCCCCATGCCCGGCGATCCGAAGGTTTCCCGCATCGATCGAAGCGGGGAACAGGGATCGGGAAGACACGTTGTAATCCCGCTCCCGACCTGTCCGAGACTGTAGGTATCGGCATCGCCGTTTTGGATGCCGGTTTAAGGGCCTTGCCGCCGCCTGCACAGACGGGATTGAACCGAATTCGAACCGTGACCCGTTCCCGCGGGCATGGCGGACAACTCGGTTCGAACCTGCGGACAGGGGAACTGGATCCGGCCGGTTTCCCCGGCGGATTCGCGTGCAAACCGGGTGTTCGAGGGTTTTCCCGACAACACCCACATTCGGAGACGACTTGTGGACCGAGCAAATAAGGAAGAGTTGGTCGCGTCCCTCAATCAGGCGTTTGAAGGCGCCGGATTGGTGGTCGTAACCCACTACAGCGGTCTGACGGTTGAGGAAATGACTGACCTCCGCCGGAAGATGCGCGACGCGGGTGCCAACTACAAAGTCACCAAGAATCGGCTGACACGTCTCGCCATCGACGGCACGCAATACGAACCCCTGGCCGACATGTTCACTGGACCTACCGGCATGGCCGTATCGGATGATCCGGTCGCCGCAGCGAAAGTGGCTGTCGATTTCGCCAAAAAGAACGACAAGCTGGTCGTTCTCGGCGGCGCGATGGGGAACACCGTGCTCGACGCCTCAGGCATCAAAGCACTCGCCTCCATGCCCTCGCTCGACGAATTGCGGGGCAAGATTGTCGGACTGCTGCAAGCGCCCGCGACCAAGGTTGCCGGTGTTCTGCAAGCACCCGCCGGTCAAGTGGCGCGGGTTCTTTCCGCTTATGGCGCCAAAGACGAGGCGGCGTGATCGCCGTACCGAATACAAACGCAGATTCGAACCTAGAGAAAGTGAAAGAAAATGGCTGATTTGGAAAAAATTGCCGAAGACCTGTCCAGCTTGACCGTCATGGAAGCCGCCGAGCTTTCCAAGCTGCTGGAAGACAAATGGGGCGTTTCCGCCGCGGCCCCGGTTGCCGTGGCTGCCGCGCCCGGTGCCGCCGCCGGCGGTGAAGCCGCCGCCGAAGAGAAGGACGAGTTCAACGTCATTCTCGCCTCGGTCGGCGACAAGAAGATCAACGTGATCAAGGAAGTGCGTGCCATCACCGGCCTGGGCCTGAAAGAGGCCAAGGACCTGGTCGAAGGCGCGCCGAAGGAAGTCAAAGAAGGCGTCAACAAGGAAGAAGCTGACAAGATCAAAGAGCAGCTCGAAGGCGCCGGCGCGACCGTCGAAATCAAGTAACGGTCCGCACGACAGAGTACGCCGGCGGCGTCTTCGGGGACACCCGAAAGGCACCGCCGGCTTCCGTCGTCTCTGGGGACGGCGGAAACCGCACCTCCGTACCGGGTGCGCGACGCAGGGTTGGGCGGCAGCTCCGCGTCAGGTTGACAGAGATATTATTGCCGCCGTTGGGTCCACTCCCGTTCCATTCCGGAACTGGAGATGAATGACGAGGGACGAGGAACGAGCATGTCACTTTCCTTCACTGGTCGTAAGCGCGTTCGCAAGAGTTTTGGCCGTATTCCGGCGGTCGCTTCGATGCCGAACCTGATCGAAGTACAAAAGATTTCGTACGACCATTTCCTGCAGGCCGACATCCCCGATGAGCAGCGCGAGGAATCCGGGCTGCAAGGCGTGTTCAAATCGGTGTTTCCGATCAAGGACTTTTCGGAAACGTCGTCGCTGGAGTTCGTGAAATACGAGTTCGAGTCGCCGAAATATGACGTCGAGGAGTGCCAGCAGCGCGGCCTGACATTCGCCGCACCCCTGAAGGTGACTCTGCGCCTGATCGTGTTCGAAGTGGACCCGGACACCGGCGCCAAGTCCGTGCTCGATATCAAGGAACAGGACGTCTACATGGGCGACATGCCGCTCATGACCAACAACGGCACCTTTGTCGTGAACGGTACCGAGCGGGTGATCGTCAGCCAGATGCACCGTTCGCCCGGCGTGTTCTTCGACCACGACAAGGGCAAGACCCATTCGTCGGGCAAGTTCCTGTTCGCCGCCCGGGTCATCCCGTACCGCGGGTCCTGGCTCGATTTCGAATTCGACGCCAAGGACATCGTGCATGTCCGCATCGACCGCCGCCGCAAATTGCCGGTGACGGCGCTGCTGCATGCTTTGGGCATGACCAGCGAGGAGATCCTCGACCACTTCTACGGCAAGGTGCTTTACAAGCGCGACAAGAAGGGCTGGCGCACGGCGTTCGACGCCGAAGCCATGCGCGGCGTGCGCCTGTCGTCCGATCTGACCGACGCCAAGAGCGGCAACGTGGTGGCCGAGAAGGGCACCAAGATGACTCCGCGCTTGGCCCGCAAGCTGCAGAACGAGGGCCTCAAGGACCTGCTGGTCAGCGCCGCCGACCTGGAAGGCCGGTATGCCGCCGAAGACATGATCAACGCCGACACCGGCCTGGTCTATGTCGAGGCCGGCGACGAGCTGACCGAGGAAAAGGTCGGCGAACTGGAAACCGCCGGGTTCAAGGAACTGCGCGTGCTCGACATCGACCATGTCAGCATCGGCGCCTATATCCGCAACACCATGGCCGGCGACAAGAACACGACCCGTGAACAGGCGTTGGTGGAAATCTACCGGGTCATGCGCCCGGGCGAACCGCCGACCCGGGAAACCGCGGAAGCCCTGTTCGACGGCCTGTTCTTCGATCCGGAGCGCTATGACCTGTCGGCCGTCGGCCGGGTGAAGATCAACTCGCGCCTGGAACTCGAGGCCGACGATACGGTGCGTGTCCTGCGCAAGGAAGACATCCTCGCCGTCGTCAAGACCCTGGTCGACCTGAAGGATGGCCGGGGCGAGATCGACGACATCGATCACCTGGGCAACCGCCGGGTGCGTTCGGTCGGCGAACTGATGGAGAACCAGTACCGCATCGGCCTGCTGCGCATGGAACGGGCGATCCGCGAGCGCATGAGCTCGGTCGAGATCGACACGGTCATGCCGCATGACCTGATCAATGCCAAGCCGGCCGCCGCCGCGGTGCGCGAGTTCTTCGGCTCGTCGCAGCTCAGCCAGTTCATGGACCAGACCAACCCGCTCAGTGAAATCACCCACAAGCGGCGCCTGTCGGCCCTCGGCCCGGGTGGCCTGACCCGCGAGCGCGCGGGTTTCGAGGTACGCGACGTGCACCCGACCCACTATGGCCGGATCTGCCCGATCGAGACACCGGAAGGCCCGAACATCGGCCTGATCAACAGCCTGGCCACCTATGCGCGGGTCAACAAATACGGCTTCATCGAAAGCCCGTACCGCAAGGTTGCCAACGGCAAGGTGACGGACGAGGTGCTGTACCTCTCGGCCATGGAGGAGGGCCGTTACACCATCGCCCAGGCCAACGCCGAACTGGACGACAAGGGCAAGTTCGTCTCGGACCTGGTGAGCTGCCGTCAGGGCGGCGAATTCATCATGGCGCAGCCGGAAACCATCGAATTCATCGACGTGTCGCCGAAGCAGTTGGTGTCGGTGGCCGCGTCGCTGATTCCGTTCCTGGAAAACGACGACGCCAACCGTGCCTTGATGGGCTCCAACATGCAGCGCCAGGCGGTGCCGCTGTTGCAGGCCGAGGCGCCGCTGGTCGGCACCGGCATGGAAGAGGTGGTGGCGCGGGATTCCGGCGTGACCATCGTCGCCCGCCGCTCGGGCATCGTCGAACAGGTGGACGCCACCCGTATCGTCGTCCGGGCCAGCGAGGAAACCGATCTGTCGGTGCCCGGCGTCGACATCTACAACCTGCTGAAGTTCCAACGTTCCAACCAGAACACCTGCATTACCCAGCGCCCGCTGGTGAAGGTGGGCGACAAGGTCAATGCCGGCGATATCGTTGCCGACGGCCCGTCAACCGACATGGGCGAACTGGCACTCGGCCGCAATGTGCTGGTCGCGTTCATGCCCTGGAACGGCTACAACTTCGAGGATTCGATCCTGATTTCCGAGCGCATCGTGCGCGACGACGTCTTCACCTCGATCCATATCGAGGAATTCGAAGTCATGGCCCGAGACACCAAGCTGGGCCCGGAGGAAATCACCCGCGACATCCCGAATGTGGGCGAGGAAGGCCTCAAGAATCTGGACGAGGCCGGTATCGTCTACATCGGCGCCGAAGTGAACGCCGGCGACATTCTGGTCGGTAAGATCACGCCGAAGGGCGAATCGCCGATGACGCCGGAGGAAAAACTTCTGCGCGCCATCTTCGGCGAGAAGGCCTCCGACGTGCGCGACACCAGCCTGCGTCTGCCGCCGGGAGCATCGGGCACCATCGTCGAAGTGCGGGTGTTCTCGCGTCATGGTATCGACAAGGACGAGCGTGCCCTGGCCATCGAGCGCGAGGAAATCGACCGTCTGTCCAAGGACCTGGAAGACGAGCGTTCGATCCTGGACCGCAACATCTACAGCCGGCTGCGCGAACTGCTGATCGGCAAGACCGGCGAAAGCGGACCCAAGCCGATCAAGTCGGGCGGCCGTATCACGGAAACCGTGCTTGACGAAATCTCCCGCGGCAAGTGGTGGGAAATCGCTCTCAAGAACGAGCAGGCCATGGCCGACATCGAGGCGCTGAAACGGCAATTCGACTTGGCGAACAAAGGCTTGCAGGAGCGGTTTGAAAACAAGGTCGAGAAGCTTCAGCGCGGGGACGAACTGCCGCCGGGCGTGATGAAGATGGTCAAGGTCTTCGTCGCGGTGAAACGCAAGCTGCAACCGGGCGACAAGATGGCCGGCCGTCACGGCAATAAGGGTGTGATCTCCAAGATCGTGCCCATCGAGGACATGCCGCATCTGGAAGACGGCACGCAGGTGGACATCGTGCTCAATCCGCTCGGTGTGCCGTCGCGCATGAACGTCGGACAGATTCTCGAAACCCACCTGGGTTGGGCATCCGCCGGTTTGGGCCGTCAGATCAACGAGGTCGTTTCGAAGGTCAAGCGCAACGGCAATGTCGATGCCCTGTCGAGCATCTTCCAGAACGTCTATAGCGAAGATGAAAACGCCGCCATTACCAAGCTGAACGACAAGCAGAAGATCGAGCTTGGCACCAATCTGAGCAAGGGCGTGCCGATGGCGACGCCGGTCTTCGACGGTGCGCACGAGCCCGATATCGTATCGCTGCTGGATAAGGCGGGCCTCGATGCTTCGGGGCAGGTGACGTTGATCGATGGCCGGACGGGCGAGCAGTTCGACCGTAAGGTCACGGTCGGCTACATCTACATGCTGAAGCTGCATCACCTGGTCGACGACAAGATCCACGGCCGGTCCATCGGCCCGTACAGCCTGGTCACGCAGCAGCCGTTGGGTGGTAAGGCGCAATTCGGCGGTCAGCGTTTCGGCGAGATGGAAGTGTGGGCGCTGCAAGCCTACGGTGCCGCGTACACCTTGCAGGAAATGCTGACGGTCAAGTCGGACGACGTGGCGGGCCGGACCAAGGTCTACGAAGCCATCGTCCGCGGCGACGACACGTTTGAGGCAGGTATTCCGGAATCGTTCAATGTTCTGGTCAAGGAAATGCGGTCGCTCGGCTTGAACGTCGAGCTGTCGCAGATCGGTTGACCGGCAGTTTGTTGAGACGAGACTTGAATAACAGACAATGGACGTCCGGTGGTGTGGTGATGAGCGGTGAACCGCACGCCGGCCGGTCCAACAAGGAAGGGTGATCCATGAACGAGTTGATGAACGTCTTTGGCCAGCAAGCCGGCACCCAGAGCTTCGATCAGATCAAGATCTCGATCGCGAGTCCTGAGCGCATCCGGTCCTGGTCCTTCGGCGAAATCAAGAAGCCGGAAACCATCAACTACCGGACCTTCAAACCGGAACGCGATGGTCTGTTCTGCGCGCGGATTTTCGGTCCGATCAAGGACTATGAATGCTTGTGCGGCAAGTACAAGCGGATGAAATATCGCGGCATCACCTGCGAGAAGTGCGGCGTGGAAGTGACCTTGTCCAAGGTGCGCCGCGATCGCATGGGCCATATCGAACTGGCCTCGCCGGTGGCGCACATCTGGTTCCTGAAATCGCTGCCGTCGCGGATCGGCCTGCTGCTCGACATGACGCTCAAGGATCTCGAGCGGGTTCTCTATTTCGAGAACTACGTCGTCATCGAACCGGGCCTGTCGCCGCTCAAGCTGCACGAAATGCTGTCGGAAGAGCAGTACATGCAGGCGCAGGAAGAGTATGGCGAGGACGCCTTCACGGCCGGCATCGGCGCCGAAGCGATCCGCCACATGCTGATGGACCTGGATCTTGAAGAAGAACAGACCAACCTGCGTGCCGAAATGGAGAAGGGCGGCGGTGAAGCCAAGATCAAGAAGATCGCCAAGCGGCTCAAGCTGATCGAGTCGTTCATCGAGTCCGGCAATCGTCCGGAATGGATGATCCTGACGGTGATCCCGGTCATTCCGCCGGAACTGCGGCCGCTGGTGCCGTTGGACGGCGGCCGGTTCGCCACCTCGGACCTGAACGACCTGTACCGCCGGGTGATCAACCGGAACAACCGCCTGAAGCGCCTGATCGAACTGCGCGCACCGGACATCATCGTCCGCAACGAAAAGCGTATGCTGCAGGAAGCGGTTGACGCCCTGTTCGACAACGGACGCCGCGGCCGGGTCATCACCGGCGCCAACAAGCGGCCGCTGAAATCCCTCAGCGACATGCTGAAGGGCAAGCAGGGCCGGTTCCGTCAGAACCTGCTCGGCAAGCGCGTCGACTATTCCGGCCGCTCGGTCATCGTGGTCGGCCCCGAACTGAAACTGCATCAGTGCGGCCTGCCGAAGAAGATGGCGCTCGAACTGTTCAAGCCGTTCATTTATTCACGGCTCGAAATGCGCGGTGTCGCCACGACGGTCAAGATGGCCAAGAAAATGGTCGAGAAGGAACGTCCCGAGGTTTGGGACGTGCTCGATCAGGTCATCCGCGAACACCCGGTGCTGCTCAACCGGGCGCCGACCCTGCACCGCCTCGGTATCCAGGCGTTCGAGCCGGTGCTGATCGAGGGTAAGGCCATTCAGCTGCACCCACTGGTCTGCGCCGCCTTCAACGCCGACTTCGACGGCGACCAGATGGCCGTGCACGTGCCGCTGTCGCTGGAAGCGCAGCTCGAGGCCCGCGTGCTGATGATGTCGACCAACAACATTCTCAGCCCGGCCAACGGCAAGCCCATCATCGTGCCCAGCCAGGACATCGTCCTGGGGCTGTATTACGTGACGATGGAACGGGAAGGCGAACCGGGCGAAGGCATGACCTTCGCCGACGTCCAGGAAATCCGTCATGGCCTGGACAGCGGCTCGGTCACCCTGCACGCCAAGATCAAGTCGCGGTTTGAGACGGTGGACGAAAACGGCGAGCATATCGTGAAGATCGTCGACTCGACGCCCGGCCGCATGCTGCTGTCCGAGCTCCTGCCGCGCAATCCCAAGATCTCCTTCGACCTGATCAACCGTCAGCTCACCAAGAAGGAAATCAGTGAGGTCATCGACATCGTCTACCGTCATTGCGGCCAAAAAGAGACGGTGCTGTTCGCCGACCGCATCATGGGTCTGGGTTTCAGCCACGCCTGCCGCGCCGGTATTTCCTTCGGCAAGGACGATATGATCGTGCCGGCGACCAAGGAAAACCTGGTCGACGAGACCCGCTCGCTGGTCAAGGAGTACGAGGCTCAGTACAACGACGGCCTGATCACCCAGGGTGAGAAGTACAACAAGGTCATCGACGCCTGGTCGCAGTGCACCGACAAGGTGGCCGAGGAAATGATGGCGCAGATTTCGGCCTCGGACGTCGACAAGAAGACCGGCCGGTCCAAGGATCTGAACTCGATCTACATGATGGCCCATTCCGGCGCCCGTGGTTCCGCGGCGCAGATGAAGCAGCTCGCCGGCATGCGCGGCCTGATGGCCAAGCCGTCCGGCGAGATCATCGAAACGCCGATCATTTCAAACTTCAAGGAAGGCCTCAGCGTGCTGGAGTACTTCAACTCCACCCACGGTGCCCGTAAGGGCCTGGCCGACACCGCCTTGAAGACCGCCAACTCGGGTTACCTAACCCGCCGTCTGGTCGACGTGGCGCAGGACTGCATCATCATCGAGGAGGACTGCAAAACCCAGGACGGCCTGACGGTGCGTGAAGTGGTCGAGGGCAGCGACATCATCTCGTCGCTCGGCGACCGTACGCTCGGCCGTTCGGCCGCCGTCGACGTGGTGGACCCGCTCAGCGGCGACGTCATCGTGAAGGCCGGTACCATGATCGACGAATCGGCGGTCGATGCCATCGAGATGGCCGGCGTCGAATCGGTCAAGATCCGTTCGGTGCTGACCTGCGAAAGCAAGGGTGGCGTCTGCGGCGCCTGCTACGGCCGCGACCTGGCCCGGGGTACCCCGGTCAATATCGGTGAGGCCATCGGCGTCATCGCCGCCCAGTCCATCGGCGAGCCCGGCACCCAGCTGACCATGCGGACGTTCCACATCGGCGGGACGGCCCAGTTGGGCGGCCAGAGCCGCATCGAAGCGGCCCATGACGGCACCATCAAGATCGAAAACCGCAATGTGGTCGAGGATTCGCAGAAGCGTCATGTGGTCATGAGCCGCAACTGCGAGGTCGTGCTGATCGACGAAAACGGCCGCGAACGCGCCCGTCACCGCGTGCCGTACGGCACCCGCCTGCTGCTGGACGACGGCGACGCGGTCAAGCGCGGCGACAAGATGGCGGAATGGGATCCCTATACCATCCCGATCATCACCGAGCGCGAAGGCATCGTGAACTACAAGGATCTCGTCGAAGGCGAGACCATGCGCGAGGAAATCGACGAAGCCACCGGCATCACCACCAAGGTGGTGACCGAATACAAGCAGGCCGCCAAAGGCGCGGAACTGCGCCCGCGGGTGACCCTGCGGGACGAGAAGGGAGAAGTCGTAACCCTGGCCAACAATGTCGAGGCCCGTTACCACCTGTCGGCCGACGCCATTCTCAGCGTCGACGACGGCGCCCATGTCCATGCCGGCGACGTGCTGGCCCGTATCCCGCGTGAAAGCGCCAAGACCCGTGACATCACGGGTGGTCTGCCGCGGGTGGCGGAGCTCTTCGAAGCCCGCCGGCCCAAGGATCACGCGATCATTGCCGAGTTGGATGGTCAGATCGAATTCGGCAAGGACTACAAGGGCAAACGCCGCGTCATCCTGCAACCTGAAGACCAGGCGCTCGATCCGGTCGAGTACCTGATTCCCAAGGGTAAGCACCTGAGCGTGCAGGAAGGCGATATCGTCCGCAAGGGCGACCATCTGCTCGACGGCAACCCGGCGCCGCATGACATTCTCGGCATCATGGGAGTCGAGGCTCTGGCGTCCTATCTGGTCAACGAGATCCAGGAGGTCTACCGGCTGCAGGGCGTGAAGATCAACGACAAGCATATTGAAGTGATCTGCCGTCAGATGCTGCAGAAAGTCGAAATCACCGACAGTGGTTCGACCACCTTGCTCAAGGGCGAGCAGGTCGACCGGGTGGAGTTCGACGAAGTCAACGAGAAAGCCGAAGCCGCGGGTGGGGACCCCGCCAAGTCGGTCCCGGTTCTGCTGGGCATCACCAAGGCCAGCCTTCAGACCCGGTCGTTCATCTCGGCGGCGTCGTTCCAGGAAACCACGCGGGTTCTGACCGAGGCCGCGGTGGCCGGCAAGATGGACCAACTGCATGGACTCAAGGAAAACGTCATCGTGGGCCGCCTGATTCCGGCCGGAACGGGCGCCATGATGAACCAGTTCAAGGAGATTGCCGCCGGCCGGGACCGCGAAATTCTCGAAGCCCGTCAGGCGGAGGCCGCCGCAGCGCCGCAATTGACCGGCGACGTGGACGAATCGGCCGCGCAGGAAGAAGCGGCTCCGGCGTAACTGGGGATAACTGTTCCGCCGGCGTCATGATTGCGTAACAATCTGTCGCCGAACGCGGACAGGGTGGCTACATGTTTCGTGTGGCCGTCCTGTCGGCGGGGCGGGAAAACTGCCGAATTATTCAAGGCTTAGGGGTTGACGGTGCATAGGGCCGTCAATATATTGCGGGCTCCTTTGGGTGGGCGGTAGTAGGTTTTGCCTAAACACGACGCCTGGGGAATTGTGGACATTACTGGTTTAACCCGATTTTGGGTGAGCTCTGCGTCGTAGCGAGCCGCCATTTTGGTGCTTGCGCGTCGTTTTGTGCCATTCGGGTGCCGGGATCGACAGGACGGAAAATGCCGACGATCAATCAATTGATTAGAAAGTCTCGGAAGCCGCAGCTGGCACGCAACAAAGTGCCGGCCATGCAGGCGTGCCCTCAAAAACGTGGCGTTTGCACGCGTGTGTATACGACGACACCGAAAAAGCCGAACTCGGCACTGCGTAAGGTTGCCCGTGTGCGCCTGACCAACGGGTTCGAGGTAACGTCCTACATTCCGGGCGAGGGGCACAATCTTCAGGAGCACTCGGTGGTGATGATTCGCGGCGGTCGCGTCAAGGACTTGCCCGGTGTCCGCTATCACATCATCCGTGGCGTCCTCGATACCCAAGGCGTGAAGGACCGGCGCCAGCGCCGCTCCAAATACGGCGCCAAACGGCCGAAATAAGAGGGATCCGACATGTCTCGACGCCGCGCAGCTGTTAAACGCGAAGTTCTCCCCGATCCCAAATTCGGTGACATCGTTCTGAGCAAGTTCATGAACTCGCTCATGCTCGATGGCAAGAAATCGACCGCTGAGCGCATCGTTTATGGCGCCTTGGACAAGGTCGAAGCCAAAACCAGCCAGGATCCGGTCAAGATGTTCCACGAGGCGCTCGACAATGTGCGACCGCATCTTGAAGTGCGCTCCCGCCGTGTCGGTGGCGCCACCTACCAGGTGCCGGTGGAAGTGCGGGCCGACCGCGCCCAGGCGCTGGCCATTCGCTGGTTGATCGGCGCGGCGCGTGGCCGTTCCGAAAACACAATGGTTGATCGGCTGTCGTCCGAGTTGATGGACGCGGCGAACAACAGGGGTACGGCGGTCAAGAAGCGGGAGGACACCCATCGGATGGCGGAAGCCAACCGGGCCTTCTCGCATTACCGATGGTAATAGGCGGTTAGAGCAGGAACACCCTAGTCATGGCACGTACCACCCCAATCGAGCGCTATCGCAATATCGGCATCATGGCCCACATCGATGCCGGCAAAACAACCACCACCGAGCGCATTCTCTATTATACGGGCCGGTCCCACAAAATCGGCGAAGTGCACGACGGTGCCGCCACCATGGACTGGATGGAGCAGGAACAGGAACGCGGCATCACCATTACGTCCGCCGCCACGACCTGCTTCTGGGAAGATCACCGCATCAACATCATCGATACCCCGGGCCACGTGGACTTCACCATTGAAGTCGAACGGTCGCTGCGCGTGCTCGATGGTGCCGTCGCCGTGTTTGACAGTGTCGCCGGTGTCGAGCCGCAGTCGGAGACGGTGTGGCGTCAGGCCGACAAATACGGCGTACCGCGTATGTGTTTCGTCAACAAGATGGACCGCATGGGCGCAGATTTCTTCCGCTGCGTGCAGATGATCGAAGACCGCCTGGGTTCCGTGCCGATGGTCATCCAGTTGCCGATCGGCGCCGAAGCCGAATATGCCGGCCTGATCGACCTGGTGAAGATGAAAGCCGTCGTCTGGAAAGACGAAAGCCTCGGCGCCGAGTTCGAGTATGTCGACATCCCGGCCGAACTGGCCGACCAGGCCGCCGAGTACCGCGAGAAGATGGTCGAGCTTGCCGTCGAGCAGGACGACGATGCGATGGAGGCCTATCTCGAAGGCAACGAGCCTGACGAGAAGACCCTGAAAGCCTGCATCCGTAAGGGTACGCTGGATGGATCCTTCGTGCCGGTGCTGAACGGCACGGCCTTCAAGAACAAGGGCGTGCAGCCGCTGCTCGATGCGGTCATCGATTTCATGCCGGCGCCGACCGACGTTGAGGCCATCAAGGGCGTCAAGGTCGGTTCCGACGAAGAAATCGTCCGCGAATCGAGCGATGAAGAGCCGTTCGCCGCGCTGGCCTTCAAAGTCATGACCGATCCGTTCGTCGGTTCGCTGACCTTTGCCCGGATTTACTCGGGCGTGCTGGAAGGCGGTTCGGGCGTGCTCAACGCCGTCAAGGACAAGCGCGAACGCGTCGGCCGCATGCTGCTGATGCACGCCAATTCGCGGGAAGACATCAAGGAAGCCCGCGCCGGCGATATCGTCGCCATTGCCGGCCTGAAGACCACCACCACCGGTGACACCCTGTGCGATCCGGTGCACCCGGTCATTCTGGAAAGCATGGAATTCCCCGATCCGGTCATCGAGGTCGCGGTCGAACCCAAAACCAAGAACGACCAGGAGAAGATGTCCCAGGCCCTGGCCCGCTTGGCGGCCGAAGACCCGTCGTTCCGGGTAACCTCCGATGCCGAGAGCGGCCAGACCGTGATCAAGGGCATGGGGGAACTGCACCTGGAAATCATCGTCGACCGCATGAAGCGTGAGTTCAAGGTCGACGCGTCGGTCGGTGCGCCGCAGGTGGCCTACCGTGAATCGATCACCAAGCTGACCGAGGTCGATTACACCCACAAAAAGCAGACCGGCGGTTCCGGTCAGTTCGCCCGATTGAAGATCGTCCTGGAACCCAACGAGCAGGGCGCCGGTAACGAATTCGAAAGCGCAATCGTCGGCGGTGCCGTGCCGCGGGAATACATCCCGGGTGTCCAGAAGGGCATTATGTCGGCGTCAGAAACGGGCGTGATCGCCGGTTTCCCGCTGATCGACTTCAAGGTCACCCTGGTCGACGGCGCCAGCCACGATGTGGACTCGAGTGTCATGGCCTTCGAGATCGCCGCCCGTGCGGCGTTCCGCGAAGCCGCCCAGAAGGCCGGTCCGAAGCTGCTCGAGCCGATGATGCGGGTCGAGGTGGTCACGCCGGAAGACTATATGGGCGACGTGATCGGCGATTTGAACAGCCGCCGCGGCCAGGTCACGGGGACCGAGCCGCGCGGTAATGCCACCGTGATCAACGCCATGGTGCCGCTGGCCAACATGTTCGGTTACGTCAACAACCTGCGGTCGGCGACCCAGGGACGGGCTCAGTACACCATGCACTTCGATCACTATGCGCAAGTGCCCCAGGCGGTTTCGGACGAAGTCCGCGCCAAGTTTGCATAAACAATTGAGGAAATAACCATCCGCGTCGTAAAGCGACACGAAACGGAGTACGGAGAAGCGAAAGATGGCGAAGGAAAAGTTTGAGCGCACGAAACCGCACTGCAACATTGGCACGATTGGCCATGTTGACCACGGCAAGACGTCTTTGACGGCGGCGATCACG
>JANQFL010000063.1 GCA_028277845.1 Sneathiellales bacterium
GTGACGGGATGGATCAGGCAGTGTGGAAGAAGACGGCGTGCATTCTCTGTTATGCCAATTGCGGCCTTGAGGTGCAGACCGAGGGCAGGGGCATCACCAGGATCAGGGGCGACAAGGACCACCCGCGCTCGCATGGGTATCTCTGCCAGAAGGCCACCCGCCTGACCCACTATCAGAACCATCCCGAACGGCTGGCTTCGCCCATGCGCCGGCGCGAGGACGGATCCTTCGAGGAGGTCGACTGGGACACGGCGCTCTCGGAAATCGCGGAGAAGTTCCTGGCTGTGCGCGAGAAATACGGCCCGCGTGCGCTCGGCCATTACGGCGGCGGCGGCCAGGGTAATCATTCGGGCGGCGGTTACGGCATCATGATGATGCGGGCGCTCGGCGCGACCGATTTCTATTCCTCCCTGGCCCAGGAAAAGAGCGGCCGCTTCTGGGTCAACGGCCGCATGTATGGGGCGCAGAACTGCAATCATGTGCCGCTGATGGAAGGCTGCGACCTGCTGGTGCTGCTCGGCAGCTCGATGTGGGAGGCGCAATGCGAGCCGGGCGCCCGCGATCACCTCAACGAGGCCTCCAAGTCGGACGGCAAGAAAATCCTGTGCATCGATCCCGTGCGCACCAAGGACGCCGAGATGGCCGATGTGCACCTGCAGCTCAAGCCGGGCACCGACACCTACCTGCTCGGCGCCATGCTCAAGCTGCTGATCGAACGCGGCGCCCAGGACGAAGCCTTCATCGCCGAACACACCGAGGGCTGGCCGGCGGTGCGCGAGGCGCTGCTGGCCATCCCCGCCGACGACTGGATTGCCCACACCGGCCTGACGAAAGGCGAGGTGGAGCAGGCGGTCGACATGATCGCCGAAGCCGAGGCCATGGTGTTGCGTTCCGAACTGGGTATCGAACAGGGCCGCAATTCGACCCTCAACAGCTACCTCAACAACCTGTTGTTCCTGGTGCCGGGCCATTTCGGCCGGCCCGGCACCCAGGCCATGCACACCTGGTTGCAGCCTTTGTTCGGCAACTCCAAGGGTGCGACTTCGGTGGCGACCGGCATGCAGGAAATCGCCGGCCTGTATCCCCCCAACAGGTTCGCCGCCGAAGTCCTCAACGACGGGCCCAATGCGCTGCGGGCCGTTCTGGTCGACAGCTCCAACCCGGCCAACTCGGCGGCCAACACGGCCGCGACCGAGGAAGCCTTGCGCTCGCTCGACCTGCTGGTTGTCGTCGACGTCGCGATGACGGAGACGGCGCGGCTGGCGGATTACGTGTTGCCGGCCTCGTCCCAGCTCGAGAAGTTCGAATTCACGTTCTTCAATTTCTCGTTCCCGGCCAATTACTTCCACGTGCGCCATCCGCTGTTCGAGCCGCTCGAGGGCACGCGCGTGGAAGCCGACATCTACGCCGATCTGTCCCGGCGCATGGGCCTGTTGCCCGACGAACAGGTGATCGACGATCTGCCCGAACAGGCGGTCAGTGACCGGCTCGGGTATTCCCAGGCGGTCATGGCGCTGGCCAAGGAAAACCCGGTCTACGGCGCCATTGCCCCGCTGATCCTCTATCTCACCCTGGGCAAGTCCTTGCCCAACGGTGCGGCGTCTGCGGCCATTCTTTGGCCCGCCTGCCACAAGGTGTCCGGCCGCCACACCGAGGCCGTGCAGCGGGCGCTCGGCACCGATGTGCCGCCGCCCATGCTGGGCGAGGTGCTGTTCGACCGCATCATCAACTCACCGTCGGGCACCAAGTTCACCGAACACACCATGGACGACATCTGGTCGCTGGTCGCGTTTCCGGACAAGAAGTTCCGGCTGGAAGTGCCGGAAATGCTGGAATGGCTCGCCAGGATCGATCCGGCGGACGACCAACCCGACGCGGACTATCCCTTCGTCGTCTCGTTGGGACAGCGGCGGCGGTTCAATTCCAACCAGATCGTACGCACGCCGCGGTTCCGCCGCCAGGACTATGACGGCGCCATCCGTGTCCATCCCGACGACCTCAATAAAATCGGCTCTTCGGATGGCGGCTGGGTGACGGTGGAAACCCGCACCGGCAAGCTGACGGCCCGGGCCGAGGCCGACGACGCCATGCGGCTGGGCTACGCAGCGCTGCCCCAGGGTTACGGCATGGCCTACACGGTCGAGGGCGGCGAACGGGTCACCGTCGGTCCGCGCATCAACCTGCTGGCGGCCAGCGACGACTGCGACCCGCTGACCGACACGCCCTACCACAAGAACGTGGCTGCCGCCTTGCGCGCCGCCACCAACGAGGAAGCGGCGTCCAGCGAGGAAGTCTCGGCCAAGGTCCAGGCCTACGTGGCGGCGGGGTAGGTCCTACAAATCGGTTTTGCCGGGTCCAGTCACAAAAAAGTGGACCCGGATGCATTAACAGGCGGGGAGCGGGCGGCTATAGTGCCGCCCGTTTTCCTTTCCGGCGCCTTTGCCCAAAAATTGTTCCAGTTCTTTCGAGGAGACCGCCATGAACCTTCATGACGCCAGCCTGTTTCGTCAGCAATGCTATATCGATGGCCAATGGGTCGATGCCGACAGCGGCGAGACCATCGCCGTCACCAATCCGGCCAATGGCGAGCAGTTGGGTACGGTCCCTAAACAGGGCGCCGACGAAACCCGGCGCGCCATCGAAGCCGCCAATGCCGCCTGGCCGGCCTGGCGGAGCAAGACGGCCAAGGAGCGGGCGGTCATCCTGCGCCGTCTGTTCGACCTGATGATGCAGAACCAGGACGACCTCGGCGTCATCATGACGGCGGAACAGGGCAAGCCGCTGGCGGAAGCCAAGGGCGAGGTGGCCTACGCCGCGTCGTTCATCGAATGGTTCGCCGAGGAAGGCAAGCGCATCTACGGCGACACCATTCCACCGCATCAGGGCGACAAGCGCATCGTCGTCATTCACGAACCGGTCGGCGTGGTCGCCGCGATCACGCCATGGAACTTTCCCGCCGCCATGATCACCCGCAAGATCGGTCCGGCACTGGCCGCCGGCTGTCCGGTGGTGTGCAAACCCGCCACCATGACGCCCTATTCGGCGCTGGCCCTGGCCGAACTGGCGGAGCGGGCCGGCATTCCCAAGGGCGTGTTTAACGTGGTCACCGGTTCGGCCGGTGCCATCGGCGGCGAGATGACCGGCAATCCCATCGTGCGCAAGCTGACCTTCACCGGCTCGACCGAGATCGGCAAGGTGCTGATGCAGCAGTGTGCCGGCACGGTGAAGAAGGTGTCCATGGAACTGGGCGGCAACGCGCCGTTCATCGTCTTCGACGATGCCGACATCGACGCTGCCGTCGAGGGCGCCATCGCCTCCAAATACCGCAACACCGGCCAGACCTGCGTCTGTGCCAACCGCTTGCTGGTGCACGCGCCGGTCTATGACGAATTCTGCGCCAAACTGTCCCAGGCGGTGTCTGGCCTGGTGGTCGGCGACGGCCTGCAGGGTGAGACCCATCAGGGTCCGTTGATCGACGCCGCCGCCGTCGAGAAGGTGGAGGAACACATCGCTGACGCCGTCGGCAAGGGCGCCCGTGTCGTCGCCGGCGGCGAACGCCACGAACTGGGCGGCACGTTCTTCCAGCCGACCATCCTGGCCGACGTGACGCCCGCCATGAAAGTGGCGCGGGAGGAAACCTTCGGGCCCGTGGCGCCGATCTTCAAGTTCGAGACCGAGGACGAGGCCGTTTCGATGGCCAACGACACCGAGTTTGGCCTGGCTGCCTATTTCTATGCCCGCGACCTCGGCCGGGTATGGCGGGTCTCCGAGGCCGTGGAATACGGCATCGTCGGCATCAACACCGGCATCATCTCCACCGAAGTGGCGCCGTTCGGTGGGGTCAAGGAATCCGGCGTCGGCCGCGAGGGTTCCAAATATGGAATCGAGGACTATCTGGAAACCAAGTATCTGTGCATGGGCGGGATTTAGGGGGCCACTCCGTCCAATTCTGATGGGACCACGTTATGGCTGAATACGACTACGATCTTTTTGTCATCGGCGCCGGGTCCGGCGGCGTACGCGCGAGCCGCATGGCCGCCGCACACGGCGCCCGCGTCGGTATCTGCGAGGAAAGCCGGGTCGGCGGCACCTGCGTCATCCGCGGCTGCATCCCCAAGAAGCTGCTGGTCTACGCCTCCCACTTCGCCCACGACTTCGAGGACGCGGCGGAATACGGCTGGAGCGTCGGCCGCACCGACCATGCCTGGACCAAGCTGATCGCCAACAAGGACAGGGAGATCGACCGGCTCAACGGCATCTATATCCACTTGCTGAACAACGCCGGGGTCGAACTGCTGGAAGGCCGCGGCGTGCTGGAGGACGCCCACACCGTGCGGGTCGGCGATCGTACCGTCACCGCCGAGACCATCCTCATCGGTGTCGGCGGCTGGCCCACACTGCCGGACATCCCGGGCATCGAACACGCCATTACGTCCAACGAAGCCCTGCACCTGGAGGAACTGCCCCGGCGCATGGTGGTGGTCGGCGGTGGGTACATCGCCGTCGAGTTCGCCGGTATTTTCAACGGCCTGGGCGTCGACGTCATCGAACTTTACCGCGGCGAACAGATCCTGCGCGGCTTCGACGACGATGTGCGTGCGGCGCTGGCCCAGGAGATCCGCAAGACCGGCATCGACCTGCGGGTCGAATGCGACATCGCCGAAATCGTCAAGAAGGGCCATCACCTGGAATTGGTCCTCAAGGACGACACGGTGATCGAAACCGACGCCGTGCTCTATGCCACCGGCCGGGCGCCCAACACCAAGGGGCTGGGCCTGGACACGGTCGGCGTCGAGATGAACGCCAAGGGCGCCGTCGTCGTCGACGAGTATTCCCGCTCAAGCGTGCCCAACATCTACGCCGTCGGCGACGTCACCGACCGGGTCAACCTGACGCCGGTGGCCATCAAGGAAGGGGCGGCTTTCGCCGACACCGTGTTCGGCAACACACCGACAAAGCCTGACCACTCGGGCATCCCCTCGGCCGTATTCAGCCAACCGAGCGTCGCCACCGTGGGCTATACCGAGGCCGAGGCGCGGGCCGAGTATGGCGAGGTCGACATCTACAAGTCGTCGTTCAAGCCGCTCAAACACACCCTGACCGGGCGCGACGAACGCACCATGATGAAAATGATCGTTGAGCCGAAAAGCGACCGGGTCATCGGCTGTCACATGGTCGGCGCCGACGCGGCCGAGATCATCCAGGGCGTGGCCATCGCCATGAAGGTCGGCGCCACCAAGGCCCAGTTCGATTCCACGGTCGGTATCCATCCCTCGGCGGCCGAGGAATTCGTCACCATGCGCGAGAAGTTCGTCGAACCGGACGGTGACTAGCGCCTGGGCTTGCTGTCAACCGTGATTTGTCTGTTTTGAAGAGAGTGCCATGACGGCAAGGCCTCCGATGACGAGGGCGAGCGCGGCGTAGAGCGACGCCGTCGTGTGCGCGTCGAGAAACAAAACGGACATCGAGACTGCGGTGATCGGGCTGAGGGCAAGAAACGCCGTTACAGTACCGGCGGGCGCATGCGCCAACGCATAGAGCCACATCAGATATCCGATGCCGCTCGACAGGCCGACAAAACCGATGAGGGCGAGCGTTTGACCTGTCCAACTGCCGACGGGCGCGCCACCGGTCTCGACTAGGGCCATGACGCCCAGGGGGACAAGGGAAGCCGCCATGGCGATGACGCTGACGTTCAGCACGCCATAGCGCTTGAGATACGGCCCATAGAACGCGGAGCAGAGCGCCCCCGTCAGAGTCGCCAGGGCCGCGTAGGTCAAACCGGCTACCTCAACGAATGTGACTGTCCCGCTCAGCGCATCGCCGCCGACCAGGACAGCCACTCCCACAATCGTCAGAACGATGGCGATGAGATCGCGCCTGCTGACACGGTTTCGAAAGAAGATCCAGGTTACCCCGATCGTCATCAGGGGAAGCGTTGCGAAGACCAATGAAACCCGTGCCGAACTTGAACTGAGAACAGCGAGATTCAACAGCGCGATCAACAGGCCGAACTGTCCCATGCCGATGAGGGAAACGGGTAACAGGTCGCGGCGGCGTATCGACAGCCCGGTCGAGCGCAGCACAATGGGCACCAGAAACAAAAGGGCGATGGCATAGCGCAAGAAGCCGAGCCGGCCGGCGCCCACATCGGAAACGACGGCCTCACTCGCGACCAGAGCCGAGCCGACTTGTACGCCCGTTGCCGCGGCTGCCCAGAGTGCCAGCGTCAAAGATCGCGCCCCCAGTTCTGGCCGACAAGGTCTTTCCCGAAGCTGTGGTGCGGTTCTTCTTCCAGAAGCTCGAAACCGGTCGCCTCATAGATGCGTCTGGCGGACACCAGCACGTCGTTTGTCCACAGGACCATGCGCTTGTAGCCCTTGGCGCGCGCAAACCGCAGGGTCTCGTCCACCAGCCGTCGCCCCAGGCCCAGGCCACGCGCGCGCGCATCGACATAGAGCAAACGCAACTTGGCGGTTTCGTCATCCTGCCTGACGACAAAGACCGACCCGATCACCTCGCCGTCGCGCTCGGCAACCCAGCACCGTTCGCAGGATGGGTCGAAGTTCTTGGCGAACTGCCCGACGATTTCCGCGACAAGCGCCTCAAACGTCCAGTCCCACCCGTATTCTTTCGCATAGAGACGTCCTTGCTGATGGGTGATCCATCCCAGGTCACCCGGCTCGGGGTCGCGCAGGATAAAGGTCGGCTCCTTCGGGCCGTCGCCGAGCAGACGCCGGATGCGGCGCATCGCGCCGACCAGTTCGCGCCGCTCCGCCTCCGACAGGTTCTCCAGATGCGCCGCCGCCTCGTTGGCCGACGCGGCGTTCAGGCCGCTGAAAACCTCTCGTCCCTTCGCGGACAAGGTGAGCTCCAGCCGTTTGGCGTTGTTTTCCGAAGGTGCCCGCGCGATCAGCCCGTCGTTGACCAGCCCGGTAACGATGCGGCTGAGATAGCTCGTATCCATATCCAGGATGGTGCTTAGATTGCGCGCGGAAGGGGGGGCTTCGCGCGGTGCGTTGGCAACCTCATAGAGAACGCGCACCTGCGGTAACGTATAGTCGGATGCCAGCAAATGTTCGTTGAGCGCCCCGGCCAGCCGGGTGTGGAAGCGGTTGAACTCCCGGAACGCGGCGATGTCGTCTTTTAACATGTTGATATTATCCATAATAATGTGGACTTATGCAACATATAGAAAAGAGCAAGAATTGCGACGACGGAAAATCGGATCATGGCGCAGCCCGGGCCGGGACGCGATTACTTCTTAAGCGCCTGTTTCATGTAAGCGATCAGGTCGGCGCGGTCTTCGGCCCGGCCGAGGCCGCCGTACACCATCTTGGTGCCGGGAATCACGGCCTTCGGCCGTTTGAGGAAGGCGTCCAGGCTGGCCTCGTCCCAGACGATACCGGCGTCCTTCATGCCGGGCGAGTAGTCGAAGCCGTCCACCGCGCCGGCGCGGCGGCCGAACAGGCCGTGCAGGCTGGGGCCGACCTTGGTCTCACCGGCTTTCAGGCTGTGACACAGCCGGCATTGGGCGAACAGCAAGCGCCCGTTGAAGGCGTCGCCCTCGGCCCCGGCCGCCGGTCCGGATTGCAGAGATCCGAGCGCGGCGGCCAGAAGGCCGAAGCCAAGCCAAACGCGACGACGCGCCACGACGGATGTCAGCCGCCGTAGGAGATGCGGTAGATGACGTTGGCGTAGTCGTCCGAGACCAGCAGCGAGCCGTCGGGCAGGGACTTGATGTCGACCGGCCGGCCGGAGGCGTCGTCGCCCTGCAGCCAGCCATCGGCGAAGACTTCCTTGCCGGTCGGCAGGCCCTTGTCGTCGAAGCGGATGCGCATGATGCGGTAGCCCACCGGCGACGTGCGGTTCCAGGAACCGTGCTGGGCGACGAAGGCATCGCCCTGGTATTCCGCCGGGAACATCCTGCCGGTGTAGAAATGGATGCCGAGATTGGCCGAGTGGGCCTGAAACTCGATCACCGGCGCCTGGTGGCCCTTGGGCGGGGTCTTGTCTTCCCAGCCGGTCAGCTTGACCGACTTGCCGCCGAGATAGGGATAGCCGAAATGCTGACCCGTTTCGGTGACCCGGTTCAGTTCGTCCGGCGGAATGTCGTCGCCCATCAGGTCGGCGCCGTTGTCGGTGAAGAACAGCTCGCCGGTCTTGGGATGGAAGTCGAAGCCCACCGAATTGCGCACGCCGCGGGCCACCACCTCCATGTTCTGGCCGTTGGCGTCCATGCGGATGATGGAGCCTTCCATGCTCTTGAGGTCGCAGATGTTGCACGGCGCGCCGATCGAGACATAGAGCTTGCGGTCGGGGCCGAAGCCGGCATAGCGCCAGCCGTGCAGGAACTCGGCCGGCATGCCCTCGAACACCGGCACGCGCGGCTGCAGCGGTAGGGCGGTGTCGAATTCGGCCGGCACGCCCCACATGAACACGCGCTCGGTCTCGGCCACGTACAGCATGCCGTCCTGGAAGGCGATGCCGTTGGGCACGTTCATGTCGTCGCCGCGCAGGCTGATTTCGTCCGCCACGCCGTCCCGGTTGGTGTCGCGCAGGCTGTGCACGGTGCCGTGGCGCGAGCCGACGAACACCGTGTTCAGCGGCTTGCCGACGACCATGGAGCGCGGCTTCGGCAGTTTGGCGAAGACGTTGATCTTGAAACCCGGCGGCAGCTTGATGCGTTTGAGCAGGGCGTCCATGTCGTCGGCCGCGGCGGCCTGACCGGCCAACGCCAAGGCCGACAGGGCGATGCCGCCCACGGCGAGTCGCAGTAAGTGCTTCATGGTGATCTCCTCCCCTAGAGTTTTCGTGGTCGCAATTATCCGTGGCGGCGTACGCGGCCACGGCAATCGTTCTTTTGAGCGCGGTCCGGTAATACCGATGCCCCCGACAGCACGAACCTACCGATTCCACCCCGCAACCGGACATTTGTAAAGTACCTTATGATATCGACCGGCCGTTGCCGCGCCGCTTGCCGCCCGGACGGCTTTGTTGATACACCTCGCGCCATGACCGCTTCCCCCGACAGCCCGGCGCCCGCCCGCAAAGCGCTGAAGGCGCACCACGTCATGCTGCCGGTCGCCGCGCTGTACGGCGCGGCGATCGTGCCCTTGTGGCTGCTGCTGATGACCGGCGCCGTGCCGGGGGCGGACCGCCTGCCGCCGTCGTGGCACGGCCACGAAATGATCTTCGGCTTTGCGCTCGCCGTCGTCGGCGGCTATCTCATGACCCGGGCGTCCGGTTGGCTGGTATGGCTGGCCCTGGCCACGTGGCTGCTGGGACGGCTGCCGTTCTGGGGCCTGCCGTTGCCGCAGCCGCTGCCCGCCGTCGTCGCCCTGCTGTTTCCGGCCATGGTGTTCTGGCAGGCCGGCGTGCCGTTCCTCAAGGCGGTCAAGCGCAAGCGCAACATCGTGTTTGCTCCCATCCTCGGGGCGTTTTCGGTCGCGGAAATCCTCTACCAATTGGGCGCCGCCGATGTGTGGGCGCCGGGCCTGGAGCGTGGCCTGCTGCTGGCCATCGACCTGATCACGGTCTTGATGTTCGTCATGGGCGGCCGGGTCATCGCCGCCGCCACGTCGGGCGCCATCCAACGCCGCGGCGGCTACGTCAAGGGCATGGCGCAGATCAAGGTGGAGGGCGTCACCGCCGTCGTGCTCGGGCTGGTGCTGGTGTTCGATGTGTCCGGGGTGGAGGGACATATACCGGCGGCCTTGCGGGCGGCCGCGGCGGGATTGATCCTCTACCGCATGGCGCGCTGGCGGGTCTGGCGGGTGGTGCCGGATATCGAAGTCTCGTCCCTGCATCTCGGCTATCTGTGGATCGCCGCCGGTCTGCTCCTGTCCGCCGCTCTGCCGATACTGCTCGACATCACCGTGCTGTCGGCCCTGCACGGCATCACCGTCGGCGCCCTGGGCACGCTGGCGTTTTCCATGATCGTGCGTACCACGCTGCAAAAGGCGCGCCGTCCCGTCGTATTCGCGCCGTCCATGACAATGTGCACACTCGCCCTGTCATTTTCGGCATTGTTCCGGCTGGCCTATGAAGGCAGCGGGGCGCAATGGCAGCTGACGGCCTCGGCGGTGATCTGGTCGGCCTGTTTCCTGGTCTTGGGCGTCTTCGCGTTGCGGGAAGGCCGGCGCTGAGCCGGCGATTGCTTGCGATCAAGGACGCCATCGCCATCTCCCGGTTATGACGGGAGGCCAGCGCGACCAATTGCCGCGCGAGCGCGCCTTTCCTTGTGATCGGCGCGGCCTAGATCAAAGCAGTGCGGCACGCACCGCCGCCGTGGAGTAGCAGAACAGTATGGCAACCCGGGTCATTCTCGATATCAACGAACCCCAGTACGAGTACAAGGGCCCGTTGATGCTGGCGTCCGGTCACCGGCCGTTTTTCCTCTGTGCCGGGGTCTACGCCACCTTGAGCCTGGCCCTCTGGGTGGCCGCCTGGGAGGGCTATCTGCCGCTCGACGCCGCCTGGCACGGCCACGAAATGCTGTTCGGCTTCGCCACCGCCGCCATCGGCGGTTTCCTCATGGCGGCCGTGCCCAAGTGGACCAACCTGCGGCCCATCCAGGGCGGCCGCATCGCGCTGCTTGTCGGCCTGTGGTTGCTCGGTCGCGTGGCCATGTGGTTCGAACCGGTGGCCTGGCTCGATTTGCTGTATCTGCCGGCGCTCGGCGGCTTCGTGCTGCACATGCTGATCCGCTCGCGCAACAAGCGCAATTACCAGGTCGCCGCCGTGCTGTTCGGCCTGGCCGGGCTGAACGCGCTCTACCACTTCGTCGACCCGAGCCTGGCCCTGCGCGCCACCACCTACCTGGTTACCGGCCTCATCGCCTTGATCGGCGGCCGCATCATCCCGGCCTTCACCCAGAACGCCCTGCGCATGGCCATCTCCCGCGACATCACCTGCACGACGCCGCGCTGGATCGACGTGCTGGCCGTGCCCGCGGTCATCGTCGTGGTGGCCTGCGAACTGGCGGCGCCCGGATCGCAATGGGCCGGCATCGCCGCGGCCGTGGCCGGGGTCATCCTGCTGCTGCGCATGCTGGGCTGGCAGACGGTGAAGACGCTGTATGACCCGCTGGTCTGGATCCTGCACGCCGCCTATGTCTGGCTGCCGCTCGGCTATCTGCTGAAAGCCGCCGCCGACCTGGGCGGGCCGGTCGATGGTTCGGCCGCCCTGCATGCCCTGACGGCGGGCGCCATCGGCACCATGATCCTGGCCGTCGGCTCCCGCGCCGCGCTGGGCCATTCCGGCCGGCCGCTGAAGGTGCGCAAGACGACGGTGGTGGTCTACGTGCTGATCCTGGCCGCCGCCATCGTTCGGGTGTTCCTGCCGATCGATCAAGCCATGCTGATTTCCGGCCTGTTGTGGACGGCGGGCTATGGCCTCTTTTGCATCGACTACTGGGACATCCTGACCAAGCCCCGGGTCGACGGTCTGCCGGGGTAGAGGCCATGGACTGGAACAAGAAGTACGACGTCGAGGGCTATTACTTCGGTACCGAGCCCAACACGTTCCTCGCCTCTCATGCCGATATGCTCGTCGCCGGCACCCGCGCCCTGGCGGTGGCGGACGGCGAAGGCAAGAATGGCGTCTGGCTGGCCCGGCAGGGGCTGGACGTGCTGTCGCTCGATGGTTCGTCGGTGGCGCAGGAGAAGGCGCGAGCGCTGGCCGCCGCGCGCGGCGTGACCATTGAAACCGAATGCGCCGACCTGCTGGACTGGGACTGGCCCACCGATGCCTTCGATGTCATCGCCGTGCTGCATTTCCACGCGACGGCCAAAGAACGTGAAGCCCTTCACCGCCAGTACCGGGAAGCCCTGAAGCCGGGTGGCTTGCTGATCATGGAGGTCTTTCACCCCGATCAGCTCGGCCTGGGCACAGGCGGGCCGGATACGGTGGACCGGCTTATCGGCGTCGACGAACTGGAACGGGACTTCGCCGGTATGGACTTCGTCACCCTGCGCAAGGCCGATGTGACCCTGGCGCCCCGGCCCAAGCACCCGACCCACCGGCCGGGCATCGTCAGCCAATTGACGGCCCGACGCGTCTAGCGCGAAGTTAATTCACGGAATTCACGCGAAACCGCCCAGTTGCCGTCATGGACCGGTGTAAAATCTTTGCATTCCTGCCCGAACGGGGGCTAAGTGATGTGGGTTGCCCTTGCCGATGGCGCAAAATGCAGCAAAAGTAGGGGCTTGGCCCGGTTTGTTCCCGCAAAGCGTTTGGCATTCGGGGGTGATTGGGCGTATACCTTTTGGCCCCCTTGGTGGGGACAGGTAAGCGTTGAACGAGGACAAAGACAATGGCGCGGAATTGGACACCGGGCGGCTGGCGGTCGAAGCCGGCTCTGCAAATGCCCGAATACCCCGATCAAGCCGCCGTCGAGGCGGTCGAGGACAAACTGCAATCCTATCCGCCGCTGGTGTTTGCAGGCGAGGCGCGCAATCTGCGCAACCGGCTGGCCGATGTGGCCGACGGCAAGGCTTTCCTGCTGCAGGGCGGCGATTGCGCCGAGAGCTTTGCCGAGTTCCATCCCGACAATATCCGCGACACCTTCAAGGTGCTGCTGCAGATGGCCGTGGTGCTGACCTACGGCGCGGCCTGTCCCATCGTCAAGGTCGGCCGGCTGGCCGGCCAGTTCGCAAAGCCGCGCTCGGCCCCGACCGAGGAGAAGGACGGTATCGAACTGCCGATCTACCGCGGCGACATCGTCAACGGCATCGAGTTCGACGAGGGCGAGCGGGCGCCCGATCCCAACCGCATGCTGCAGGCCTACCTGCAGGCGTCTTCGACCCTGAACCTGCTGCGCGCCTTCTCCCAGGGCGGCTATGCCGACCTGCACAAGGTGCACGCCTGGAACATGGGCTTCGTCGCCGACAGCCCCCAGGGCGAGCGGTATGCCGAACTGTCGAACCGCATCCACGAGGCCCTGGCCTTCATGGAAGCCTGCGGCATGACCGGCGCGGCGACGCCGGAAATCCACACGACGGATTTCTACACCAGCCACGAGGCCCTGTTGCTGGGCTACGAGCAGTCCCTGACACGGATCGATTCCACCAGCGGCGACTGGTACGACACCTCGGCCCACATGCTGTGGGTCGGCGACCGCACCCGTCAGCCCGACGGCGCCCACATCGAGTTCCTGCGCGGCGTCGCCAATCCGCTCGGCCTCAAGGCCGGTCCGAGCATGGAACCGGACGGACTGATCCGCCTGATCGATACGTTGAACCCGGAAAACGAAACCGGACGCATCACCGTCATCGCCCGCATGGGCGCCGGCAAGGTGGGTGACCATCTGCCCGGCCTTATCCGGGCGGTCGAGCGCGAAGGCCGCAAGGTCGTGTGGTCGTGCGATCCCATGCACGGCAACACCATCAAATCCTCGACCGGCTACAAGACCCGGCCGTTCGACCGGATCCTCGATGAAGTGCGCGACTTTTTCGATGTGCACCAGGCCGAGGGCACCTATGCCGGCGGCGTGCATTTCGAGATGACCGGACAGGACGTGACCGAGTGCCTCGGCGGCGGCCAGGCCATCACCGAGGCCGGGCTGGGCGATCGCTATCACACCCATTGCGATCCGCGGCTCAACGCCTCGCAGAGCCTGGAACTGGCCTTCCTGATCGCCGAGATGTTGAAGAAGGAGCGGAGCGATGCCGAAGCCCGCGTTGCCCAAGCATCCTGACGACGAACACACGGGCGGCGGCGTGGAGGCCATCGACAGCCACGTCGCCAGCCTGACCGACCACTATTTCAAGAAGACAAAGGCGGCCGTATCGCGCTACGGCGACAAACGGGTCACGTACGCGGTGTTCATGCGCCGCCCGGTGATCTTTTGTCCGCGCCTGGTGATCGACTGGCTGCACGAAGTGGCCGCGGCCCGTGGCGTCACGTTCGACATCGAACCGTGTTTCCAGGAAGGGGCCTGGGTCGGTGCCGGTGAACCGCTGCTCTACATCACCGGTCCCATGGTGCACCTGGTCGACCTGGAGACCTTGTATCTGCAGAAACTCGGTCCGGCCTGTGTCGCCGCGTTCAACGCCTACAGCATGTGCTGCGACCTGCCCAAGGTGGCCTTTCTGGCCATGGACGGCCGCCACTGCGCCGGCGGCGAGATGGCCGAGATGATGGCCTATGCCGCTTCGGTCGGTTCCGCCGCGGCCAAGCGGGATGTCGGCGCCGTCGGTTTCGTCGGCAATGCCACCGATGCCACGGCCCATTTTTTCGGCAACGAACGCGGTCTCGGCACCATGCCGCACGCGTTGATCGGTTATGCCGGTTCGACGTTGCGGGCGGCCGAGATGTTCCACGAAACCTTCCCCGACGATCCCATGGTCGTGCTGGTCGATTATTACGGTCTGGAGGTCACCGACGCTCTGACCGTGTGCCGGCGCTTCCCCGAATTGGCTTCGGCCGGCAGATTGTCGGTGCGGCTCGACACCCACGGTGGCCGGTTCGTCGAAGGGCTTGATCCGGCGGAATCCTACGCCGCGCTGGAACGCCATGTGCCCAACGCCGTACGCCAGTACCGCACCGACGAGGAACTGCGCTGGCTGGTCGGCACCGGCGTCAGCGCCGCGGCCATCTATCACATGCGCGATACTCTCGATCAGGCCGGATTCGACAAGGTCAAGATCGTTGCCAGCTCCGGCTTCACCCCGGCCAAGTGCAAGGTCATGGCCAGCGTCAGCGCGCCCATCGACGTGGTCGGTACCGGCAGCTTCTTGCCGGAAATCTGGCGGGAGACATACGCAACGGCCGACATCGTCGCCTATGACGGCAAGCCCAGCGTCAAGGTCGGCCGCGAGTTCCTGTTGCAAGACTGACCGGCAAAATCCGCTAGAGCAATTCCTCTTTAGATGGAATCCATTCTGTTTCTCGAGCGGCCTGCCCATCCACCAGGAAGACGGGGCCGCGCGATGCGGTGCATCGCGCAAGCCGTCTGACGCCGTGGGGGGCGGCCGCTCGGAAACCCGGAGGGACGGGCGTCTTGGCGCCAAATCCGGCGGCTGCCGTCTCGGCCATACC
>JANQFL010000012.1 GCA_028277845.1 Sneathiellales bacterium
GGTAGTGTGCTGATTGTTCTGCAACAGCCCGGGTCGACTCGGGTGGTCATGGTAGGTCCGGTGGTTGTGTAGATCACCGCTCACGAGGAGTACGACCACCATGACCAAGATGAAGGGTAATTCGAGGCTGACCGAGGTTAAAGGGCTGCTGGAGGGGGATCGGGATCTTGTTTTGGAGTTGATCCGGATGGCATTGCAGGAGGTTCTTGAGGCGGATATGGCGGAGGCCTTGGGCGCGGCCAAGGGCGAGCGCACGGCGGAGCGTCTGGGCTACCGCTCGGGCTACTACAGCCGTAGCTTGGTGACGCGGGTCGGCAAGCTTGAGCTTCGGGTTCCGCAGGACCGCCAGGGTCGTTTTTCGACAGAGCTGTTCGAGCGTTACCAGCGTTCTGAGAAGGCCCTGGTGAGCGCTTTGATGGAGATGTACGTGCAGGGCGTCTCGACGCGCAAGGTCAAGGCGATCACGGAGGAACTCTGCGGTCACGCCTTTTCGGCCTCGGCGATCAGCCGGATCAACAAGAAGCTGGACGCGCGCTTGAAGGCCTTCGCCGAGCGCCGTCTGGAGGAGGCTTTTGCTTACTTGATCCTAGATGCCCGTTACGAGCGAGTGCGCGAGGCTGGAGTGATCCGCAGCCAGGCGGTCTTGATCGCGATCGGCATCGACTGGCCCTTCGTCAAGCTCAGGAGGTCGGCGCCAGGTTCTGGCGGTGGAGATGGCCAATCGTGAGAGTGCGAGCAGTTGGAAGGACTTCCTGGCGGGCTTGCGCAAGCGCGGGCTGTCGGGGGTGGAGTTCGTGGTCTCCGACGACCATGAGGGCCTCAAGCGGGCGATCCGCGAGGTTCTGCCTGAGGCGGTCTGGCAGAGGTGCTACGTGCATTTCTTGAGGAACGCGCGCGACCATCTGCCGCGCAAGGCCGACGACGACTGCCTGGTCGAGCTGCGCTGGCTCTACGATCGGCGCGACTTGGCCGAGGCCGAGCGCGACCTCGCGGCCTGGCTCGAGCGCTGGTCGGAGAAGCATGCCAAGCTGACCGACTGGGTCGAGGAGAACATCGGCGAGACGCTGAGCTTCTACCGGCTGCCGCGCCAGCACCACAAGCATCTACGTTCGACCAACATGCTCGAACGGCTGAACGAGGAGATCCGCCGGCGCACGCGGGTGGTGCGGATCTTCCCCAACGCGGCGAGCTGCCTGCGCCTGGTGCGCGCCTTGACCGCAGAGACCCACGAGAGCTGGCTGGAGGCCAACCGCTATCTCAACATGGAGCTGCTACGCGAACACAAGAAAGAGCAACTGCGCCAGATGGCTGAAGCCGCCTGACGGCGGCTGGGCATGGCACGCGCTTGAGCTCTTGGATGGCTCCACGCGTCCCATGCCCAAGACCATCGGAAACGCCGTGACCAATTTGCAGAGCTTTACGCACATAACTCTCAATGAGAAAGCCAAGGACCTGGCATTGATGGCAGCCTGGCGGCCAAGCCCACGCTCCCCCAGCACATAGAACATCCCACGAACAGGTTGCCCAGCCATTGCCCAAAAGCTCTGGGCAACGAGTGGCAATTCATGGTCCGTTCTAGTCGCGAAAGGCCCGCCGACTGACCGCCAATTCGCGGCTAACTCTTGAAAGCAAAAGGCAAATTATGGTGGGCGCGGCTGGGATTGAACCAGCGACCCCTACGATGTCAACGTAGTGCTCTCCCGCTGAGCTACGCGCCCACATTGGCAGGGTCGGCCCCGAGCCGGGGCAGACAGGCGGTATAATGCGTCAGTGCCGCCTTTGCAAGCCTTTCGAAAGTCTTGGATTTATCGTGGTGCGGAGATGCAATGATCCGCCGCCGGCCGGCGTCAGGCCGCCAGCATGCGGTCGATTTCCTCGACCAGTTCGCGCAGGTGGAAGGGCTTGGACAGCACCTTGGATTTGGGATGGGTGCTGATGTTGCTGTTCAGGGCGACGGCGGCGAAACCGGTGATGAACATGACCTTGAGACGCGGGTCGACCTTGACGGCGCGGCGTGCCAGTTCGATGCCGTCCATCTCCGGCATCACGATATCGGCCAGCAGGAGGTCGAAGCGGCCTTCCGCCAGGACCGGCAGTGCCTCGGTCCCGCGGCCGACGGAAAACACGCTGTGGCCCGCCTTTTCCAGCGACCGCGACAGGAAATGCCGCATGGAATCGTCGTCTTCGGCGAGGAGAATCTTTGCCATACTCTAAATATCCGGCGCCCTTTGACCCGTCCGGTGGAAATTCCCGGCTGGCCTGCTTGTCTTCGTGATGGTTCGCGGACGATAGTGACCAATCCCTGCCAAACAGTAAATAGCGCTGTATTCGGCACGTGACGGTTGCAATTTCCGGCGATAATTTCGTCCCGATTTCCTTTGCCACTCAAGGGTTTGACCGCCGTCTCACTCGGAAATGCCACCAATTCGATGCATCCGCGGCGGATTGCGCCGCCCAATCGCCATGGTATGATCGCGGCTCGTTGCGGCGCTGCGGCAGCCCGCTTATCTTGCCGGGCCGGTGCGTAGACCGGCCGTCGATCGATTTGAGGAACCATGTCTCTGCAAACCGCCACCGCAGCACCGCCGGAGAGCGGCCCCGTCGAAATCCTGCAGCCCGCCCGGCAAACCAACGCCATCGTTTACGCCTCGCCCCATTCGGGCACGGATTATCATCCCGAATTCGTTTCCGAATCGGCCCTCGATCCGGTGACGCTGAGGCGGTCGGAAGACAGCTTCGTCGACGAGATTTTCGCCGCGGCGCCCCGGCTCGGCTCGCCGCTGCTCAAGGCCCTGTTTCCTCGCGCCTATTGCGACCCCAACCGGGAAGCCTATGAGCTGGACCCGGCCATGTTCGGGGAGCCCTTGCCAGCCTACGTCAACACCCGCAGCGCCAGGGTCGCCGGCGGACTGGGAACGATCGCCAAGGTCGTGGCCAGCGGTTCGGAAATCTATGCCCGCAAGCTGTCCTTCGCCGAAGCCAGGGAGCGCATCGAGACCCTGTACCGGCCGTATCACGATGCCCTGCAGGCGCTGCTGGACCAGACCCGGGACACATTCGGCTTCGCCATCCTGATCGATTGCCATTCCATGCCGTCGATCGGCGGCCCCATGGACCAGGACAAGGGCCACAACCGGCCGGACATCGTGTTGGGCGACCGGTTCGGCACGAGTTGCGATTCCCGGCTGACCATCGCCGTGGAACATGCCTACAGCGAGCTGGGCTACCGGGTCACCCGGAACTACCCCTACGCCGGCGGCTATACGACCCACCATTACGGCAGCCCGGCCACCGGCGTGCATGCCCTGCAGATCGAAATCAACCGCGCCATCTACATGGACGAGAACCGGATCGACCGGATCGGTGGTTTTCAGCGCCTGGTCGCCGATACCACCCACATCATCGACAAACTGGCGCGGCACGACATCTCGGGCTAGATCGCGCAGACACCTTTGGGTGCAGCGCAACATGCTGCGCCGATAACTGCGATTTTTCCAAAAAAAAGGCCGTTGAGGTTACCCGCAACGGCCCAAGTCTAGGGAGGAAACGCCAATAGAATTGGCGGCAGATGAATGATGGAGGCATCATTGATGCTGCGCTGCAATATATGGCACCGTTTGATTGTTTTGCCAAGGGGAATCGGGAAAAATTATATGTTAAAAGAGGTTAGGAGAGAGAAATTTTGTTGCCCCGGGGAAAATTTTCGTATGTAAACCTATGAATTTCCCTACGTTTTTTGCATCGCAACATTTTTGTCACACCTGATCATTTTCTGACCAAATGGTCAAAAAAAATCGATGGCACGGCGTTTGCTTCGTATTTGGGTGATGAAAACGCGAACGTCATACGCCCTGTCCGTCGTCGCATCGGCCATATTGGCGCTGTGGATGACCGCTGCCCCGCCCGCCGCCGCGGCGACGCTCCTGATTATGGCGGATTCCAAAGATTTATGCCGGATCGCGGCGGCACAGGCCGAGCACCGCTGGCGCATACCCCGCCAGTTGCTGTCGGCCCTGTCGCTGGCCGAAACCGGCCGTTGGAACCGTAAAAAGCGGGAAATTTCTGCCTGGCCGTGGACCGTTTATGCCGAGGGCCGCGGGCATTACCTGAAATCGAAACAGGCCGCCATCGCCAAGGTCCGGGCCCTGAAAGCCAAGGGCGTGCGCAATATCGACGTCGGCTGCATGCAGGTGAACCTGCACTATCACGGCACGGCGTTCGCCGACCTGAGCCAGGCATTCGACCCGGCCCGCAACGCCGACTACGCCGCGCGCTTCGTCAAGCGCCTGCACGACGAGTTGCGGTCCTGGACCATGGCGGCCGGCACGTACCACAGCCGGACGCCGGCCCTGAACCTGAAATACCGTTCCAAGGTCAAGAAACTGTGGGAAGGCGAGCGCAAGCGCTTCATCCGGTTGCTGCGCGAACAGCGGCAAAAGAAAATGGAAGCCAGGCTGAAACCCGGACGACGTCAGAAAACCGGATAAGCCGAACGTCTAAGCAACCCGGTAATCGGCCAGACGCACCGGTTGCCGCTTGGCGCCCCAGGTGCCCGGCCGGGCTTCGAAGACCCCGGCACAGACGGTACCGCAAACGGAGCACGCACCACCCCCATCCAGCGTCCATTCGGACAGCACGTACCAGTCACGGCCGATCAGGCGTTCGCCGCAGTTGTGGCAATAGGTGCTGTCGGCCTGCTTGTGGTGGATATTGCCGACATAGGCGTATCGGATGCCGTTGCCCATGGCGATCTCGCGGGCCCGCAGCAAGGTTTCCGGCGGTGTCCGGGCGATATCGGTCATCTTGTAGTCGGGATGGAAGGCCGAGAAATGCAGCGGCACGTCCGGCCCGAGTTCCGCCATCACCCATTTGCTGAGGGTATCCAGTTCCTGCGCCGAATCGTTGTGGCCGGGGATCAGCAGGGTGGTGATTTCCAGCCAGGCGGACGTTTCGTGGCGGATATGCACCAGGGTATCCAGCACGGGCTGCAGATGCCCGGTGGCCAGGGTGTGGTAGAAGCTTTCGGTGAAGGCCTTGAGGTCGACATTGACCGCGTCCATGTGGTCGAAAAACTCGCGGCGCGCGTCCGGCGTCACGTAGCCGGCCGTCACGGCCACCGTCTTGATGCCCGCGGCGCGGCACGCCTTGGCCGTATCAATGGCGTATTCCAGGAAAATCACCGGATCGTTGTAGGTGAACGCCACGGACCGGCACCCCAAGGCCCGGGCCGCCGAAACCAGGGTCTCCGGCGAGGCCCGGTCCATCAGCGTGTCCATCTGGCGGGACTTGCTCATGTCCCAGTTCTGGCAGAACTTGCAGGTCAGATTGCAGCCGGCTGTCCCGAAGGACAGCACCGGCGTGCCGGGCAGGAAGTGATTGAGCGGTTTCTTTTCAATGGGATCGACGCAGAAGCCGGACGAACGGCCATAACTGGTCAGCACCATCTCGCCGCCCGCATTGGCGCGCACGAAGCACAGCCCGCGCTGGCCGTCACGAATTTTACAGAATCGCGGGCACAGGTCGCACTGCACGCGCCCATCCTCCAGCCGGTGCCAATACCGGCCGGCGACGACGCCCTCGGTCTGCCCTTCGAATTGCAACGGCATGGCTGCGCGGACTCGATAGAAAGGGTATGTTTTCTTATATCATGTATGGATAAACGACGGATTGCCAAGGAGCCCGTCCGGCCGTGACCATCGAACCCCGTACCCTTCGTCCCGCCGCCGTCGCCGGTATGTTCTATCCGGCATCGCCCGATGCGCTGAAGGCGGAACTGTCGGGCTATTTCGCCGAGCGCGGCGGACTGGCCGGCGGCGATGCGGATAATGTGCCCAAGGCCATCGTGGCGCCCCATGCCGGCACGGTCTATTCCGGTTCGATCGCGGCGAGCGCCTATCGTCTGTTGGCGCCGGCCAGGGACATCATCCGCCGCGTCGTCCTGCTGGGCCCCGCCCACCGGGTCGGGTTCCGGGGTTTGGCGGCTCCCAGCGTGAACGCGTTCCAATCACCGTTCGGCGCGGTGCCGTTGGACCGGCCGGCGCTGGACAGCCTGCGGGACCTGCCCCAGGTGCGCGAATTCGACGAAGCCCACGCGCAGGAACATTCACTCGAAGTGCACCTGCCGTTCCTGAAGATGATCCTGGCGGATTTCACCCTGGTGCCGCTGGTGGTCGGTGCCGCCGCCCCCGAGGACGTGGCGCAGGTGCTGGAGCGGCTTTGGGGCGGACCGGAGACGGTCATCGTGATCAGCTCCGACCTCAGCCATTTCCTCGACTACGACGCGGCCAGGCGCAAGGATCAGGAAACCTGCCGGGCCATCGAAGCCCTCGACGGCGGTGCCATCGACCACGAAGGGGCCTGCGGCATCCACCCGCTGGCCGGTCTGCTGGCCCTGGGCCGGCGCAAGGGACTGCGCGTGCAGACCCTCGACCTGCGCAATTCCGGCGACACGGCGGGATCGAAAGACCGGGTTGTCGGCTATGGCGCGTGGCGGTTCGACGAGCCGGCCGATACCGGCCTGTCGCCGGAGGATCAGGAAAACCTGCTCGCCGTGGCGGAAAAGGCCGTGGACCATGGCCTGACCCACGGCCGCGCGCCGTCGTTGGACACGGCGTCTTTGTCAGAAGCTTTGAAGCAAACAGGGGCCAGTTTCGTCACGTTGAAGAAAAACGGCGAGCTGCGTGGCTGCATCGGCACTTTGGAAGCGCACCGTCCGCTCGGCCAGGATACGGCGGCCAATGCCTGGTCGGCGGCCTTTGCCGACCCGCGCTTCCCCGCCTTGACGGCGGAAGAGCGGCCGGCGGTCGACATCTCCATTTCGGTGCTGAGCAAGCCCGTACCTCTGCCCGTCACGTCGGAAGCCGACCTGCTGGCCAAGGTGCGGCCGGGCCGGGACGGCCTGATCCTGCGTGACGGCCGGCACCGGTCGACCTTCCTGCCGCAGGTCTGGGAAACCTTGACGACCCCCCAGGATTTCGTGCGGCAACTCAAACGCAAGGCCGGACTGGATGACGGGCATTGGTCGCCGGAGACCCGGGTCTGGCGCTACGGCACGCAGAATTTCGGCCGCAAGCGTTCCGGCTGACCGGCGCTCAGGCCTTGTCGGCCGCCGTGCTTTCGGTGTCGAGCAACGCCTGCTTGCGCTCCAGTCCCCACCGGTAACCGCTCAGACTGCCGTCCTCGCGGATAGCTCGATGACAGGGGATGGTCAGCGAGACCGGATTGGTGGCGCAGGCACGTCCGACGGCGCGGGCGGCCTTGGGTTTGCCGATGCGTTCGGCGATCTGTTTGTAGGTCCGTGTTTCGCCACCGGGGATCGCCATCAGCTCCTGCCAGACCCGCCACTGAAACGCCGTACCACGGACGTCGAGAGGCAGATCGGGATGCGGTTCCTCACCGTCGATGCAAGCGATCAGCGCCTTGACCCACTGGTCGAGCACGATTTCGTCGCGCACCAGTGTCGCGGCCGGATAATCGTTTTCCAGTTCGGACAGAAGATACGCGTCGTCGTCACCCAGACTGACCATGCAAACGCCGGTTTCGGTCGCCGCCACCAGCAGCCGTCCGAGGGCGCAGTCCGTCAGCGTATAGCCGATCACCGCGCCCTTGCCGCCCCTGGCGAACGTAGCCGGCGTCATGCCAAGCTGCCCCGGCGCCCGTTCGTAGACCCGGCTGGACGAACCATATCCCGCGCCGTACAAGGCATCGGCGACACCGTTGCCGTCCCGCAGTCCCTGCTTGAGCTTGTCCAGCCGCTGGGCATCGGCGTAGTCGCGCGGACTGATGCCCATGTAACGCTTGAAGGTGCGCTGAAAGTGGTGCGGGCTGCGCCCGACCTGTCGGGCCACCTCGGCCAGGCTGGGCGGACCCTGGCAGTCGGCGTCCAACGCCTCGTCGATGTAGTGGCAGGCATCGCGCACCATGGCGACCTGAGGATCATTGGCGGCCACATCCTGGGGCCGGCATCGTTTGCAGGCCCGGAAGCCGGCCTGTTCGGCCGCCTCCGGCAGTTCGTAGAAGGCCACGTTTTCCCGTTTCGGCCGCCGGCTGGGGCAGGACGGCTTGCAATAGATGCCGGTCGATGTCACCGCCACGACGAAATCGCCGTCACGGCGGCCATCGCGCTGCATGAACGCCTGCCAATATCCCTCGTCAATGCCCATCGGCTGCCTGTTCGCATTTACCACGTCGATTACGCCCGTCATGTCGGTCATCCATGTTGATCATTTGTGATGCCTATGACTAGCGGTCAATTGCGAAGCGCAATATCCGGTCCTTGCGGTCAATGCCGGGGAGGCTGTTTTTTGGCAATAATGACTTGCGACGGTATGGCAAATGCGCTGACGTGTGCCGATTCGACGACCAGCCATGTTTGTGCCGCCTCGTCGAAAAACCGCTCAAGGGACACCGGGCGGCAGCCGCCCAGCCAGCGCGGCCGGGCCCGGCCGACCGTCCGCAGGACCGCCGCCACAAGCCGCTGAAGCGGCGCATCGCCACGGCCCCAGGTGGCCACGGCAAACAGGCCGCCGGGTTCCAGAACCCGGGCGGTTTCGGCAATGACGGCGCGAATTTCACCGGGCGGCATGACATCGAGCACGTAGGCCGATACCACCCGGTCGACCGATGCTGAATCGAGCGGCAGGCCGGCACCGGCATCGCACCGAATTGCCGCCGCCCGGTCATGCCAAGATGCAATACGCCGGTTGGTTTCGTCGGTCATGGTGTCGCTGATATCGAGACCGGTATAGCGGCAATCCGGCGCCAAAGTCCGGGCCAGCAGATCCCGCGCCAGCTTGCCCGTGCCGCAACCGATCTCGACCACATGCCGGGCCCCGTCCAACGCGGCGCCACGCTTCAGCGCCCGGATGGCCACGTCTTCATACCAGCCCTGCCGGTCCTGCCGGACACCGAAATCGTCGTAGAAGGCCTTGATTTCGGCGCGCGACAGATAGCCGCTCGCTGGCCCGGCGGGCCGCGCTTCGGCGCCGGTTCCCTGGAAAGCGGTGTCAGCGGACGGTTTTGACATAAAACACCGCGCCGGTGTCGCTGTGGGGCGCATGGCGGCTGCCGGCGGGCTGCCTGAGCCATGTCCCGGCGGGGTAGCGGCCGTGCTCGTCGGCAAGCATCCCGTCGATGACGAAGATTTCCTCGATTCCGTCATGGGGGTGGTCGGGGAACGATGCGCCGGGCGCGAATCGGATCAGGCCGATTTGTTCGCCATGATGATCGTTCTGGTAGAGCGGGATGAGCGACACGCCGGGAACCGGCCCGTCCTGCCAGGCCATGCTTGCCGTTTCATGGGCGAAATGGGTGCGCCCGTCGCCGCCGAATTGACGCAACTTGACGAACAGCACGCAGCCCGTATCGGAAAACGGCGCGTGGCGGAAGCCCTCCGGATTGAGCAGATGCGTGCCGGCGGGGTAGCGGCCATGCTCGTCGCAAAACTCCCCTTCCAGGACCAGGATTTCCTCGCCGTCGGGGTGATCGTGGCCGTGAAAGGAAGAGCCCGGGTCGTAGCGCACCACGGACGTAACGCGGCCGTTTTCCTGTCCGCCGACAAGCTCCAGCCGCTTGCTCCAAACGGTCGGCGACGGACTCGCCTGCCAGTCCATCGCCGCCGTGTCGATCACAATGCGTTGAGCGAAATCGTCGTTGAGCGCCATGTCCTTCTCCCTCGGTCGGGTGGCGCCGGACGCAACCGCTATTTCGTGCCGAACAGCCGGTCGCCCGCGTCACCCAGGCCAGGAACGATATAGGCTTTCTCGTTCAGCTTTTCATCGAGCGACGCCACATAAACCGGAACGTTCGGATGCGCCTTATGAAACACCTCAACCCCTTCCGGCGCCGCGACCAGGGCGAGAAAGCGGATATTGTCATCCGACACGCCGTTTTCATTGAGCAGGTCGACGGCCGCCGCCGCCGAGTGGCCGGTCGCCAGCATGGGATCGACGGCGATGAAAATGCGGCCCTCGCTTTCGGGCAGCTTGCACAGATACTGCACCGGGCGTTTGGTTTCGGGATCGCGGTACATGCCCAAATGACCCACCCGCGCGGTCGGCATCAGTTCCAGCAAGCCATCGGCCATGCCCAAGCCGGCGCGCAGGATGGGTACGATGGCGATCTTGCGGCCCTTGATGATTGGCGCCTCCATGGGCGCCACCGGCGTATCGATGTCCTTCGACGTCATCGGCAGGTTTCGGGTGATCTCATAACCCATGAGCAGCGCGATTTCCTTGAGCAACTGGCGGAACAGGCCGGTCGGCGTTTTGATATCGCGCATGTATGTCAGCTTATGGGCGATCAGCGGGTGGTCGAGGACGTGCAGGTTGGGGAAGCGATTCACGTCTGTCATGACGCCTTTCTCGTTATTGTCGGTTTGAAATCGGGTGCACGGTCAGACACCGCACATGGGGCCACATTATCCCGACACAGGAACCACGCCAAGACCGGCGCTTAGAGCATATCTAGACCTCGAGCCACTCGCGCCGGATCTGCTCGTTGGCGCGCAGGTCCTCGGGCGTGCCTTCGAACACCATCATGCCGTGCCCCATGACATAGAGCCGCTTGGAGATCTTCAGGGCGATGGTCAGCTTCTGCTCGACCAGCAGAATGGACACCCCGCGGCCGGCGATTTCCTCCAACAGATTGCCGACCTGTTCGACCAGTTTGGGCGCCAGGCCTTCCGTGGGCTCATCGATCATGATCAGGTCGGGGTCTCCCATCAGCGTGCGGCACATGGTCAGCATCTGCTGTTCACCACCCGACAGGACGCCGGCCGGATTGTCCGCCCGTTCGCGCAGGTTGGGGAACATGTCGAACATGTCCTCGACCGACCAGCGGCCGACATGCTTGGGGTTCTTCATGCCGAGCAACAGGTTCTGGCGCGCCGTCAATGTCGGAAAAATCTCCCGGTTCTCGGGTACATAGCCGATGCCCAGGCGGGCGATTTCGTGGGTCTTGCGGCCGGCGATTTCCTGGTCGCGGAACCGGATCGAACCCTGCGGCGGCACTTCGCCCATGATCGACTTGATGGTTGTCGAGCGGCCGACGCCGTTACGTCCCAACAGGCTGACGATCTCCCCGTCGCCGACCGAGAACGTGACACCCTGGAGGATGTGGCTTTTGCCGTAAAAGGCGTTGAGATCTTTGACTTCCAGCATCGGTCAGTGTTGCTCCGTCCCGAGATAGGCTTCCTGAACCGCCGCGTTGTTGCGGATGTTCTGCGGCGCGTCCGAGGCGATGATCTCGCCGTAGACCAGCACCGATATCTTGTCGGCCAGGTCGAACACCACGCCCATGTCGTGTTCCACCATGACCAGCGTCTTGCCTTTGCTGACCTTGCGGATCAGGGCCACGGCCTGTTCGGTTTCGCTGTGGCTCATGCCGGCGGTGGGTTCGTCGAGCATGATCATCTTGGGATCGCCGGCGATGGTGATGCCGATTTCCAGGGCGCGCTGATCGGAATAGGACAGCATGCCCGCGGGAACGTCACGGCGCCCGGTCAGGCCGATCATCTCCAGCACCTCCTCGGTGCGTTCGTTGACGTCCCTCTGCCGGTTCACCAGGTGCCAGAAGGAGTACCGATGACCGGTCGACCACAACACGCCGCAACGCAGATTTTCGTACACCGACATACGCGGGAAGATGTTGGTGACCTGGAAACTGCGGCCCAAGCCCATACGGCTGATTTCGTAGGGTTCCTTGTTGGTGATTTCGCTGTCGTAGAAACTGATCGTGCCGCCGGAAACGTGGTATTTGCCGCTGATCAGATTGAACAGCGTCGACTTACCCGCCCCGTTGGGACCGATCATGGCGTGCAGTTCGCCGTGAGCGATGTCCAAATCCACGTCGCGGATGATCTGCGTGTTGCCGAAACTTTTGGCCACGTCCTTCAATTGCAGCGCCGTCGTCATGAGACCATCCTTTGCTTGATGTCGTTGATGACGGCATTCCAGCTATGTGCCATGCCCGGATAGCTCATGCGGCAGAGATAAACACCGACGCCGGTGACGACGATGAACACCAGCCACGGCACGACGCTGGCCGTGTCCACGGTCACGCCGTAAATGCTGGTCGACGTATCGGCACTGAAGGTGGTGCTGCGGTAATACAGCATTTCGATCATGCCGATCAGGCCGCACAGGGCCACGAGTGTGGTGGCGATACCGTATATGTACGGCACGACCAGCGACGCCAGCAGCCGGGGCGACGTCTTCCAGATCGGTTCGTGCATCATGACGATGCCCGCGAGGCCGCCCGGCGAGAACAGCACGATGACGACGAAGATCAGGCCGAGATAGAGGAACCAGGCCTCGGTCAGGTCGGAGAGCGTGCTGTTCAGGATGGTAATTAGGATCGCCCCCAGCACCGGGCCGATGAAGTGCCCGACGCCGCCGATATAGGCCATGAACAGCACCAGACCCGATTGCGCCACGCTCACCGTCTCGAAGCCGACATGCTCATAATTCATGACGTGCAGCGATCCGGCCGCGCCGGCGAAGAAGGAAGACAGCGCAAAGGCCAGCCAACGCACCCGCTGGGTGTTGTAGCCGATGAACTGCACCCGTTCGGCATTGTCGCGTACCGCGTTGGACATGCGCCCGAACGGCGTCTTGGTCAGGAAGAACATGGCGATCATGCAGAGCAGGCACCAGATGGCGATCAGGTAGTAGACCTGGATGTCCGACCCGTAATTGATGCCGAACGGTTCCGGCCCCACCCAACGGTCCGTCTGAATGCCTTCCTCGCCATTGAAGAAGGCGATCAGGATCAGCGTCGACGCGGTCACCAGTTCGCCGAAACCCAGCGAGATCATTGCGAAGGTCGTGCCGGCGCGCCGGGTCGACACATAGCCGACGACGATGCCGCAGATCAGACCCGCCAGGCCGCCGAACAGGGGGATCAGGCTGATGGGGAAATAGGGAAGGGCTTCCTCCCCCATCAAGGTGATGAAATGGGCGGTGAAATAGCCGGCCAGGCCGAAATAGATGGCATGGCCGAAGGACAGCATGCCGCCCTGGCCCAGCAGCATGTTGTAGGCCAGGGCGAAGATGATGAAGACACCCATCTGGCTGAGGATGTTGAGGGCGAAGCCGCTTTGGAAAATGAACGGCAGGATGGCGAACAGAACCGCGGCCGCAATCCATATCGGGGAGTTTTTGGTCATGCCGTTCATACGTCGCGAGTCCCGAACAAGCCGCGCGGACGGAATATGAGCATCAGCACCAGCAGGAGATAAGGCAGAACCGACGCGACCTGCGCCGTGTTCAGGTTGACCAGGTCGAAGGCAATGCCGTCCGTTGCCTGCGCATCGGCGCCCAGGGCGACGAAGAAACCGCCGATCGGCCAGGCGAAGGAAATGGCGAGATTGTCCATGATGCCGATGAACAGCGACGCGATCAGCGCGCCGCCCAGCGACCCCAAACCGCCGATGACAATGACCACGAAGACGATCGGCCCGAGTTGCAGGGCCATGGCCGGTTCGGTGCCGAGCACATTGCCGCCGATCACGCCGGCGATGCCGGCCAGGGCGCAGCCGAAGCCGAAGACGAACATGAACACCTTGGGCACGTCGTGGCCCAGCGCCGCCACCATGCTGGGGTGGGTCAGCGCGGCCTGAATGATGAGACCGACCCGGGTCCTGGCCAGCAGCCAGAACAGGGCGGCGAAGATGCCCACGGAAATGGCCAGCATGAACAGGCGGTAGGCGGAGTAGTCGAGGCCGAGCCAGGAGAACGCCGTGAACTCGAGCGAAACGGGCACGCGGTAGTCGACCGGCACCTTGCCCCAGATCAGCTGGACGACTTCC
>JANQFL010000079.1 GCA_028277845.1 Sneathiellales bacterium
GTCCGGATAGTTGGGCACGCCCTCGAACATCAGCGTCGTCGCGCCGTTGGCCAGCGGCCCGTAGATGATGTAGCTGTGGCCGGTGACCCAGCCGATGTCCGCCGTGCACCAGTAGATATCGCCGTCGTGGTAATCGAAGACGTACTGGTGGGTCATCGCGGCGTAGACCAGATAACCGCCGGTGGTGTGCAGTACGCCCTTGGGCTTGCCGGTCGAACCCGAGGTGTAGAGGATGAACAGCGGATCCTCGGCGTTCATTTCCTCCGCCGGGCAGTCGGTGCTCACGCCGTCGGCCAGGTCGTGATACCACCGGTCGCGGCCCTCGACCCAATCGATGTCACCGCCGGTGCGTTTGACGACGATGACCGTCTCGACCGACGGCGAGGCCTTGCAGGCGCCGTCGGTGTTGCCCTTGAGCGGGATGGGGCGGCCGCCGCGCACGCCTTCGTCCGACGTAATGACCACCTTGGATTCGGAGTCATGAATACGTCCGGCCAGCGCGTCGGGCGAGAAGCCGCCGAAAACGATACTGTGGATGGCGCCGATGCGGGCGCAGGCCAGCATGGCGAAGGCCAGTTCGGGAATCATCGAGAGATAAATGGTGACGGTGTCGCCCTTCTTGACGCCGCAGTTCTTCAGCACGTTGGCGAAGCGGCAGACCTCTTCATGCAGCTCGCGGTACGTAATGTTACGCGCATTGTTCGGATCGTCGCCTTCCCAGATGATGGCGACCTGATCGCCGCGCGTCTCCAGGTGACGGTCGAGGCAGTTGGCCGACACGTTGAGCGTGCCGTCTTCGTACCACTTGATCGACACGTCGCCGTCGTAGGACGTGTTCTTGACCTTGGTATAAGGTTTGATCCAATCGACGCGTTTTCCGTGTTCGCCCCAGAAGCCATCGGGGTCTTCTACGGATTGCTTGTACATGGCGAGATACTTTTCGTTATCGCACCATGCGCGTTCCTTCCAGGCGTCAGGAACAGGAAATACCAGGTTTTCGGACATCGTTGTCGAGGCCTCCAGCAGAGTGAGTTTTTTGACCGTAGACGGGACGTTCGCCGCCCCTATTGACCCAAGCCGATTATTGAATCAAAACCTTGTCTGCACAAGACGGCCACCGCGCCCTAAAAAGCTCACCGTTTCCGGCAATCCGAGGACCCCCACATGCTGCTGCACCACTGTACCTGGCAAGAAGTCGAATCCTATCTGGCCGACCGGACGGCGGTCATCATGCCCATCGGTTCGACCGAGCAGCATGGCCCCAACGGCCTGATCGGCACCGACGCCATCACCGCCGAGCACATCGCCCATGCCGTCGGCGACCGTACGGGCGCGTTGGTGGCGCCGACCATCAGCGTCGGCATGGCGCAGCATCACATGGCGTTCACGGGCTCCATGACGGTGCGGCCTTCGACCCTGATCCTGATTATCCGTGAGTATGTCGAGAGTTTGAGCCGGCACGGCTTCGACCGCTTCTATTTCATCAACGGACACGGCGGCAACGTCACCACCGTCAACGCCGCCTTCCAGGAAATCTACGCCGCCGCGAGCCTTGCCGGCGGCGATGCCAAATCCGTCACCTGCCTGCTGCGCAACTGGTACATGGCGCCCGGCGTCGATGCCCTGTCGAAGGAACTCTACGGCAACAAGGAAGGCAGTCACGCGACGCCGTCCGAGGTGGCCGTCACCCAATACCTGTTTCCCGATACCATCAAGCAGGTGCCCGATTTCGGCCCGCCGTCCAATTCGGGACCCGGTTTCGCCGACGCCGCCGACTACCGCCAGCGCTTCCCCGACGGCCGCATCCAATCGTGGCCGCAACTGGCGACGCCGGACGCCGGCAAGCGCATTTTCGAGGCGGCGGTCGACGGACTGGTCGACGATTTCAAGACGTTCGAGAAGTAGGGATGATTCATGTACCGCATGACGTCATATATTTTACGGAGTAGAAACGGTTGCCGGCCCGTCAGGCGGCAGAAGGAGGGTGCGCATGGGTGACGAATGGCAGTATCAACTTCGGATTTATCTGGACGACGCCATGTCTGCCGCGGCTCGCGGCGCCGGTGACGATCCGGCGCTAATGCCGCTTTCGGATGTGCTGCGCAGGCATCAAGCGGCATTGAAGTGCCAATACGACGCCTTCGCGGACTATGTCGGCGAAGCGGAGCGCCAGGGGACCGAAGCCTACCCGCTGTACGCCTGGACCAAGGCGGTGATCGACGACCCGGCGAAGAGGGCAAAGTTCCTCACGACATTCACCCTCTATGTCGACGGCGAGGAAGTCTATGCCAAGGCCAAGGCGGAGGCGCTAGAGGCGGATTTGCAGCCGCTCATCGACGGCAAGACGATCCTGCGGCTATCGAAGCACGACACCAATCCCGCCAACAATCCCCAGCCACCGGAACGTTACCGCCAGTAACGCCGGCACCGCAGCGGTCACTTCGGCATGCCGCTGTGCGCGGTCGGAGCGGCGGGACGCACCCGTTGCACTCCACGTGGCGAGACACGCCAATGGACGAGAGCTTGAAGCGCGGAGCCGTCGAGCGCACCGATCGTATCGCCCGGAATCGAAAGCGGATTATCGCCGGCAACGCGATAGCGGCCGTCGGCATCCCTTGCGCGGATACGCTTAACAATTGGCCCGAACGTCGGATGCCTGACGAGGACGACCGCGCCGCCGACGACCGGTTCCCGGCACCGACATGCCAGCACGTAGTCACCATCGAGCAGTGTCGGTGCCATGCTGTCACCGTCGACACGCGCGATGGACCAGCCGAATATGGGTGCGGCCACTACAGTTTCGGGCAGACGACCGGCAGCGATGGGGGATAGGGTGATGTCTTCCGCTCGGATTCGATGTCCTTGGTCGCCCAGAAGATTTCCGCGAACTGATTGACCAGTTCCAATAGCGCTTCGGCGTCGGTACGGTTGGTGCCCTGCTTGCAGGCGCTCGCCTTCATCATGATCCGGTGCGTCAGGTCGTGAATGTGCGGATGCGCCTCGGTCTGCGGCGCCTTGAAATAGTCGCCCCAGATGATGCGCACCTCGTGCTTGACCTTCTCGGCTTCCTCTTCCTTGCGTTGCACGCAGCGTACCAGCGTGTTCAAGCGCCCGAGCGATGCCCCGTCGCCCGCCGCATCCGCCTCATCCATAATGTCGATCATGCGGATGACGGACAGGACGGCGATCAACGCCGGCCCAGGGTCATAAATCTTGCACGGCACGTCGCAATGTGCACTGACCGCAGGCAACCCGATGTGTGAATCCAGTTTGTTCAGAACTTTGTAGAGCATTTTCTACCTTTTAATCGAACACCGACCGCTTGGCCGCTAACCGTCTTGTCGCACGGGCCGCAACTCTCCGCGCCATGAACTGCGCATAGAAAAGGTATGCGGCACGCCATGCGCCCATCGCCAGAATGGCGCCTGCGACCGCCACTTCCACACCAAACAATGTGCCGCCTTCGGCCGCATGCGCCACGCCTTGCATCAGCAGGAGAAAGGCAAGCACCCCATTGGCGACAATCACCGCCACCGGATGCCGGAACAACATGATCGCACCGGCAGCGGCGCCGATGCCGAGAAACGTCAGCACGTGGTTGAACGACAGCAAGACATGGACCGCACCGATTTCGTGCTCATGGCCCGGGTGCGCCACCGCGACGGACGGCAGTATCAGCAGCCCAACCAAGGCCGCATTCATGTATCGCAGAATTCGCATCTTCGATTTACGCCTCTTCTATTGCCATTGCCGCGCATTCACTCTGTTACGGCGACCGGTCGTTTGAACAATGTCCGGGCTGCCGGTCCGGTTGATCTTGATTTGATTGTTAATAATAATAATGATTATCATTCTTAAATATGCCATGACGGCCTATCGGGAGCAAGTCAAAGATATGCCGCGGCAATCGAGCGGTGAGGCGACGAATTCAAGGCGTTCGAGATCCATAGACCGGCCACCCCCCACCTGACCTCCCCCCTTAATTAGGGGGGAGGAACGTAAAACGGCTCAGCCACATTTCCCCTCCCCCTGCGAGGAGGAGGGTCAGGGTGGGGGTACCCAGTCTCTGAGGCGGAACAACCGCGCACTCAAGACTTCATGCCCCCAGCTTGCACACCGGTGTCCACGTCATGGTGTCGACGGCTCCCCAGCCGTCTGCTAACAATCCGACCACCAAAGAAGACTTGGAGCCATGATGACCTTGGAAACGGCGTTCGCGTTTGTCGCGGCCTTGGCGGTATGGGTGCTGATACCGGGCCCGGCGATTTTAATGGTCGTGGGGCGATCGCTGTCCAGCGGTTTCCGGTCCACCGCGGGGTTGATCGGCGGCATCTTGTTGGGCGATCTGTTTTACATCACGCTCGTTTTTCTTGGGCTGGCCGCGCTTGGACAGATACTCGGCGAGTTTTTCGTTGTCGTCAGGGTACTCGCCGCCGTGTATTTGATCTACCTCGGCATTGCCCTTTGGCGTAAGGATCCGCAAAAACAAATCGCTGCACCGGCGACTCCCGGCGACACGCTCAAGAGCTTTCTCACCGGATTCGGAGTCACGCTTGGCAATCCGAAGGCAATCCTTTTTCACCTGGGCTTTTTGCCCACGTTTTTCGATATGCAATCCATGACGGTTCTGGACGCGCTTGCGGTCATGGGAATCTTCGTGGCCGTGCTCGGGGCGGCATTCGCGGCCTATGCCTACGCCGCGAGCCGTGCAGGGGCCGTGTTCAAGAGCCCGCGCAAGGTGCGTATTCTGAACAGAGCATCAGGAACCATGTTGATCGGGGCGGGAACCGCGATACTGCTCAAACGCGGTTAGCCCGAAACCAAGCAACGCACCCGCTTACGGCTTCACGCCGCCCAGCTTGCACACCAGCTTCCACGACTTGGCGTCGATCGGCATGACGGAAAGCCGCGACTGGCGCACCAGGTGCAAGTGGTTGAGGCGTTCGTCGTCCTTGAACTGCTGCAGCGTCACCGGGGTTTTCAGCGGCTCCAACGCCTTGACGTCGACCATGCCGAAACGGCCCTTGGGGTCGGTCGGATCGGGGTAGTACTCCTTGACCACTTCGACGACGCCGACCACCTGCTTCTCGTTGACGGAGTGGTAGAAGAAGCATTTGTCGCCGATCTTCATGGCCTTCATGTTGTTGGCCGCCTGGTAGTTGCGCACGCCATCCCATTCGGCGGTGCCCGCCTTGACCTGGTCGTCCCACGACCACGCTCCCGGCTCCGACTTCATCAACCAATAGGCCATGCCCTGTCTCCTTGAACGAATGTATTACCGCTGCCGCGTTTGTTCTGCGTTAGAGTGATAAAACATATCGCGCGCGGATTGAATGTCTTTGGTGATGAATACCGCTGAATCCCTCCCACCCCGAAAGTGGATCGCCCTGTCGCTATTGGCGCTGAGCCAGGTGGCGGCCATGGCACTGTGGTTTTCGGCCTCGGCCATCGTGCCGGCGTTGGTGCGGGAGTTCGGGCTCAGCGGATTTCAGCAGTCCCTGCTGACCAGCGCCGTCCAGGCCGGTTTCGTCACCGGCAGTCTGATCAGCGCCGTGCTCGGGCTGGCCGACCGGCTCGACCCGCGCCGTTTCATCGCCGCTTCCACCATCGTCGGCGCGACGGCGAATATTCTGATCCTGGCCGCCGACCCGGCGTCGCCGTCGGTGGTCGTCCTGCGTTTCATCACCGGCATGTGCATGGCCGGCATCTATCCCGTCGGCATGAAGCTGGCCGCGTCCTGGGCGAGCCGCGACATGGGCCTGGTCGTCGGGCTGCTGGTCGGCGCCCTGACACTGGGCTCCGCCCTGCCCCATCTGTTCAATGCATTGGGCGGAATCGACTGGCGCTTCACCCTGATCACCGCCAGCATCTCGGCGGCAACGGCCTCGGTGATCGTGCTGTTCGTCGCGGCCGGTCCGAACCTGCGCACGTCGCCCCGCATCGATCCCCGCGCCGTCTTGTCGGCCTGGCGCATCAGACCGCTGCGGCTGGCCAATTTCGGTTATTTCGGTCACATGTGGGAGCTCTACGCCATGTGGGCCTGGGTCGGCGTGTTCCTGCAGGCCAGCTTCGTACAGACCATGAGCGGCGGCACGGCGGCCACGGCCGCCAAGCTGGTGACCTTCGCCACCATCGCCGCCGGCGCCATCGGCTGTCTGTTCGGCGGCCTGGTGGCCGACAGAATGGGGCGCACGACGTTGACCATGGGTGCCATGGCCATCAGCGGCACCTGCGCCGCCGCGGTCGGACTGCTGTTCGGCGGCAATGTGTGGCTATTGACGGTCGTCTGTCTGATATGGGGCGTGACCATCGTCGCGGATTCGGCACAGTTCTCCGCCTCCATCGCGGAATTATCGCCCCAAAACCTGATCGGCACCATGCTGACGGTGCAGACCGCCGTCGGCTTTTCGCTGACCTTGATCACCATTCATATGATGCCGACCTGGGTCGAGACATTGACCTGGCAGTATGCCTTCGTGCCGTTAGCCATCGGGCCGTTCCTCGGTGTCCTGGCCATGGCCCGGCTGCGCGCCCACCCCGACGCTGTCAAGCTGGCCAACGGCCAACGCTAAGCTAGGCCGCCGGCAGCACCTGTTTCTACGGCCGGATGACGACACTTTCGAACAGGCCGGCCTGGGCGTAGGGATCGGTGGCGGCCCAGGCCTGGGCGGCGGCCAGGTCATCGAATTCGGCGACGATCAGGCTAACGTCAAAACGCACCTGGATGCGTGCTCAATCGCCAGAAAATGGGTTATGCCCGCGAGGACAGTCACTTAGATACTAGGCAATCGTGCGCAATCGGCCGACTATATCTCCGGCCAAGTTGTTGCAGCCTTCTTGGTTGTTCAGGTACGTAATGCATCGCAGCGAACGCAGGTCGAATGGAACATCGTTCATTGACTGCGTTATGAGGATAACCTCTTTACCCAACGTGTGTGCTATACCCGTTTCATAAAACACATTGGGATTTTTGTCTGACAAGTCGCAGATTACGATACTAGATGTGCAAATTAGTTCGATGATGTCCTGAATGATATGGGGATTGATCCAGAAATCATCAGCGCGTGTGCACTCATAGCCTTCCGCCTCAAGCGCCGTTTTGACGGTCTGGTAAACCCGGCTAAAGCCCTCCGAGAATGGCATCATCATTGAAATGAGATTGGGCCTAATAGGCTTTTCACTCAACTGGAAAACCGTAGGCACTGGGCGTTGAGCCGCCTTTTGTCGATATAGAACATGAAACAAGTCTACGTCTTTGATTGCCCAATGATTCCTAGAAAACTCCCAATCGTGGATACGAAGCTCGGAAGCCAAAGCGTAAATATCTGCATTTGTCATCAGGGGAACATCGGGATCGACAGCATAAAAATAATGGTAGCTGTCCCCACGTAGCTCAACGCGGGAAAGCCACCCGATGCCTACAATCTCATCCGAAACGCCTTCTTCCATGAATATTGTTGGAAGCGTTGTTAATGCCGGGATGTCGAGTCTACCGTCGCGTCTAAAACGATCGCCAATCTCATCATCGGTGTACTCAAACACTCGACCGGCAATGATTGAGCCGCTACGTCCATTTTCCAGTCCGCCGGATACAATCAAGTTGAACATGTGTTTCCCCAAATTCGGAGCTAGTCAGATAGTCGACTTCGTGCCATGAACTCAAGAAGACAAGCCGATTGACAACTCCTTGATTAAAAATCGTTTCTGAAGAAATAAAAGGTCGCTTCGCGACAACACTGGCGCCAAGGTGGGCGAAACTGGATCTGCCAAATCCTCAAACTAGGAGTTATCGAGAGCAGTTCGATCTCAAGAATCTTGAACCGACTCTGGTATTGGTACAGCTTCAACTGTCAGAGGCAGTTGACTTGGCTCAGCGGTAGGTAGTCGGTCTAAATCTGTAGTTTCGGTAACGGGACCAAGTTTAGTAACAGACTCTGGATTTAGCACCACCTTCCAAATAGCACCCATCAGTCCAAGAACATCAACGAACAGTGCGCCAGCGGCAGCGGTCACCGTAGCAGTTGAATAACCAGAAGAGTTGAGAATGATGTATCCACTGATTGCTGCAACAGTTGGTAGAAGTATGACAGCGGTGTAGCCCATTCTAAGTCTGAGTGAGAACCATCTCTCCTCTTGTTTACGGCGCTGCTCAAATGTTTCCGTTTCTTGACGGAGCCGCTCAATTGCATTCTGTATTGCAATTGTATTTGCAGTCATATCCGTCATTTTGGCGACCCATTACTGGATTTTTCATTAGACTTATCTGTAGTTGAGCCAAAATAAAATCCCAATACGGAGCCAATTAGACCAGTAGATACTGACAGAAGTACTGTAACTATTTCTCGATATTTTGTTTCCTGTCCAGGGTCGTAAAAAATCAGAATTGATGCCACTGAAATTCCGAGCATCATAGCCACGAGTGACAAAAAACCTACAACACGCACTCGCAGATTCTTAATCCCTAGTTCAATTTCAAAACTCCGAGTTTGATCCTCAATTTTCTTTATCTGCAAAAAGGAACCGGCTTTTATGTCCGATACGGATATGTCTGGTCCAACATCTTCAGCTGGAGTTTTGATTATTGAAGCAAGCTTCGACGCACTCTCTTTAAGATCAGTTCCAGAGCTCATATCCATATATTGGTATTGATCAATAAAGCTTGGTATCTTTGAGTTCCGTTCAATCAATATAGGGATAATTTTCTTTCTTGAATCTTGTGCCTTGGCTGCAATTGCAGCTGCGATTTCGGACGAAAAGTAGTTACTACGCGAAGAATACTTGGAAATAATCGGAATAAATACAGATGTATTCTGAACTGCATTCGAAATAGCAGTCACCCAATTGTCTCCGGCTTTGATTTCCGCCTTATCAAGCCAGACGCTAATCCCATCTTCTTTAAGTGACTCAGCAAGCTTTTCCGCGAAGTGGGCGTCATCCGCTGCATAACTGAGAAATACATCTGGCAATTGTTCAGGCCTCTTTCTATCAATAGAAAAACGAGAGTGTAGCGCAAAAAGCGGACTATTAGTAGGGGCACAGAGTCACGTCCAGTCGCGCACCTGAGGTATCACCGTCATCGCCGATTCGGCGCAATTCTCCGCCTCAGTCGCTGAACTGTCGCCGCAGAACCTGATTGGCACCATGCTGACGGTGCAGACCGTCGTCGGTTTCTCGCTGACCTTGATCACCATTCACCTGATGCCGGCCTGGGTCGAGACGTTGACCTGGCAGTATGCCTTCGTGCCGTTGGCCATCGGGCCGTTCCTCGGTGTCCTGGCCATGGCCCGGCTGCGCGCCCACCCCGATGCTGTCAAACTGGCCAACGGGCGGCGCTAATTCAAGCCGCCGGCAATACCTGTTTCCATGGCCGGATGACCACACTTTCGAACAGGCCGGCCTGGGCGTAGGGATCGGTGGCGGCCCAGGCCTGGGCTGCGGCCAGGTCGTCGAATTCGGCGACGATCAGGCTGCCGGTCATGGCGCCGCCGTCTTCGGTGGTGGTGGGACCGGCCAGCTTGACCGTGTCGCCGGCGGCCTTGAGGAACGCCACGTGGGCGGGGCGGTTGTCGAGCCGGACCTGAGCCCGGCCCGGCCGGTCGGTACAGAAGATGGCGAAAAGCATAACGCACTCCTTATGGTGTGTAACTTGCGCCCACGGGTCGGCGCGAAATCAGTGTACGGATTCCGATTTGAAGGGACGGGCGAGCAGGCCGGACACGGCCTCGGTCACCGACGCCTGGCCCTTGAGCACCGAATCGACGGCCTGGCAGATGGGCATGTCCACATTGCGCTGTTCGGCCAGGGCGCATACGGCGGCGGCGGTGAAGACACCCTCCGCCACCGAATGCCGCTCGCCCAGCACATCGTCCAGCGCCCGGCCCTCGCCCAGCGCCGCGCCGAGCGACATGTTGCGCGATGTCATGGAGGTACAGGTCAACGTCAGGTCGCCTATGCCGGACAGGCCCATGAGGGTTTCCCGCTTGCCGCCGAGCGCCAGGCCGAGGCGGACGATTTCAGCGACACCCCGGGCGATCAAGGCCGCCCGGGCGTTGTCTCCCAGTTCGGCGCCGGTGACGATGCCGCAGGCGATGGCAATGACGTTCTTGACCGCGCCGCCCACCTCGGCGCCGACCAGGTCGTCCGACAGGTAAGGCCGGAACGTGGGCCGTCCCAACTGCGCCATCAGCGTCTGGCCGGTCATTTCGTTTTCGCAGGCCAGGGTATACGCGGTCGGCAGTTCCCGCGCCACTTCGATGGCGAATGTCGGCCCGGACAGGACCGCCGCAACGGCCTGGGGCAATTCCTCGGCGACGATCTGGTGTGGCAGCAGGCCGCTGTCCCGTTCGATACCCTTGCAGCAGATGACCACCGGCGTGCCGTCGGGCAGCAACGGTTGGAGGGCCTGGCACAATTCGCGCAGGTTCTGGGCCGGCGGTACCAGCAGGACGGTATCGGCACCGCCCACGGTCACCGCAAGTTCGCTGCCGGCGATGATGTCGGCGTCGAGCGGGACATCCGGCAAGTAGCGGTCGTTGCGTTGCGTGTCGTTGATGGCTGCCGCGTGGTCGGGTTTGCGGGTCCACAAGGCGACCGATGCCCCGTTGGCCCGCGCGACCATGGCCAGCGCCGTACCCCATGCACCCGCCCCCAATACGGCAATCTTGTTCGTCATGGCGCTGTTTATGGCGCGCTAACGCCCAGGTGTCCAGGTCAGGCTTTGACCCCGGCCCCCTTCGCCGGGGCAGCATCCGGATCCAACGGCCAGCGCGCCCGGGGCGCCAGATCGAGCGGGTCCGACAGGCCGGCCTGCGCCCGCTCCAGTCCCGCCCAGGCGATCATGGCGCCGTTGTCGGTGCACAGCGCGGGCGGGGGAACATGCAGCACGAACCCTTCCTGGTCGGCCACGTTGCCGAGCCGGGCGCCCAGAAATTGGTTGGCCGCCACGCCGCCGGCGACGACGAAGCGCCGGATGCCGCCGTGGTGCGCCGCGAAATGCGCCATCGCCCGCCGCACCCGGTCGGCCAGGACATCGGCCACGGCCAACTGAAACGCCGCCGCCACATCCGCCTTGTCCTGGTCGGACAACGGTTGGGCAAGGCTTTGGATTGTCAGCCGTACCGCGTTTTTCAGGCCGGAAAACGAAAAATCCAGGGTGTCCCGGCCCAGCAGCGGGCGGGGCAAGGGAAAGCGGTCCGGATCGCCGCCCCGGGCCGCCCGTTCCACCGCCGGGCCACCGGGATATCCCAGGTCCAGCATCTTGGCGGTCTTGTCGAAGGCCTCGCCCACCGCGTCGTCGATGGTGGTGCCGAGGCGCCGGTACCGGCCGACCCCGTCGACCGTCAGCAACTGGCAATGCCCCCCCGACACCAGCAGCAGCAGATAGGGAAAGTCGATGCCGTCGGTCAGGCGCGCCGTCAGGGCATGGCCTTCCAGGTGATTGACGGCGATCAGCGGCTTGCCCGCCGCCGCCGCGATGCCCTTGGCGGTCATCAGGCCGACGATGACACCGCCGATCAGACCGGGACCCGCCGTCACCGCCACGGCATCCAGGTCGCCATAGTCCAGCCCGGCCTCGTCCATGGCCGTGTGGACCAAGCGGTCCAGGTGATCCAGGTGGCTGCGGGCGGCGATTTCCGGCACAACGCCACCATAAATGCGGTGCTCGTCGATCTGGGACAGCACCAGATTGGACAGCACCGCGCGTTCCGCCGTCACCACGGCGGCGGCGGTTTCGTCGCAACTGGTTTCGATGCCCAGAACCTTCATCGGCCGGCCTCACGAAAAAAACACAATCTTCGGCGTGAATTCCGCTATAACGCGGAATTGCTCCGGTTCCAAGATCAACGTACCCATTATGGCGCAGAAACCCGCTTCCCACCGCCCCGCCCTCCGTGTCGGTACACGGGGCAGCCCGCTCGCCCTGGCCCAGGCGCACGAGACCAAACGCCGGCTGCTGGCGGCCCATGGCGACCTGAGCGAAAACGACGTGGACATCGTCGTCATCAGCACCAAGGGCGACCGCATCCAGGACCGGGCCCTGTCGGAAATCGGCGGCAAGGGCCTGTTCACCGAGGAAATCGAGGACGGGCTGCTGAACGGCGAGTTGGACCTGGCCGTGCATTCCATGAAGGACATGCCGACGGTGTTTCCCGACGGCCTGGACATCACCTGCTTCCTGCCACGCGAGGACGCCCGCGACGCGTTCATCAGCCCCAAGGCCGGATCGCTGGCCGACCTGCCCGCCGGCAGCGTCGTCGGCACCTCGTCCCTGCGCCGCCAGGCCCAGGTGCTGAACAGGCGCCCCGACCTGACAGTCATCACCTTCCGCGGCAACGTGCAGACCCGGCTGCGCAAGCTGGACGAAGGCTTGGCCGACGCCACCTTCCTGGCCATGGCCGGACTGCGCCGTTTGGACATGGCCGACGTGGCGACCGGTCCCGTGTCCATGGACGACATGCTGCCGGCCGTCGCGCAGGGCGCGATCGGCATCGAACAGCGTATCGGCGACGACCGGGTGTCGGCCTATCTCGCGCCCATCAACGACGCCCAGACCCAGGTCCGCGTGGCCTGCGAGCGCGCCTTTCTGAAAGTGCTGGACGGTTCCTGCCGCACGCCGATCGCCGGGCATGCAACATTGGCGGAAGACGGCACGATGCATTTCCGCGGCCTGATCCTGAAGACCGACGGCAGCGAGGCCTTCGCCACAGAACGCACCGGCGTGGCCGACGATGCCGCCACCATGGGTGAAAGCGCCGGCGAGGAACTGCGGGCCCGGGCCGGCGACGGTTTCTTCACGGACTGACCGCCTGATGGCCACCGCGACCCGCGCGCTGATCACCCGGCCTCTCGAGGATGCCAAACCCGTTGCCGCCCGGCTTGCCGATTTGGGCATCGATGCCGTCATCGAACCGCTCCTGTTCATCGACTACAAAGACGATGCGGACGTCGCCTTCGACGGCGTGCAGGCGCTGCTGTTCACCAGCGCCAACGGCGTGCGGGCGCTTGCCCGCAATTCCGATGAACGCAGCCTGCCCGTATTGACGGTGGGCGATGCCTCGGCCCGCGAAGCCCGGGTGGCCGGTTTTGCCGACGTCACCAGCGCCGGCGGCGATGTGGAGGATTTGGCGGCCCTGGCGATGGGGCGGCTCAAGAGCGAAGACGGCATATTGCTGCATATCGCCGGCAGTGCCGTGGCGGGCGATCTGGCCGGCCGGCTTGAACAGGCCGGCTTCGCATACCGGCGCGCGGTGCTGTACGGGGCCCGCACCGCCGACGCCCTGAGCTATAAATGTGTGCGGTCCATCCGCGACGGACAGATCGACGCAGCGCTGTTTTTCTCTCCCCGCACGGCGGCCACCTTTGTTAGGCTGGCGCAGGCTCAAGGCCTGAGTCCGCATTGCCGGAGCATGGATGCCGTCTGCCTGAGCGCGGCCGTGGCCGAGACAATGTCCGAGTTGCCCTGGCAGCGATGTCTGACCGCCCGCGAACCCACCTTGGACGCGCTGCTGGACATCCTGGATGAAGACGCATAAGGCACTCGGCCAATGGTCCGCTGGAAAGCTCCACCGGCGGCGAGCAAGGACGACGCGATGAGCGAACACGACGACGACAAGAAACCGGCAACCGTCCCGCAAACCGAGACACGGCCGCCATCCCCGTTCGGTGACGCGGAAGGCCTGGGTGACGAGACGGCGGAAGCCGCCGAGCCGAGCAGCGTTGAAACGGAGCTACCGGACGAACCCGAACCGCCGGTGAAAAAGCCCCGTTGGGGCCGCCGCATCCTCTTCGCCGTGGTACTGCTCGTGTTCGTCTTCGGCGCCGGCCTGTTCACCATGCCGCAGATCGCGCCGCGGCTGGCGACGTATCTGCCCGCCAGTCTTGTGTACGGCGAGGGCATGACGGGACGGCTCGAGGCCCTCGAATCGCGCGTCGCCACCTTGGAATCGGCCGGCGCGCAGCGCGATCCGGCCATCGCCGAACTGCAGGCCAGCATCGCCAAGACCGCCGCGACGGCACAGGACGTGGCCGCGCGTCTGGACGGCTTGTCGATCCCCGACCTGTCGCCCGATATCGCCGCCGTGAACGCCAAGCTGCTGGCCTTGAGCACCAGCGCGACGGCGGCCGATGACGAGACGCGGCGGGCGATCGCCAATGAGATTGCCGTCCTGGCCGACCGCCTGACGGCCATGGAAGCGAACCTGTCGCAAGTGGCCGCGGCAGCACCGGCGGCGCCCAGCACATCTGACGGCGGTGTGGACAGCGCGGCTGTCGCCACCTTGCGCAGCCGGATGGCGGCCGCGGAACGGGCCGTCGCCGACGTCCGGCGTGAAACCCAGCGGCTCAATCAGACGCTAGCGGATGCCCAGACCGAAACCTCGGCGCGGCACGCGGCCCTGGAATCCCGTGTCGAGACCCTGGCCACGACGCCCAGGGCGGACGATGGATCCCGCATCTCGGTCGGCTCGGCCTTCGTGCTGGCGGTGAGCCAATTGCGCGGCGCTGTTGTTTCGGGGAACCCCTATGGAACCGAACTGGACGCGCTGCAAGCCTTGGCGACAGGTTCGCGGGACGAGACATTGTCGGCGGCGCTGGTCTCGCTCGCAGCCGGTGCGGATAACGGTATCACCAGCCTCGATGATCTGCGCGCAACCTATGCCGATGCCGCACAAGCAGCGTTGCGCGCCAGCCGATCCCGTGGCGAAGGCTGGGTGGCACAGACGATGGATCGTCTGTCTTCCGTCGTCTCGGTGCGCCGGGTGGGCGAAGTTGCCGGTGATGACGCGGAAGCGGTGCTGGCCAGGGCGGAAACCCGATTGAACGCCGGCGACATCCAGGCGGCGTTGACCGAGCTGGAGGCGCTCACCGGTCCGGCCGCCGAAGCAATGGCGGCGTGGACGGCGCGCGCCAAGGCCCATGCCGGCGCGCATCGGGCCTTGCGCGACTTGCAGACGCTGGCCATCGCCGGCTTGAAAGGTTGAGGCCCGGTCATGGTGCGTGTCTTTGTCACCGTTCTGATCATCGCGGTCATCGCGGCGGGCTTCGCCTGGTTCGCCGAACTGCCGGATTTGAAGATAAACTGGCTGGACCGGCGGATCGACATTCTAGCCGTCGCCATTCCCATTGTCCTCGCCTTGCTCGCCGCCACCCTGATCATCCTCGACCGCCTGTGGCGCTGGCTGCGCCGCAGCCCCGGTATGCTGGGCGCGGCCCGGGGGGAAAAGCGCAAACGCCAGGGCTATATGGCGCTGACCCAGGGCATGGCGGCCGTGGCCGCCGGCGACGCCGAACAGGCCGCCAAGATGGCGCGCAAGGCGGAGGCGTTGCTGGACGAACCGCCGCTCACCTTGCTGCTGTCGGCCCAGGCGGCGCAGTTGGGCGGCGATGCCCGGGCGGCCAATACGGCGTTTTCCGCCATGCTGGAAAAACCGGAGACCGAATTCCTCGGCCTGCGCGGCCTGCTGGTTCAGGCGCTGCGCCAGGGCGACACGGCGACGGCGCTCAAGCACGCCAAACGGGCCTATCGGCTCAGACCGAATACGCCTTGGGTGGTGCGCAGCCTGTTTGCCCTGCAGACCGGCGCGGGGCTTTGGACCGACGCCCGGACCACCCTGGCCCACGGCGCCAAACAGAGCCTGATCCCCGCCGACGATGCCGCCCGCCAGACAGGTCTGCTGCTGCTGGCCGACGCCCAGGAGAAAATGGCGGCCGGCCAGGGCAAGGAGGCCCGCTTCCTGGCCGTCAAGGCGCACGAGGCGGCACCGTCCTTCGCGCCGGCGGCGGAACTGGCCGCACGGCTGTTGCTGGAGGAAGGCAAGAAGCGCAAGGCGGTGAAATTGATCAAGGACACCTGGACCCGGGCGCCGCACCCCATGTTGGCCGAGGCATTCAACGCCGCCGAACCGGGCGAGACGCCGGAGCAGAAGCTGAAACGCTTCTCCGGGCTGCAGGCCGTCAAGCCGGACCACACCGAAACCCGGTACGCCCACGCGCAACTGGCCATGGCCGCCGGGGCCTGGGACACGGTGCGCGACAACCTGACCCGCATCATCGACGGCGGCGAGGCCGACAACCGCGTCTATGCGCTGATGGCGGAGCTGGAGAAACAGCAGCACGGCGACAGCGCCTCGGCCCGGGAATGGCTGTTCAAGGCCGCCAACGCGCCCGAGCCGCAGACCTGGTCGTGCCGCGCCTGCGCCTCCCATGCCGGCGACTGGTCGCCGCGCTGCCCGTCCTGCGAGACCTTCGATGGCCTGACCTGGGGCAGCACGGCCCGGCAGGCGAAACTGGCGCCGTCGCTGGAATCCCTGGCTCAGGACGGCGACCTGGAAACCCTGCCGCCGCCGGAACCGGCGCAGTAACCCACGGCCGCCACCGGCCGGCGATTGATCAAGATTTAACCAATTCCCCCGAGAGTACCGAATGTCCGAAGCCCTTGGCCGAAACGCCGTTGACGGATCAGGCCATCGGCAGTAGCTTCCGGGCGCGTGCCGCTGTAGCTCAGTTGGTAGAGCAACGCATTCGTAATGCGTGGGTCAGGTGTTCGAGTCACCTCAGCGGCACCAGCTTTCCTCCCGAACTTCCTCCGAACTCATCATGGCATCCAAGGGCGTCGTCGCGGCAGGTCATCCGGAAACGGCCGAAGCCGCCGCAGAGGTGCTGCGCGCCGGCGGCAATGCCTTCGACGCCGCATTGGCGGCGGCCAGCATGGCGTGCCTGGCCGAACCGGTGCTGGCATCATTGGGCGGCGGCGGGTTTCTGCTGGCCCGCCCGGCAGGCGGCCAGCCGGTGGTCTACGATTTCTTCGTGCAGACGCCGAAGGCGCGACGGCCGGCCGGCGAGATCGATTTCCATCCCATCATCGCCGACTTCGGCACCACCACCCAGGAGTTCCATATCGGCATGGGAGCGGTGGCGACGCCCGGCATGGTCCGCGGCCTGTTCGACATTCACCGCGACCTGGGCCGCATGCCCATGGCCGACGTGGTGGCGCAGACCGTGCACAAGGCGAACACCGGTCTGCCCATGAACGACCTGCAGGCCTACATCCTGTCGGTCGTCGGGCCGATCTTCCGGGCAACGGACAGCGCCCGGGCGATCTACGCCGGCCGCGCGCATCCGGACGCACTGCTGGCCGAAGGCGAGGCGCTGCATCAGCCGGACATGGCCGCCGTGCTCGACGTTCTGGCGGGGGACGGCGACGACACCTTCTATCTGGGCGACATCGCCAAGCGCATCATCGCCGACTGCCGGGACAATGGCGGGCACCTGACCGACGACGACCTGGCGGGATACCGCGTCGCCAGGCGCCAACCCCTGCAAACCGCGTACGGCGACTGGAGCGTCTTCGCCAACCCGCCGCCGTCGGCCGGCGGACTGCTGATCGCCTTCGCCCTGAAACTGCTGGCGGGGACGCCGTGGCAAGGCGAGCCGTTCGGAACCCTGCCGCATCTGACTGCCCTGGCGCGGGTGATGGACGCGACCAACGAGGCCCGGGCGCAGGCCGGCGATCCGGCGCAATTGCAGGACGAAGCGTACATCGAACGCTACCGCCGTGAAGTGGCCAATCACCCGCCATCGTGGCGCGGCACCACGCACATCAACGTCATCGATGCCGCGGGCAACGCCGCCGCCATGTCTCTGTCCAACGGCGAAGGCTGCGGCTCCATCCTGGCCGGGACCGGCATCATGCTGAACAACATGCTGGGCGAGGAAGACCTCAATCCGGACGGGTTCGGCCGCTGGCCCCTGGACAGCCGCATGAGCTCGATGATGACGCCGGCCCTGCTGCTGGGACCGGAGGGAGAGGAAACCGTCATGGGGTCGGGCGGCTCCAACCGCATCCGCACGGCCATCCTGCAGGTGATCGTCAACCTGATCGGTTGCGGCCTGCCGGTCGAGCAGGCCGTGCGCCACCCGCGGCTACACTTCGAACGGGGTGAGCTGAACGCGGAGCCGGGGTTCGCAGCCGCCGTGCTGGACGCGCTGGAAGACGAGTTTCCGCACCAGACCCGGTGGCAGGACAGGAACATGTTCTTCGGCGGCGTGCACACGGCCTGTTTCGACCCGCGCGCGGGTGCCTTCGACGGCACCGGCGACCCGCGCCGCGGCGGCGTTTGCCAAATCGTATGAGGCCGCCGGCGGACACCGCGCGACGACGACGGTTGCATAATCACCCGTAACACGGGAGACTTCCCGGACACATCACGACAGGGGAGTGACCGTGAGAATCGGAACCGTTCTCGGGTTGGCGACGATGATGTTGACGGCGGCGCCGGCCCTGGCCGAGATCAAGCCGCCGCCCGCCGGTGCACAGTACGACTTCAAATGCACCCTCAAGGGCCAGCCGGACTGGACCGTGCAATGGGACATCCTCAAATCGGAAGCCAAGTCGATCGTCATTGGCGAACGCATCGGTGACGAGGAACACTGGCGCGAACTGCCGCCCTATCTGATCGGCACCACCATCGCCACGAAACGCTCGGCGCTGGACGGCACCCGGGCCATGACGTTCGACCAAGGCGGATTCCTCGGTTTCGGCGACTTTACCGGCATCCGCGGCCTGAACGTCAACTCGTCGTTCTCCGGAGAGGTCACCGAAACGGCGCCGGAGGGCCTGCAGATCGCGTGGAAATACACACTGACGGTAGAGGCCCACGGCAAGACGCCGCATGACGTGCTGGGTGAGCCGGAGATCTTTCAGATTTCCGAGACCCGCACCGCCGGGCATTACAAGTCGGTGCGCAAGATCTTCTACGCCCCGTCGATCCGCGGGCCGCTGGCGTACAATTACGTCGACAACACCGGTGTCGACGAACGCTGCATGCTGACCGCCTACCGCAAGCCGGGCGACGCGGCACCGCGCATGACCATGGCCGTGGTCGACCGCAGCCCGGCGGCACCCGAACCCGTGGCGTCGGCGACTCAACCGGCACAGCAACCCGCGACCACCGCCACGCCGGCACCGGCTCCCGCACCGGCGCAACAATCCGCCGCGGCACCATCGGGCTCGTTCCCGAAGGGCGTGCGGACCATGACGATCGTGACCCGCACCACCAACTACAACTTCGACGTCAACCGGCGCAGCGAGGAACCGTCGAAGATGGTCAAGGTGCCGCTCGTCGGGACGTCGCTGGTCGGCGACAAGGTCGGCGAAGTCTTCTGGGACGGCAACACCCTCACCATCGTCATCGACAACTAGACCTTCGGTTGGACGAAACCATGATCCACAGAACCCTGCTTGCAATCATCATTTCGTTGTCCCTGGCCCTCACGCCCGCTGCCGTTCATGCGGATAGCGGCGGTGGCGGCGATGCCGGCGGCTTGGGCGACGACCCCTTCGCCGTTCAACAACGTGCCGCCGTGGTATTGACCGTTATCCTGGTGGCGACCGTCTTCGACCAGACCGCCCGTTCCATGACCCTGCTGAACCTGGGCGGCCTGCTGCAAAACCAACAGAACCTGCTGATCCAGGGCGGCCCCGATGCGTTGTCGTCGATGAACCAGTTGCTGGCTCTCAGTTTGCTGGCCTTTACCGCGACGGCGGTTTTGTTGCTGGCCATGGCGCGTGGGGCGCGCTGGCAAAAACGGCACTTCGTGCCGCCAAGAGAAGCCCGGACATTTCCCATCGGCATGGCCATGATGGCGTTCGTCCTTGTCGGCTTGCTGCAATTGCCGTGGGCCATGGCGAAGACGTACAGCCGGCACGGATTGATGTCGACGCAGTAACCGCCGGCGCCCTCAACGGACGTTGTGAAACGCCGGCCGGGTTTTGCTTGCGCCCGGCTGGCACATCGCCCATGTTGGTCGATCTTGCTGCAAGACGAGTAACGAAGTGCGCGGGCGACGGAAAAGCTGGGGGTTTCCCCGTTGGGAAGGCTATGAAAAGGGCCGCGACGCGGCGACGGTCCGCATGTGCGAGTTCCCCGGCTGCACCGATCCCGGCGAACATCCCGCGCCCAAGCACCGGGATTCCGACGAGAAGTGGTGGTTCTGCCAGGCCCATGCGGCCGAGTTCAACAAGAACTGGAACTACTTCACCGGCATGACCGACGAGGAGAAGGAAGCGGCGGCCAACGATGCCCGCTATCACGCCACCCGCAACCGGGCTTGGGACTGGTCAAGCGACAGCGATGGCGGCGACCACGTCTGGACCAGCCAGGAACGGGCAGCGCTTTCGGTGCTGGGCCTGCACCCCACGGCCATGCCCGACGAGATCAAAACCCAGTACCGGCAGTTGGCCAAGGAAAACCACCCCGACGCCAATCTGGGCGACCCGGAATCGGAAGAACGGTTCAAACAGATCCAGGCCGCCTACGATGTGTTGCGCACGGCCATCGGCGACACCTGACGTCAGCCCAACTTTTATCCGCGTCCGGACAGGACACCCGACTCCGCGATGACCTGCGCCGCCGCCTGCTCCTGGTGCGGCGCCATCAAATGCACGCCATTGACGCCGGGAATGTCACGTATCTGCTCCATCAGTTCCATGCAGATGCGCCGTCCTTCCGCCGCCTGGTCGGCGGCGCCGTCGAGCCGGGCAATGAGTGCGTCCGGGATCGATACGCCGTAAAGGTTTTCGTGCATCCAGCGGGCCGATTTCGCCGAGGCCAGCGGCCCGATGCCGACGAGAATGTACAATCGCTCGGTGATGCCGTGGTCGGCAAGACGCGCCATGTAGCGGCGCAGGATATCCATATCGAAGGCGTATTGGGTCTGCACGAAATCCGCCCCCGCCGCGATCTTGGCTAGCAGGCCGTTGGGCGCCCAATCGGCGGGCGGATCGAAGGGCGCGTCGGCGGCGCCGAGAAACAGTCCGGGCGCCGCCGCCACCTTGCGGCCCGATGGCAGTTCGCCGGCATCGCGCATGCGGGCCGCGGTTTCCAGGATGCCGGCGCTTTCCAGATCATAGATCTGTTTCGCATCGGGCTGGTCGCCGGCGGAAACATCATCGCCGCGCAAGGCCAGAATATTCGGCACGCCGAGCGCCGCCGCGCCCAGCAAGTCGCCCTGCAGCGCCAGCCGGTTGCGGTCGCGGCAGGTCATCTGCAGGACCGGCTCGATGCCCGCGCGGGCCAGGATGGCGCAGGCAGCCAAGGTCGACATGTGGCTTTTGGCGCTGGCGCCGTCCGTCACGTTGACCGCGTCGGCCAAACCTTTCAGGCAGCCCGCCCGGTCCAGCACCGATTGCGGGTCGGCCGAGACCGGCGGCGTGGTTTCCGCGGTGACCGCGAAATGGCCGGCGCGCAGGACCTGTTCGAGATGTCCGGGAGATCGGATCGGGACGGCCGGACCGCCGCCCGCCGCGTCACTCGGCCGCAACGGTTTGTTCCCGGTCGGCGCCCAGGCGGCCATCCAGCCAGGCTTCAAGGAAGGAGGGGATCCACCGATCGACCAGCGGTTCGCTGATCGGCCGGAACCGGTGTTGCACTTCCTGGCATTGGGCGCCGGGCATGACCAGCCGGTGCACGGCGATGGAACTCCAGCGTTCCATCATCGCCGCCGTCACCTCGGGATGGAACTGCAGGGCCAGCGCGTTCGAACCGTAGCGGAACGCCTGGTTGGGAAACATCTCACTGGTCGCCAGCAACTCGCAGTGGTCAGGCAGGTCGAAACCTTCGCCGTGCCATTGGTAGAATAGACGCTTGGGCCCGAACAACGGTTCGCCGGCCGGCGTCGGCGTGATGTCGTAATAACCGATTTCGTGAAAGCCCTGCGGATGCGGCCCGACCCGGGCACCCAGCGTGCGGGCCAGCATCTGGCCCCCCAGGCAGACCCCGAGATAGGGCTTGCCGGACGAGACGGCCATGGCGATCCAGTCCAGCTCGGCGCGGATGAACGGCAGATGATCGTCGTTGGCGCTCATTGGGCCGCCGAACACGACGGATCCGGCGTAGCCGTCCATGCTTTCGGGCAGGTCGTCGCCGCAGGCCGGGCGGCGGATTTCCAACGCATATCCCAGGGCCTCCAGCGTGCGGCCGATCCGGCCGGGATCCGAGGTTTCCTGATGGACAATCAACAATACGGTTTTGGTCATAACCCATGACATTATGGCGCACGTCGCTATTCGGCAAGGCTATGCTAGACTCATTAAAACAGCTTTAGGGCGATTCGCCGGCGGCGGCCGGACCAAAACAGGCCATGGACAAGAAAACACAGCTGCATATCTGGTACTTCATTCTCGCCATGCTGGGCATTCTGGTGCTGCAGAGCCTGTGGGGCCAGGGCCAGCAGGTCGAGGTGATCCCGTACAGCCGGTTCCAGGCGCTGCTGGAGGAAGGCCGGATCGCCGAAATCACGGTCAGCGAGAACCACATTCGCGGCCGCCTGAGCGAGCCATTATCGGATGGCCGCACCCACTTCCAGACCAACCGGGTGGAATGGGACGTGGCCAAGGACCTTGCCAAATACGGCGTTACCTTCGCCGGCCAGATCGAAAGCACGGCGCTGCGCGACATCCTAGGCTGGGTCCTGCCCATGGTGATTTTCTTCGCCATCTGGATGTTCGTCTTCCGCCGCTTCGCCGACCGCCAGGGCATGGGCGGCGGTCTGTTTTCGGTCGGCAAGAGCAAGGCCAAGGTCTACATGGAGAAAGAGACCGGGGTGACGTTCGACGACGTCGCCGGGGTCGACGAGGCCAAGGAGGAGCTGCAGGAGATCGTCGCCTTCCTGCGTCAGCCCGACGACTACGGCCGGCTCGGCGCGCGCATCCCCAAGGGCGTACTGCTGGTCGGCCCGCCCGGCACCGGCAAGACGTTGCTGGCCCGCGCGGTGGCCGGCGAGGCGGGGGTGCCGTTCTATTCGATCAACGGCTCCGAGTTCGTCGAGATGTTCGTCGGCGTCGGCGCCGCCCGCGTGCGGGATTTGTTCGAGCAGGCCCGCATGCATGCGCCGTGCATCATCTTCATCGACGAGCTGGATGCGCTTGGCCGGGCCCGCGGCCTGTATCCCGGCGGCGGCGGCGGACACGACGAGAAGGAGCAGACCCTCAACCAGTTGCTGGCCGAACTGGACGGCTTCGATCCGTCGGCCGGCATCGTGTTGCTGTCCGCCACCAACCGGCCGGAAATCCTCGATCCCGCCCTGCTGCGGGCCGGGCGCTTCGACCGGCAGGTTCTGGTCGACCGGCCCGACAAAACGGGCCGCATCGCCATTCTCGGCGTGCATCTGAAAAAAATAGAGCTGGCCGACGATGTCGATGCCGAACAGATTGCCGCCCTGACGCCGGGGTTCTCCGGCGCCGACCTGGCCAATCTGGTCAACGAGGCCGCCCTGCTGGCCACCCGGCACGGCAGCGAGGCCGTATCGATGGACGATTTCACCGCCGCCATCGAACGCATCGTCGCCGGCCTGGAAAAGAAGAACCGCCTGCTGAACCCCCATGAACGCCGTGTCGTCGCCCATCACGAAATGGGCCACGCGCTGGTCGCCATGGCCCTGCCCGGCACCGACCCGGTACATAAGGTATCGATCATTCCGCGCGGTATCGGCGCGCTCGGTTACACCATCCAGCGGCCGACCGAGGACCGCTATCTGATGAGCCGGGCGGAACTGGAAAACAAGATGGCCGTGCTGCTGGGCGGCCGGGCGGCGGAGGTGCTGATCTTCGAGGAAGTGTCGACCGGTGCGTCCGACGACCTGGCCAAGGCCACCGACATCGCCCGCAACATGGTGATGCGCTACGGCATGGTCGAAGGCCTGGGCCAGGTGGCCTACGACAGCGACCCGGCGCCCTTGCTGGGCACGCCGCAGGGCATGGCCTTCAAGCCGCGCCAGTACAGCGAACAGACGGCCCACGAGATCGACGTGGCCGTCCGCCAGATCATCGATGCCGCGTTCGAGCAGGCGCTGTCCATTCTGACCCGGCACCGGGGCACACTGGAGACCGGCGCCGAACATCTGCTGCGGGTGGAAACCCTGCAGGAAACGGAATTGTCCAAACTGGCCGCCGACGTCACGCCCGACGCCGAACCGCCGGCCGGCACGATCGCCGCATCGGCGGATTAATCCGCGCCCCGTGGCACAGACGCACGCCGATTTCGTCGTCGAAACGGTGGTCCGGGACGACACCCGCCGTTCCGCCCTGGATTGCGTCTTTCAATTGAACCTGCGCGACGGCTGGATCGGCGCCGGCTTCGTGCGCAGCGCCGTGTGGGACCGGCTCAGCGGTCGCCCGAACCGGACACCGCTTCCCGACATCGACGTGATTTATTTCGACCCGGACGACACCTCGAAAGACGTCGAGAGATCTTTGGAGCGGGCATTGTCGGACATGCTGCCCGGTTTTCCCTGGTCGGTGAAAAACCAGGCCCGCATGCATGTGCGCAATGACGATCCGCCCTATGTTTCAACGGACGACGCCATGCGGCATTGGGCGGAGACGGCGACCTGCGTCGCGATACGGACAACGGGGATGGGCAGCTATGAACTCTTGGCGCCGTTCGGCCTGGAGGATCTGATGGCCATGTGCATTCGGCCGACGCCGCATTTCGTCCGCAAACCGGACGTGTTCCGGGCGCGCACCGGGCGCAAGGACTGGCGCGCCATTTGGCCGGAAGTGACGGTCAGGGAATACTGAATTCCGGAATGTCGCCGAAATCGGTCACGGCGACTCGGGTCTCCACGTTGACCCAGTTGGCGCCGGCGGCGACGAAGCAGGACGGTCCGCCCGGCTCGGTCAGCACGATCGACCAGGTGTTGCCCTTGGGCGACGCCAGGACCTCGACCATTTTGCCGTTGGAGGTCACGCCGATGGCGACCTGCTGCTCGACGAACTTCTCGGCCAGCCGTTTGACGAGGGTGCTGCGGTCGCCGCAGCGCGGGGCCGATTGGGCGTGGGACAGTGCTGGCAAAGCGATCAGGCTTGCGGCGATGATATATTTCAGCATGGCGTCACCTTTCCGTATAGGCGTCCGGTCCCCTTGCGGGTTCGAACGCGGTATCCATGCGACGCTGTCCCTGATCTCCAATGCTAAATGGCCACAGTTGGCAAAAGGTTAACACGGTTTTTGGCGGAAAACAGGGATATATCGACGGACAGGAGATATGTGCCCATACACTTTTTGGTAAGATGGGACTGTTATAAGCTGACCATTGCGCAATCCTCGCAGACAAAACGGCGTCCGGCCTGAACCATGGATTCCATCTATTTCGCCTTGACCCTGGTTGTCGTCGTCTGGCTACTGGTCTGGAGCCTGCGAAACGACAAGGCAAGATCGATCGACGATCAGTCGGGCCTGTTTGCCATGCGCAGCCCCGGCAACAAGTCCCGCAAATCGACCAAGAAACAACCCTACGTGCCGGGCCAGGACGCGGCCAAAGCGGCGGAGAACCTGGCGCAGGAGCATTCGGGCGCCGAATCCCCGACGCGTTAGTCGGCCGACATATTCCTGCACACCAGAAAAACCGACCGGCACCCGTCGGTAAAGTCCTGCCGGTCGATGCGCCAGCCGTTTGACTCGACCTTGCGGCGCAGATCTTCCAGGGCATAGCCCTTGTAGCCCACCTCCCACTTGTGGGCGTCGAAATCCTCGTCGTCCGAGATGACGAAGCGGTCGAGCCAGCGCAACTTCTTGAGGAAGCTGCGTTTGCGGAAAACATGGCGGTTCCAATACAGGCTCAGGCCGAACTGGGTCGCCTCGTAAGGCACGGACATGACGAGCCAGGGTGCGCGTGAGTCGGCGAAGGCGCGGAGAATACCGTCCACCTTGGCCCAGTGCAGATGCTCCAGCGTTTCGCAGCAAACGATGCAGTCGAAACCCTGTATTTGCGCCGCATCCAGTTCCCGCAGATCGGTTTGAATGTGACCGGTCGCGCCGTTGCGCGGGCCATGGGGCTCCACGTCCAGCGTCGTCACGTCGTAACGGGCGTTGGCCAGCATGGCCGTGACCAGGCCCATATACGGGCCGATTTCCAGCACCTTCTGCACACCGAGCGTATTGACCAGATGCACCTGGAACCACTGATGCACGATGCGCTTGTCGGTGTAGTAGCGCTGCCAGGTCTCGCGGAAATTGTCGTCGTTGAATGCCAAGGAATCGGGCCTGCGTATAGGATGGGACATCGTCTCCGAGGTTTTAGAGGGGTTGGCGTCCAAAGGGAACAAGGGAAGGTGGTGACGGCGTCGACGGCACGGACTATTGTCTTGCGGCGTTCGGGCCCGATCAATAACAGCCTACGTGATCGAATGTTCCCATTCTCAGAGGTTGCCCGGCGCGATACTCAACAATAGGTCATGACAGATGGGAAATGGTAACGAGGCAACAATGCTCATCGAGGCACCCAGCGGACCGCCGAGAACATTTTTGGATTTTCCATTGGCTCTCGATCTCGATGCGCTCGATGCCCACATTGCCGTCCTGGGCATTCCATTCGGCAAGCCCTATCAACCCGGCGAAATGGCAAACGACCAGAGCCGGGCGCCCGATGCGATCCGCAATGCATCCGAGCACACGCACTATACCCGTGAGCATTTCGATTGGGATCTCGGCGGACCCCTGCTCGACGGCCGCGACATCAAGGTGGCGGATTGCGGCAATGTGACCGCCGACATGTCCGATCATGGCGCGCATTACCGGCGCGCCGAAGCGGCGGCCCGGAAGATCATTCGTGCCGGCGCCACCATTGTTACGCTGGGGGGCGACCACGGCATCCCGATCCCGGTCATGCGCGCCCTCGAGGAGCACGGCGAGACCATCACCCTCGTTCATATCGACGCCCATCTCGATTGGCGCCACGACGTGAACGGCGAGACCGAAGGGTATTCCAGCCCGATCCGAAGAGCCTCGGAAATGGATTGGTTCGGACCGATCGTGCAAATCGGCATGCGCGGCATCGGCAGCGCCCGGACCGGCGAAGTCGAGGACGCCCGCGCCTATGGCTGCGACATCATCACCGCTTACGACATGCACGACATGGGTATGGCGGCCGTTCTGGACCGGATCCCCGACGGCGGCCCCTATTACCTGACGATCGACGCCGACGGCATCGATCCGACGATCATGCCGGCCGTCATGGCGCAGACGCCGGGTGGCCTCGATTGGATACAAACGCACACGCTTATCCATGGCCTCGTCAAAAAAGGCCGGGTTTTGGGCATGGACCTGGTGGAAATCGCGCCCAGTTTCGATGTGGGCATCACGACCTTGGTGCATGCCGAGCGCCTTATCTGCAATTTCATCGGCGCAGCCGTCCGGGCCGGTTACTATGACTGATGCTTCGATAGGAAAGCGGTTTCCACTGTGCTAACGACAGAAATGTAGGAAATTTGGTGGACCTGCAGGGACAAAGTTGGAACCGGTTGTTCGACGTTTTGCACGACTGGAATGACTCACTGCTGAGTGCTGAAGCCGATACGGCACCTCTACCTTGATGTCTGGTTTTGCGCCAGAATCGGATGTTGTCCGAAACTGCCGAGCGGGCCGGCTTAGAGCCGAGATTGTTGAAGAAGACCGGTTTCGATAGGAAGTTGATATCCACAGTTGGTAACGGGAAGTCATTGCTCGCGGCATAAAAGCAAAAACCGGTCGGATTATGATTTTGGGCCTTTTGTCTCGGACACTAGCCCAAGGTTCACGCATCGATTGGTCTCGGTGTTAGGAGGGCGGTAAGTTTAGCCAGACTTCGTTATGGCACCATTCGTTTAGACACCCGGCGTCATCGCGAGTAAGCGCGCCCAAAGACCGGTTTGCACGAAATCGTTTCCGATCACGAAGAGAACGAACAACAATACGGAGAACAGGCCCAATTGCTGGGCCCGTTTTATGGCTGCTTCGGACAGGCGTTTGCGTCGGACCGCCTCGATGCCGAAGAAGACGAGATAGCCACCGTCAAGCGCCGGGATCGGCATCAAATTGACGACGCCGAGATTCAAGGAAATCAGGGCGGCCAACATGACCAACTGCTCGATGCCAAGCGCTGAAGCCTGGCCGGCGTACTGCGCCACCCGAATCGGCCCACTGAGGCCGTCCAGGTTGCGGCCGCCGGTAATCATGTCGCCGACATACCTGGCTGTCCGAAACAGCAGGTCGACTGAAACCTCGACGCCACGGACGAAGCTGCGAGTGGCCGACAGTGTGTTACGCGGCGAGGGATTGCGAACAACGCCGATGAGCCAGCGGCCGCCGGCGCCGGCCGCCGGTGACAGGGTGACCTCGGCCTCCTCCCCGCCGCGGCGCAACGTGAGTGTCAACGGCGCGCCGTTGCCGGCACGTACATGGGTTTGCAACTCCTCGAAGTAGGCAATCGGCCTGCCGTCGACGGCAAGAATGCGATCGCCGGGTAATATGCCGGCCACCTCGGCCGGTCCTTCGGCGTCGACTCCGAGGACAACCGGATCATGCGCCGGCCGCATACCCAGTTCGCCAACCGTCATTGTCAGGCCACCCACGTCGCGGATCATGCGCTCCTCGACACGCAACGACATGCCGTGTCTTGTGCCGCCTCGGTCGATTTCGATGACCATGGTCCGGCCGGCATCCAGCAGCGCGAGTTGGCGAAGTTCCTCGAAACTGCCGACCGGCTGTCCGCCGGCGCGCAGGATTCGGTCGCCGGGTTCGATGCCAGTTATGTCGGCCGGCCCTCCGGCTTCCACGTACCCGACGACGGGGGGTGTGGAGCGTTCGCCATGGAGCCAGAAGAGGGCCGCCAGCGCCAGCACGGCAAACAGGACGTTGGCGAACGGCCCCGCCACGACGATGGCGATGCGGGCCGGCAGGCTTTTGCTTTCAAAAGTCTCCGCGTCGGACAGGGCGTGGTCGGTGGCGAACTTGACGTACCCGCCGATCGGCATCAAGCCGACGCGCCACCGGGTGCCCGAGGCGGCTGTCCAACCAAACAGCTCGCGCCCGAAGCCGACGGAGAAGACATCGACACGCACGCCGCAAAGACGGGCGACGGCGTAGTGACCGAGTTCGTGGACAAAGACCAGGACCGCCAACATGGCAAGAAACGGCAGCACGTAATAGCCGAGCAAACCGATCATGACGACAGCCGGTCGGTACGTTGTGGATCTGAACGGGAGAGACCCGATCCCGGCTGGACGACGGTGTCTTTACCTTTTGTTATCCACGGCTCTCTAGATTTCCCATACCGATTCCGGGCATTGGGAGATAAACAATGTTTCGAGTTCGTGTCATTCCGGGTTTGCTGATGCTGTCGCTGTTCGTCATCGGTCAGCCGGAGATCGTCGCCTACTTTTTCTTCGCGGCGGCGGTTGCCGTTTTTGCTACGGCAATGGTGTCCATTCTGTTGCGCGGTCCCGGCGTCCTGCTCGAGCCCGTCACCATCGAAACATTTCGAATACCTTCGCGAATATCGTTCGCTCGTTAAGCCTTTGATTGTTAAGCATATCTCCAGGGACTTCTGTCCCCCCAGCCAGATACTGCATAGCAACTGTATTGACATATCGGTCACCGGTATGCGGTAGCGATCGCTTTCAATGCGTTGGCTCAACGGATGCTTCCGACCTACCGGCTCAAAGACGCCTGGATCGCCGCCTGGAATGTGGCGATGTAAATCACGGCGACGAAGCCGCCGACGGCCAGGATCAGGACCGGCCCGATGATGGCAACGAGGCGGCTCACGCGGACCCTGAGCAGTCCGTAGTAATGTGTGCCGACCGATTCCATAACCGTGTCCAGTTCACCGCTCTTCTCGCCGATGGCGGCCATGTGCTGAACCAGATCGGGCATTTGCTTCGTGGTCAGGCTGGCGGCCAGGGTCTGTCCTGCCAGGATGCTGTCGGCGGCCCGGTCGACCAGGGATACGAACACGGAATTGCCCATCACATTGCTCATCACACGCAGGGAATCGACCACCGTCAGCCCGCTGTCCAGCAACAGGGACAAGGTCGTGCCGAACCGTGCCACAAGGGACAGCAGGATCGACTTACCGAAAATGGGCAGGTGCAAGGCCATGACATCCAACACGTGCTTGCCCCGCTTCGTCCGCGACGCGGCCAAGGCCAGAAAGGTGCCGAGGCCCACGGCACCGGCCAGGTACGGTCCAACCAGGATCATGAAATCGGACATGTCGATCAGAAACTGGGTCAACGGCGGCAGGGTGATGTTGCGCCGCGCGAAATAGCTCGCCAGCATGGGGATGGCCTTGGTCATCAGGAACCACAGCACCAGGAACGACACGATGATGACGATGGTCGGATACAGGGTGGCGGTGATGAGTTGACGGCGCAGTTCCAGCGCCGAATCGATATTGTCGGCGATCCGCTCCAGAACCGTATCGAGGGTACCGCTGGCCTCGCCGGCGGCCACCAGGTTGGTCATGAGCGGCTTGAACAACTTGTCCTCCCTGGCCATCGCCGCCGACAGGCTTGATCCGGACCGCACCGCGTCTGCAATTCGCGCCAGGGCGTGGGACAAGGATTTCTTGCCGACCAGGTTCGACGAAATTTCCAGGGTTTCGACGGCCGTGTGTCCGGCCCGCAGCATCAGGGCGAACTGCCGGAACAGGAACATGATGTCGCCACGCGTCGCCGGCATGTGCCGTTTGATGCCGGCGCCGATGCGCGGCATTTGGAAGCGTGCGGAACCACCGCCCCGGCCGGTGCCGTCGAATTCCTGAATGCTGACCGGATAGAGAGACTGGCGGCGCAGGATCTGCGCCACTTCGCGTCCGTTACCGGCATTGACCGTGCCGCGGCTCTCCTTGCCTTTGTCGTCCAGCGCGATGTAACTGAATTCCGTCACGCCAGCGCACCGACCAGACCGAGACGGTGGAGTTCGTCGGCACTGGTGTCCCCGGCCCGCAGTTTCTCCAGCGCATCCTCGCGCAGGGATCTGTAATGCGTCGCGTTTTCACGCAAGACGGTCTCGCCCCCGCCTTGCGCGATCAGCGCCGACAGGTCATCGTCTACCCACAGGGATTCAAACACACCGATGCGGCTTCGGTAACCGGTGCCGAGACAATGGGCGCAGCCACCGGCGTGCCATTGTTGCGTTACGCCTTCGTCTCCCTCCTCCGCCGCAACCGGTGATTTGCACTGCGGACACAGCCGCCGGGCCAGACGCTGGGCGATCACGCCGATCAGGGTGGCGGCGATGAGATAGGGTTCGCAGCCGATGTCGATCAGGCGGGTCACGGCGCCGGCGGCATCGTTGGTGTGCAGGGTGGAAAACACCAGATGACCGGTCAGCGCCGCCTTCAACGCCGCGTCGGCGGTGTCGCGGTCGCGAATTTCCCCGATCAGCATGACGTCCGGGTCATGCCGCAAAAACGCCCGTACGGCTTCGGCGAAACCCACCTTCTGGGTCACCTGAACCTGGGAAATCGCCGGAATGACCTGCTCGACCGGATCCTCCACCGTCATCACGTTGGCCCGATGGGTATCCAGTTCGCGCAACGCGGCGTACAGCGTCGTGGATTTGCCGCTGCCCGTGGGACCGGTCACCAGGACAATGCCATGGGGCCGATGGATGGCTTCGCGGAATTCCGACAAAATGACCGCCGGCATGCCCAGGGCCTCGAGGGTCAACGCCTCGTTCTGTTGGCCCAGCAAGCGCAGTGTCAGGCGTTCGCCGAAGCGCGTCGGCATGACGGCGACACGGATGTCGGTCTCGGGGATGTCCCATTCGGCGATCTCATAAGCGAAGGCGCCGTCCTGGGCGATGCGTTGCTCGGATATGTCCATGCCGGCAAGCACCTTGATCCGCGTGGTCAGGCCGTCCCGCTCCGCACCGGTGGAAACGCGCAGATACTCCTGCAGCCGGCCGTCGACCCGGAGGCGCACTTTCAGGCCGCGATCGTCAGGCTCGAAATGAATGTCGGACGCCCGGCGTAGATAGGCTTCCTTCATGATCTCGTCGAGCAAGGCGACATAATCGGTCTGCTCGCCCGCCGGCCCCACGCCGTCCCCGTCGAGCACGTCCGACAACAGGCGGGCGAGCGTCATGGGATCGGTCAGGGCTATGCGGAAATCCGGACCGAGCGTCCGGCTGGCGCCGTCCGTCGCCACATGATCGTCCGGGTCGGCGACCACCAGGTAGTGCCCGCCGTCCAGCCCCTTGGCCGGCAGAAACCGCCGGCGCTGTACCAGGGCGGCCGACAACCGGGTCATGCTGTCGGTGTCGGGATCCATCGAGGCGGCATCGAGAAACGGCATGGCCCGCAACTCGGCATAGGCCCGGTATAGGGACGACAGGGGAAAACGGCCTTCCCGCGTGACCACTTCGAGCAGGCGCAGCCGCTCGCGCCGGGCCTGAACGCGGCAGCGGGACAGCATCTCCTGGTCCATCAGCCCGGCCTGCAGGCCCGCGTTGAGCAGGGCGCTTTCCTGAATGGTCATGGCCGGCCCCGCAACATCTGGTCGATGGCGTCGGGGCTGCGGGCACGTTGACGCGCCTGGTCCGGGGTGATCCAGCGGTCCCGGACCAGTTCGGCCAGGGATTGGTCGAGGGTCTGCAGACCGTCGGCCCGGCCGGCCTCCATGGCGGAATAGATCTGTTTCGACTTGCTGGTCGCGATCAGATTGGAAATCGCCGGGTTGACCAGCAGGATCTCCACCGCCGGAACCCGCCCCCGGCCGTTCGACGCCGGCAGCAGATGCTGCGCCACGACGGCCCGCAGGCACATGCCGATGCGATGACGGGCAACCACCTGTTCCTCGGCCGGGAAACTGCCCACCAGCCGCTCGATCGAGCCGACCGCGTCGCCCGTGTGCAGTGTGGAAAAAACCAGGTGGCCGGTTTCCGCCGCGGTCAAAGCCGTGCGGATGGTCTCGGTGTCGCGCAGCTCGCCGATCAACACCACGTCCGGGTCTTCCCGCAAGGCGGCGCGGACGGCATCGGGAAAACTGGGCACGTCTGTGAACAGCTCCCGTTGATGAATCAGCGCCCGGCGATCCTCATGCACGAACTCGATCGGGTCCTCGATGGTGATGATGTGACAGGCGCGCTTTTCGTTGATCTCGTCGATCAGCGTCGCGAGCGTCGTCGACTTGCCGCTGCCGGTGGCGCCGCAGACCAGAACCAGGCCGCTGTGCAGTTTCGCCAGATCGTTCAACTGCGGCGGCAGGTGCAATCCGGTCAGGGACAGCATGTCCTTCGGCAGCATGCGGACGGCCAGGGCTGTTTTGCCCCGTTCGCGATAGACGTTGACCCGGAACCGGCTGTCGTGGGCGGACACACCCAGATCGAGCGACTTGCGCTCGTTGAACACCGCCGGCTGGTAGTCCTGCATCAGCGACAACGCGATAGCGTCGACATCCTCCTCGGGCACCGGTTCGTCCGACGGACGTTCGAGCAGGCCGTGCAGGCGAAAGGCCGGAACGGCACCGGCGCCGATATGCAAGTCCGACGCGCCCATATCGACACATTGGCGCAGCAGCCTGTCGAGAAGTTCATGCATGATATCGTTCTTGTTCCGCGGTTACAGGGCGAGCAGCAGGGCGATCTTGAGTTTTTGAGCGTCCACGGGCATGCCGGCGGACGCCTTGCCGCTGCGATCGCCATCGATCTTGAGATCGAGGCGCACGACCGACACGTTGAAAGTCAGGCCCTGCAGTCCCTCGAGAAACCGCATCAGCGCATGGTAGTGACCCTCGGCCGAGAGGGTGAGCAGCGGCCGTCCAAACCGATTGGCCGTTTCCTGGCGCAGCAGTTCGCCTGTTTCCTGCGCGGTCGCCTGGTTCTTGGATTCATTCAGCTTGCTCAGGCGCAATACGTTGATGCCGCTGGTTTCCGACAACTGTGTGATTTCGAGGCGCAAACGCTGCAGATCGGACACCGAGTCCAGCGACGCGAAACGCGGAGACAGGCTGGCCAAGCGCGTACGCGTTCTCTCCAGACCCGTTTTTAGTTCACCCAGGCGTCGCTCCAATTGCGTCGCCGAGGCATCGGGTTCGGGGATCTTCCCGAAGCGGGTTTCGATGCGGTTGATTTTCCGGTTCAGAAGCTTTTCGCTCTCGAACGCCCGTTCATGAGACGACGGGTATTGCAGCAGAAAATAGGCCGCGATGATCAAGGCTGTGAGAAGAATAATGACCCTGTTTTTTTCTCCGGCGGTCATGCGCCTCCAATAGTCGATCATGGCTTGCGCTCCCCGGCCTTTGGTGAACCGTTCCCCCCGGCGACTTCCGCCTCCCCTTGCGGCACGATGCGCAGTTGGATGCGGTATCCGTCCAGGTCCATCGGACCGTTGGCGCGCGCGACACTCTCGTCGACAACATTGAGTTGCCAGCGCTCGACGTTGCGATCGAGCCGGTTCATGAACAACTGCGCGGATGTATCCGTAAGCGCCCAGCCGCTGACCTGATAGATGCCTGTGCTTGAATAGTTCTCGCTGATACCATTAATCACCACATCGTCGTTCATGGCGCCCTGCAAGGCCCGCAGGATCCCCGGCACCGACTTCACCCGTGCCAGCAACACGTTTTCCATGATGGTCAATCGGGCGTCGGCGTCGGCAACGGCGGTTTGAAGAGTTTCAACCTGATCCCGCAATGCCTTGGCCTGGGAATTGATGGTTTGGACCTTCCTGGATAGTTGCGACCGTTCCTCGAATTCCTCCTCGCGCTGTGCCAACTGGGTTTCCGCATCGTAGGCAGACATTCGGAGATAGGTTTCGGTGCCGCCGGTCACGGCGATGGCGCTGAAGACGGCGGCCGCCCGGATGGCCGTCACGTTACGCCACATGGGCGGCGACGGATCGTGCGCGGCAATGCGTACGCCAAGCACGTCGCGGGCCACGCCCAGCATGTGCGCGGCCGTGCCTTCGGCGATCCAGCGACGGCTGTCTTCCGATACCACTTGCCGGCCGAGACGGGCCGACAGTTCGTCGACCAAGCCGGCGTCTCCGCCATGCACGACGATGCGTTCGGTTTCAGCGCGCAGGTGCTCGTGCATCAGATCGGCGCATTGCGCGGCGGTGACCGGTTCCACCGGCCGGCGGCCGACCCGTAATCCGGCGATGACGCCGCCGGCGAGGCGGGCACTGACCATCTGGTCCGCGTGCAGGTCCAGCACCACCACTTCGCCCATGGCCGCCCGGAGCGACTGCCCGGTGGCGTTGGACACCGAAAGCGCCCCGCCGACGATCGACGGATAGATCCAGGTCAGCTTCAACCCGTTGCGCTGAAGCGCCGAGGTCCAGACATCGCGGGCCGAACGGCCCATGGCGCAGGCCAGCCAGGCGTGGTACTCGCCGCCCTCGGCGTCCTTGACGGTTTGCGGCTGCCAGTGGCACAGGACGTCCTCGTCGACCACCGCCAGACGTTCCTGGACGCGCAGGCATTCCTCCAATTGCGTCCGGTCGACATAGCCCTGCTCGACCGCCAGTTCACCGAACCGCGCCATCGACCGCCCGCCGTCCGGACCGGTGGCCGTGGCCAGCATTTGCGCGATGTGCAGTCTCTGTTCGGCGGTGATATAGCCGCGCCCCTGGAGCACGGCGCCGATGACCCACAATTCGGCCTGTTCCGCCAGCACCGATTCCAGTTCCCAGCGGATCAGTTCGGTCATTTCCGGGTCGGACCGGGGTTTCGACGGATGCACCGGCAACTCCAGCAATTGCACGACGGCCGACGGCGTGCTCAGCGCCGCGCGCCGCGGCACCGGGCCGACCTTGCCTTGCAGCGACGATTTGATTTCGCCGACCGCCTGGCTGTGATCGACGGCCCGCGAGTGCGCCTCCGCCAACACGTTCACGCGCCCGTCCCGCAGTTCGGCAACCAGACCGCTCAGGGAAAACCCGTCGCTGTGAAACACCAGCACCCGCTTGGAGAGCGACGGCAGCGCGAAGATGGGGAAACGAAATCTGCTCATGACGTCACCGTGCGGGTAAAGGACAATGTGGTGGGCGTCGTTCGCGGCACGATCTGCACCCGCTCGGGCGTGCTGGCGTCGAACGTATCGACGCAACCGGCGGAAGCGCCATCCTCAAGCAACTGTACCGAGCGCACGCCGATGGGGACCAGAAGGTCCGCGCCCGGCGACGGCACGAAGGTCAGTTCGACGGAGTCCCCCGAAGGCAGGGACGGCAAGGCCTGTGTCGTCGTGGTCGTGTTGGAGAGGGCTCCGTCGACCGGATAATGCAGCCGCGCGCAGACGGTCCGCGCCGTCGAGGCCGACCCGCCGGTGTTGGTCACGGTGATCTTGACCTGCCAATCACGCACATTGACGAACGCATCCGCGCCGACAACCAGATTGCCGGACGGTGGAAAATCCGCTTCGTAGGTGCCGCTTCCGCCGCTCGCACCGTCCAGCCCGAGGCTCACCACCTGGACCGACGTGCCGGCGGTTACGGTTACGTTCCAACCGGAATTATGGGTGTTGCCGTCGTTGCCCCAGGCGTCGCGGTAAACGAGGTTGCCGGATAAATCGGTGGTGGTTTCCACATAGGGCCCGTTCCAGCCGACGAAGATATTGGCCGCCGATTGAAAGCCGTAGACGGGAATCGCCGTATCCGGAACGGTATCCTGGTTACAGTCGTTGCCGCTGGCCTGCAGCAGTTCGGTCAGGCACAGGGGAAACCGTCCGACGTCGGCGACGAAGCCGGACAGGACCGGGGCGCCGTTGGCCGTGCGGGACGGGTCGCCGGCGATGGCCGTGCGCAGGGCGGCCAGGCGGTTGCGGGTATCCTCGAAGCGCCACTGATCGTCGGTGCTGCCCAGGCTTTGCAGCGTGAGAAACGCCACGCCGGACAGAATGACCACCACGGCCAGCAGCTCCAGCAGGGTGAAACCGGCCTGCCCGCGCCGCGCCGCAACCACGGTTCGCGGCCGGAGAGAAGGCCGCGAGGGGAGAACGGAACGGAACGGCGCGGGCAGGGTCACGGCTTAGTCCTCCACCCCGGAAATGACGATCGCCGGCCCCTTGGAATAGTTGTAGACGTGATAACCCAGGAACCGGACACGCCGCTCCACGGGCAGGTGCTTGCGGATCGCCTTGACCATGCGGTCTTCCACATAGAGCGGGATGACCTTGCCCTGGTCGGTGGCGACGAACATACGGTGATTGACCACCGGCAGCGGCTCGACGTTCATCACGGACAAGGCCGTGTAGAGATACTTGACGGTGATTTTTTCGGGATGGCGCTTGATAGTGGCGCTGAAGCGCACGCCGCGGGGCGGCAGGATGGTTTTCGTGCCCGGTTTCATGGGCCGCTGCGTTTCGATGAAGCGGTCCAGGTTGACTTGCCGATAGTCCTCGCGCGCATCCTGTTGGGCGGGCGCCACCGCCCAGGGCAGCAGCACGAGCAGCAACGCAAACAAAAGGACAAAACTGTTCATTCCGGTTTTTCTCATGACAGACGCGGGACTCGGTTAATCAGAAATTCAAAACGATGTCGTCGCCCCCTCCTCCGTCATATTCGCCGTCCGGTCCCAGGGAAACCAGGCACGGCACGGCACAGCCGACGACATTGCCGGGCGCGCCGGACGCAGGGTCGATGAAATAGAGGTACGGCCGGCCGCGCAGTTCGACGTTTCTGGCGGACGTCGGCTCCTGCCAGACGAAGAACGCACCTTCGGGCCGGCGTTCGAACGGATCGGCGATACCCGGCACCCGCCGGGCCGTGCCGTCCAACGGACTGGTGGTCTGATCGCCGTCGACGGAAAACCCGTCGCCGAACGTGACCGTGCCTTCGCCGAACGTGGTCAGATAGGGTCCGCGCCAGCCACGCCCGGTTTCGGTGTTCCAGGGCATGATCTCGGCGCTCGAGGCATTGATCGGTGCCTCGATCAACTGGGACAAATTAGCCGGGGACTGGGGCGGTTCGGTGGCGCTGACAGGAACCTGGCCGCTGCCGCTGCCGGCCACGGCGAAGGGGCCGGTCTTGGGATAATAGCCCGTGTCCTGGCGGAAGCGTTCGACGGCAGCCGCCACCTGGCGGATTTCCGCATTGATCATGCGGGATTCGGCGACATCGTCGCTACCTCTGAAAACGGTCACGCCGATGACCACCAGCGATACGAGGACCGACAACGTGACCAGCAATTCCAGCAGCGTGAAACCACGGCAATCGCGGACAGGCACGTGGCACGGGACCGGGCGGTCCTTGTACGACGTCAAGCCGTTCTGGTTGGAATTCGGTCGCACGGTCATCAAACGGTCAAATCACTCAGAGTAAGGAAGGGCCGGCCCGGCTGCGAGAGCGCCCGGACCGGCCCAAGGGGAAGGATATGAATGCAAGGTGTGACGAGGCGCGCATTCATACCCATCGTGGAGACTTAGATCGTGTTACGCGTACCGTCCCACTCACCCAGTTCTTCTTCCTTGGTGTCGCCGGCGCCATCGACGATGGCCTGCAGCAGCACCTGGTCGACAGGAACCGGCGTGGCCGTTCCGTCGGTCGTGGCAATGTGGAACAGAGCCAGGAAGCGGTTGTACTGGTCGTCACCGACATGACGGTAGACCGGAACCGTGGTCATGCCGCCCAGGTTGGCGACGTCGAACAGGGTCGTGCTCGGGCCAAGGCCAACGACCATAAACAGCGGAACGTCAGCATCTGTATTCGTGAAGTCGGCAATGTCGATATCGTTGGTGGTTTCGACACCCGTGATACGCTCAGTGCCGCCGGTCCACACCATGATAGGTGCATTGATGTGATCAACCGGTGTAGCCGTCGAGAACACATAGTTCTCACCGCAGCCATTTGCGGCGGGGCTGAGGTAAATATTGCCGGCCACGACGGCGTTGCCGCGACTATTGATCAGCCCCTGCATGTTGGAACAATCACCGTCACCGTCCGGATTCAGTGTGGTGTTCGCGATACGCATATTTGTAATGCCGATGTCGCTCAACCGTTCCAGCATCACGTTAGAGAGATCTCCAGCGGTGGTTGCAGCTGGCGGCGTATATGGCTGCACATCCGCAGCTTCAAATCCAGCCCGAGTCAACGCAACGGGGGTGCCAGTGCCACCCCATTCGAGCAACGAGTCGTAATTGTTCGGATAGGCGTTGTTGTTGAGCACGCGGAAGGTCCGGATACCCTTGTTGAGTTCGTCCATCATGGCCACGTGCGCGGCGGCCGAGGCGCGGGCGTCCGTGTCCTGGAGGGCGATGGTGGCCGTGCCGGCGACCGCGGCCAGGATGGCCACGACAACCAGCAGTTCAAGCAGGGTAAAACCCGCTTGACGGCGGCGACGCTGAATTCTGCTGAACTTCATTGTTAACTCCGTCAGATTTGGTTTTGAAAATTCCGTTGACGGATTCCACCCACAGGAACTCACCCAACGTGCCACCGCACCGCCCGGGCTTCTGCCCGCAACAACGCAACGGCGATGACTGCGCAGTTGGCTTGACGCCTCAAACCTGTCGAAACTGACTGCGCGACCGCACCGAAAGGCTTCTGCCCGCCCGATGCGGTATCTCGCGAAACCATCGTCCGGTCACCGTCCGCCGCGCCACCGTTCCTCACGAACGCCCCTCAGGCCCGACATCTTGTGGCTAACCGTGATCGGTTTCAGCGACTGATAAACGCGTTACACTGTCTCCTTCCCGTTTCGCCGGCCTAGGCCAGCTCCACCTCGTCGCCGGGATAATCGACGACATAGCGATACTGCTTGCCGCAGTGAATGATCACTTCCTTCTGGCCGCGGCGCATGATCTTGATCTCGACCCGCACCTCTCCGTAACCGTCGTGGCGGACCAGGTCGTTGTAGAGCTCCACCATCTTGGCGACCACGGCCCGGTTGGTGTTGCGCGACGGCTTTTCCCCGACCTCAGACATTGCCGCCACCTGTCGCGTTGCCGGCACGGTCGCGGTTCGACCGCCGAACCAACCGGGCCGGCAAACGACACCCCCATGCCCCACCGAACCGGCCGGCATCCGCATTGTTACGTCCTCGTGTCCCCATCGAACCGTGGCCCGAAAACGATCCTCTAAAACTGCAATTGCAAATCATTCTCATTATTAAAATTCAGTTAAAATTGTCAATATGTGAGTCTCGGGATGCGACAATGCGTCTCATGCATGGCTCCGCCGCCCGAGACGCGACACACGGCGCACGGCGGTCCAGGCCGCCTCCACCGTCAATGCGTTCTCTCCCCTACGTAATCCGTAACGCCGCGCGGCGTAGGCCCGCAGCACCGGTACGGCACCCCGGCCGATCTCCGACCGGTCTCCGAAGCGCTGGGTGACCCGTTCCGCCAGTTCAAGCGGACCCTCGGTGTCGGCCCGGACAAGTCCGGCTCGGGACAGGGCCAGACAAAGGCTTTCGAAGATGCGCCGCCACGGATCCCGGCGCCGTTCCGCCAGACGCCGCGCCACGGCCCGCCAGATCAACCAGGCCAGCCCGTAGACAGCGCCGATGGCCAGCAGCGTATAGCCCGCCAGCCGCATGAGTTTCTGCCAGTTGGTGGTGCCGCCGGACAGGGCCTGGTGCAGCGCCACCTGATTGTCGGCGTCATAGTCGACCACCCATTGGCGCCACAGCCGGTTCAGGAACGTCCATGCCGGCTCCTGGCTGTCGTCCTTGACCTCCTCGTCGCCCACATGGGCATCCAGATTTTCGCTGTGGTCGACGAACCCGCCGGTGGGCGCCTGGGCGTCTTCGGGCTTGGCGGCGCTTTTCGGCTTGTCCTTCTCGTCGTCGCCGTCCTCGGCGCCGGCCTCGTCGTCCTCTTCCTCCGTCGACATGATGTCGAAGCCGCCACCCGCCCCCAGGGCCGGTCCCACATAGGGATCGGCGGGGTCGAAGCGGACCCAGCCGAAGCGCTCGGACCAGACCTCGGCCCAGACATAGGCGTTGTTCTCCATGACGATCAGGTTGTTGGTCAGCCCGACCTTGGTGCCGCCTCGATAGCCGGAAATCAGCCGCGCCGGCAGACCGGCGGCCCGCATCAGCAAAACGAAGGCGCTGGCGAAGTGGCCGCTGTGGCCCTCCTTCGCATCGAACAGAAAACGGTCGTTGCGATGCGGACCATCGGGCAGTCTGGCCTGGGGATTGTATTCGTACCCCTTGGCGACGTAATCGAGCGTCCGGTCGACCAGCGCCTGCCCCGTCCCCAACTCGGCCGCCCACGCCTCCGCCATCGCTCTGAGGCGCGGGTCCTGGCCGGGCGGCATGGTCAGGGCCAGGGCGCGGTCGGCCTCGGTCACCGACCGTCCGGCCTTGTATTCCAGGTAGGAACTGACGTTGTATTTCAGCGTTTCGCGCACCGGGTTCATGTTGACCAGTTGATAATCGCGGGTGACGAAGGCCGACGGCACAGACATCGCCGGAATATCGAGGGCGTAGAGCCAGTACGAATTATGCGGCAGCACACGCACCATGTAGGCCGACAGGATGCCGGTTTCGATCAGGTCGCGTTCCAGCTTGACCCGGTTGAAGCGGCCCTTCATGCGCACGGAGCGCTTCTCCCAGCCTTCGCGGCCGTGCCACGACACGCCGTCATAGCGCCACAACACCGGCCCGCGCCAGTAGAGCTGATAACGCGGCGGCACGCCGTTGAAGAAGGGCTTGATGCCTTCGTGGAACGTCACCGCCATGACCCGGCTGTCGGACCCGCCCCGGCTGGCGATATCGCCGAGCGACAGGGTATCGGACAGGGCCGGTTGCTGTTTTTCCTCCGTGGTTTCGATCAACGTGGGCAGACCGAGCGCGAAACCGAGGTCGAACAGCGAGCCCGTGATGCGCGGGAAGAACACGAACAAGGCGGCCATCAGCGGCAGGGACAGGGCCATCAGCGCGGCCGTGCGCTGCCACGACCGGCGGGTGCCGAGCCCGCCGCCGTGCAGGTCGATCAGCGCGGCGACGACCAGCGTCAGATGCACGATCAAGGCGATGGCGGCGATACCCGACTGGGTCTCCAGGGTGGCGTAGGCCATGATCACCAGGCCCAGCAGCAACACGACCTGGCAGTCGCGCACGGTGCGCGATTCCACCAGCTTGAGCCAGGCGCCGCAGACCAGGGCGGCCATGATGAAATCGCCGCTCGACCACGATAATGTCGCAACGATCACCGCTGCGGCCACAAGGCCGCCGGCCGCGACGAACGGCCAGCGCCGCCGGACCCGGCGGCGATGCAGGACCCAGGCCAGAACGGCCGCGGCCAAGGCATAGGCGGCGGTCCACAACGGCAAGGCGACGATCAGGGATGCCGAAGCCACCGCCAGCGCCAGCGCCGCGACGATCATCGGCCGCCCGCGCACTGCACGCGGCGGCGTGCGGTTCATAAAATAGCGGGCGAACGGTATGGCGGCGGCGTTCATTTCGTCCGCTCACGCCTTGTGCAGGGCCAACGCCCGCAGGCACCGGTCGCGATGGCCGTCACCGGCGGCTGGCCCGATCTCATTGCCGGCGAGCCGCAGACCGAATTCACGGCCCTGCCGGCTGACCTCCAGCACCCACTGGCACAATTGCGACACGGCCGGTTCGGCGCCCAGGCCGGAGACGCTACGCCAGTCGAGCATGAGCCGGTCTATTCCGGCGGCGCCGTCATAGATCCGGGTCACGAGGCGCGATGTGCGGGCGCTGGCCTTCCAATGGATGCGGTTGAGCGGATCCCCCGCCGCGTAGTCCCGCACGCCGTCGAAATCGTCGGGATCGCGCTGCAATCGGCGCCCGGCCATGTCTTCCGGCTGCGGCAAAGGCTGCGCGCCGTGCGGTTGAGGATAGACCAGGCACTCTGGATGTTGCGCACCGAAGCTGATGCGGACGCGGGCTTCGAACAGTCCCATGGGATAGCGGCTCGCCCCGACCACCGCCAGTAGACGCAGCATACCCCGCGCCGATGCCGCTACTTCAAACGTTGCGGCGCTGCCGTGGCCCGGGGTGCCATCCACCGCTTCGACCGGGCCGGCGTCGGTTTCGACGTGGTGCACCGACAACCCCGCCACATCCCGCGCCTCGATGCCGAACACGGCGCCTTGCCCGACGAACACCGGCCGTCCCGACGTCACGGCAAACGATTCACCGGCCATGTTGCGCCACGCGGCGAAATATCCCAGCGCCAGAAGCGCGATCATCCAGAAGCAAAGCGCGAACGCCAGATTGCTGCTGTAGTGCACGGCGATGAGGAAAACGGCGAGGGCGGCAACGAAAAACGCGCCACCGAACCCGGTGGGGCGCACGCGGGGCCGTTTCGCCGTTCCCTCGATACCGGTCATAGCACTACGGGATGGCGACGGTGTCGAGCACCAGACGCGCCGCGCCGTCCGCATCCAACCCGGGTTCGAGCGGCCGCAACCGGTGACCGGCGATGGCGCCGAACACCGCTTTGACGTGCTCGGGTACGACCGCGTCGTCGCCCTGCAACAACGCCCAGGCCTTGGCCACCGAAATCATCGCCAGGCCGGCCCGGACCGACAGCCCGGTTTCGAACTGGCCGGACTCCCGGGTATGGGCGATGAGGTCCTGCACATAATCCAGCAATGCCGGCGTCACATGAACGGACCGAACCTGCGCCTGCACCCGTTCCAGCGCATCGGCGTCCAGTACCGCTGCGAGGCCACTCAGGGTCACCCGCCGGTCCTCGCCTTCGAGGACGTGGCGTTCGGCGGCCCGATCGGGGAAACCCAGATGCACGCGCACGAGGAAGCGGTCGAGTTGGGCTTCGGGCAGCGGGAATGTACCGAGCAACTGCGTGGGATTTTGTGTGGCGATGACGTAAAACGGCTGCGGCAAAGCGTGGCTTTCACCGTCGACGGTAACCTGCCGTTCTTCCATGGCCTCGAGCAACGCGCTTTGCGTCTTGGGTGTCGCCCGGTTGATTTCGTCCGCCAGCACCACCTGGGAAAAGACCGGCCCGGGATGAAACCGGAAGGCGCCGGCGGTCTGCTCGAAGATGGTGACGCCGGAGACATCGGAGGGCAGAAGGTCGCTGGTGAACTGGATACGCCGGTAATCGAGGCCGAAGGTCGCCGCCAGGGCGTGCGCCAGCGTCGTCTTGCCGACGCCGGGCAGGCCTTCGAGCAACAGGTGCCCGCCCGCCAGCATGCAGGCGACACTGAGGCGCACCGGCGTTTCCATGCCCACGACGACATCGTCCAACTGGGCGACGGCCCGGTCCAGCGTTCCTTTGCTGGACGCGGGCGTGTCGGTGGCAACGGCCTCGAGCGACGCTCCCGTCATGCCGGCCTCACAGCGACTTGAGGAAGGCGATGATGGCGTCGCGGTCGACCTTGGAGAACGTGCGGTACGCCTCCTTGGATTCCTCCGCCTCGCCGCCGTGCCACAGGATCGCTTCCTCCAGATTACGGGCGCGGCCGTCGTGCAGGAATTTGGTATGGCCGTTGACGGTTTCGACCATGCCGATGCCCCACAGCGGCGCGGTGCGCCACTCACGCCCGTTGGCCGCGAAGCTGGGCCGGTCGTCCGCCAGACCCTCGCCCATGTCGTGCAGCAGCAAGTCCGTGAACGGTTGGATCGCCTGGCCGCGCAGACGGCGGCGCACATGGTCGTCACCGGTGACCACGTTGGTCTTGTGGCAGGACGCGCACCCGGCGTCGGCGAACAGCTTCTCGCCGCGCACCACGCGTTCATCATCCAGATGGCCGCGGGCCGGGACACTGAGGAACTCGAGATACGTGGTCATTTCCTCCAGCATCTTGTCCGACATTTCATAGCCGCCCTCGGCATCGCCGTGGAACGTGTTGACGCAGTCGGTTTGTTTCGGGCTACACGGCTGTGCCGGATGCAGGCGATTGGTCACCCCCATGTCGTTGACGGCGGCGCCGGCGGCCTGGTTCATCAGCGTCGCTTCTTCCGCCTTCCAGCCGAAACGGCCGATGGCCATGAATTTGGCGTCGTTGTCCCAGACCCGGTTGACCTTGCCGGAAATACCGTCGCCGTCGGCATCGTCCGGGTCGGCCCAGGCCAGCAGCGTATCGTCCGAGATCGCCTCCAACAGGCCCAGTCCGAAGATCGACGGCGCCCCGCGCGCCGACATCATGATGTCCTTGCCGAGCGGCCCGTAGTTCAGGTCGTTCAGAACCACCGTCGGTTTGCGCAAGGTATAGGGTGTGCCGTCCCCGAACGTGCCGGGCACGTCTTCGTAGCGGATTTCGACCGAGCCCTCCGGCATCACGCCGGCGCTGGCGACATCGCCGAACTGGCCGCCGTAAACCGGATGGGGATTGGGACCGCCTTGGGCGCCCTTGCCGGGCACGGACAGACGAACCAACAGGCTGCCGCCGGGCACCGGATCGGTGCGGCCGTCCGAGAAATGGCAGTCCTCGCAGGAGGTGCGGTTGTAATGCGGACCGAGACCGTCGTTGAACGATCCTTGAGTCGACGCCGTCGCTTCCTTGAACGGACGTTCGAAGTGGCCGTCGCCTTCGTCGAAGTCGCGCGACAATTGCCACGGCAGATTGGCCGCTTCCTCGGCGAAGCTGTTTTCGCCGAATTTGAAGTGGGTCAGATCGCCGCCGGCCAACGCGCGCGGATCCTGGCCCTCCAGATAGGCCAGTTCCTCCGGCCGGTCGCCATAGGCCGGCAGGTAATAGGCCTTGTAGGCGTAATAGGCCAAGGCGCCGATTGCGGCGACCAACGCCACCAACCCGGCTTTCAGAATGAACGAGCCCGACCCTTCGTTTCTCGGAGAGGTTCCGAACAACGGTGTATTCGCCAATTTCTGCAAGGACATATCTAAAGATCCGTTTGCGTTGGTTGGAGGAACGGCCTCAACGGCCGGAGAGTGAAAACCGGATATTGAATCCCGACCGCCGGCCGTCACGGCCCGGCAAACGGGGACCCGAGAAGACGTACATGCTCAGGGTCTCCTCCGGAGCCGCACCCCCGGACATGGCCGGCGGCTGGAAGTCCGCCTTGCCGGGCAATGGTGGTTTGGTGCTGCCGGCCGCGCACCCCACGAGGGCGGTCAACACGAACGAAAAGACGACTGCACGGGTAATCTGTTTCATTTGAGCGTCCCCAACCGTTTGGCCGTGGCGTACTCCGGCGATTCGGCCAATGTCTCCAGGAAGGGTTGATCGGAAATGAGAAACGCCAGGCCGCGGTCGCCGGTTCGGCCATGCGCCGCCAGGCTCGGCCGGTCGAAGGTGATGGCCCGCCAGTTGCCGGCCACCCGACCGCCGTCGAGAACGAGATTCTTGCCTGCCTTGTTCTTGATGACGACCGCCGTGACGTAATACGACCCGCGCCGCCACGAAGAATGGGGCGTGATCTCCAGGCTGCCGTCGGACGTGAGGAAGACCGGCGTGGTGATTTTCAGACGTGTCGGGATCATCGACCGGTCGACCGGCTTGCGGTCCTTCAGACTGTTGGCGGCAAACCGTGTCATGATGATGAAGTCTTCGACCGCGCCGCCCGCATCCAGGGCCGAGGGCGTGCGGTTCTTGCCGGCCTGAAACCCGCCCCGGTCGATTTCCGGGTTGTCCGAGGTGCTGCCCAAGCGCTGGCGGGACTTCTGCTCGCCTTCGGGGGCGGACGTGATGATGTGCGGGGTAATCAGCAGCACCAGTTCCGTCTTGCTTTCCTCATCGACCTTCTTGGTGAACAGCGTTCCAACGGCCGGAATGTCACCGAGCAGTGGAACCTTTTGAATGTCTTTGTTCTTTTTCTTCTTGATCAGGCCGCCGATGGCGACGGTCAGCCCATCCTGGGCGACAACAATACCGCTGATGTTGGAACTGGATACTGTATCAATGGTTTGCGTGACCAGGGTTCCCCCGGCGCCGGGCACCAGAATGGTGGCGTTGTTTTCCTTCACCTCCGAACTGTCCTGGAAGATGCTCAGCGTCACCGTGCGATCACTGTTGATACGCGGCCGGATTTCCAGCGTCGTGCCGATTTCGCGCAATTCCTGTTCGATGGCATTGCCGGCCGTGGTCGTGTTGCCGTCGCTGACGATGGTGGTTTGCGAGCCGCTTCCCGTGACCACCGGCACTTCGTCGCCGATGAAGATGGTGGCGAGCTGGTTGTTGGCCGCCAGCAACATGGGCGTGGCCAGCACCTCGACCTTGTTGTCGCGTTCGAACAGTTCGAGCTGAATTTGCAGTTGTTCGTCCAGTATCTGGAACAGAAACTGGCCGCCCTGGAGGGCTTGATTGCCCAGGCTCAGCAACGTGCCCGGTCCGGTGATGTTGGAGCCGTTGTAGGTCACGGATTTGGTCTTGTCCGAATTCAACCCGATATTGAAAATCGAGCGGAAATCGTCACCCACCGTGAACTGCAGGATCTTCATTTCCAGCAGAACCTGCGTTAGCGGTTTATCGGCATCCTTGATGATGCGTGCGATATCCGCCATGGCCTCTTCATCCGCCGTGCGCACGAACAACTGGTTGTGCATACGGTTCGTCGTAATGTAGATCGGTGGAACGTTGCGCGTAACGCGCGAGAGTTCCTGCACTGACACCGCTGGCAACGCATCGTCCTGTTCAGGCCTCAATGCCGCAACCTGACCGGCCGTGAGGTCGCGTCCGTCAATCGAGATGACGGAATTTGAGGACGAGCCACTCCGTCCGCCGCCGCGCCGGTCACTCGACCGGCGACGGTCGCGGTCCCGCGATCGCCGGTCACGATCGTCAGTGCGCGAAGACGAAGATCTAGACGAACTGCTGCCGGATCGGCTGCTGCTGCCCCCTGCCCCCATATCCTCCAGGCCGTCTTCGTCTGCGTCTTCGGTCACCTCGACCCGGCCGGGATCGAACAGACCTTCGATGATGCGCGCCGCCGAAAGAACGTTCTGGTGCTGCAGCGTGAACACCCGGGTCTGATCGTTGCGGTAGACGACGATGTCCTGCTTGTATTCCTCCGCCGTCATCAACAGGTAGACACGGGTCTTGGAATTGTAGCGGTACCAGAGACCGCTGACGCGGCATATGCCGTCGATGGCGTCACCCACCGTCGTATCGCGGATGAAAAGCGAAACTTCCTTCGCGCCGGCCGCCTTGGTGGCGACAATGTTGACGCCGGTCAGTTCGGACAGGACGCGGATGGCATTGATGACCCGGGCGTCCTTGAATTCGAGGGATTGGATCCGTTCGTTTTCGCCGGCGGCGATCGCGGTGTTCAGGGCTGCGGGTGCGAACACGATCAAGAAGGCGCAAATCCACACCATCATCGCCTGTCGCAACACCGTCCTCATCGACCCCTACTCCGGACTACCGAACGATGATCAGTTGGCCGAGGGAACCGACCTCGACGATGACGCTCAGGGAATCGACCTTGACCACCTTGAGCACGGTGTTGCGGCCGATTTCATGCAATCCCACCGTATCGCCTTCGCGCACGACATGGACGCCGCTGCCCTCGATCTCCAGCAACGCGGCGACCCGTGCTTCCTTCTGGGTGTTTTTGCCGTTCTGGGCGCTGTTCCTTGACTTCTTCACGGCCTGGCGTACCAGCCCGCGCAGCTTCATCGCCGGAATGACCCCGGCGCCGCCGGAGCTGGGCACGAATGCGTTGGCGAGACCGCCCTGAATGGACACGTGACGCAGCCGGTCGGTAATCGCGAACGGATCGCGCCCGAAATCGGCCCTACCGCCCGGCCCCGCCGGCCAAAGTGTCCTGGGCGGAACGAGCCCGTCCTGGGTCAACTGCCGGTACCGGTCGAGCGACTGCTTGAGGCGCTCGGTTGTCGCCGCCGATTCCTTGGACACCGTCGCGGCGTCCTCACCCAGCGCCTTGCGCACCGTGTCGTAGTAGGTTTGGATCGTCTCCAGGTTCTTGACCAGACCCTTGCGAACCGGCATCGGCGCGGTTTCGCCTTCATTGGCTGGGGTCTCTTCGGCCTGCTGCGAAGACACCGGGATAGCGCCGACGGCCAAGAGCGCGGCGGCCAGCGCAACGCGCGCGCACCACGCAGTCATATTCCCGAATGACACTCTTCCCGACACTGTGTACGCCGCCCCTTTTCGGACGCATGTTTATTCGCGACCACGGGGCAGTGTTCATGGATCTCCCATGCGCCCACCGCACCGTTCGATCACCGGGTTCGCCGGCGCGACCACCGCGCCCGTACGACCCGTCGCTCATATTTTGCTAATGAGAATGAATATCATTATTAATTCGAGGAGTCCACACGGGGCACGCAGATCGGTGTTCCGGCATTGAAGTCCCGCATGAACGCGCTCACCCCGCCCGAACCCATGTGAAACGGTGTCAGGTTTCCCGCTCTGTACTGCGTGCATCGATCGGTCCCGTCAACGCCAAACACTCAGGAACCACGTGGAATCCCTTAGAATTTCCGGGCCGAGGAACAGAAACAAGGCCCCGGCGAACAACAGGGGCGGCCCGAAAGGAATAGCCAAGGCGGACGCCGCGACCACTTCGGATTTACCCCCGGTTTCGGTCACCCGTGGCGGCACCGCGACAATGTGCCGCAACACCCCGATGACAATGCCGATCAGCGCGGCACACAGAACCAGGAACGGCAATTGGGTCCAACCCACCCACGCGCCCAAGGCGGCGAGCAATTTGGCGTCTCCGCCGCCCAGTCCGTCGTAACCGCGCACCTTGGCATAGGCCCATCCCAGGGCCGCGAACACCGCGTAGCCGGCGATCGCGCCGATGACGGCCGCACCGGGCTCGACGAACGCGGCAAAGCCGTTCGCCGCAAGGCCGAGCCACAGCAACAGATAGACGACGGGATCGGGCAGCAACAGGCGGTCGATGTCGATTGCGGCCAGAGTCAATGCCAAGGCTACGAAGCCCCACATCCACAGGGTCTGTTCGGTGGCGCCGTAGCGAAACAAGGCCGCCGCAAACAGCAGTGCCGTCACAACTTCGATCAATGGATACACCAGCGAAATCGGCGTCCGGCAGGACTTACAGCGGCCCGATTGCAGCACGTAGCTGACCAGGGGGATATTTTCCAGGGCGGTCAATGAATGCCCGCAACCGGGGCAGCGCGACCGCGGGCTAATCAGGTTGATCTTTTCCGTGGCGGGCTTTTTTTTTGCGGCCTTCTTTGATTTGGCCGGCGGCAAATCGAGAAACTCCCGCGCCGCCGCGTCCCATTCCCGCTCCAGCATCAGCGGCAACCGGTGGATCACCACGTTGAGAAAGCTGCCGATGGCCAGGCCGAACACAATGACGAAGGCATAGACCGGGACCGGATAGGCCGTGACGAGTTCAACCATGAACCCTGACTCCGAATAACGCCTTCCACCGCTCAATAACGCCATATCGCGCGGCAATTGGACGCACAAAAAGCACTGGAAATGACAAGACGGTCACTCTAATAATGCGTCTCATTCTTATTTGCAATTGTTGGATCCCATGCAGACAGAAGTTCGCCCTTGGCACATCGTGATCGTGGTCGCCGTCATGGCTGCGCTCGGCTGGTTCGTTTGGCCGACGCCGTGGAATACCCAGACTTTCGAAAATCATACGGTTCGGCAGCACCGCTTTTCCGGAGAGGTGCAGATCAAGACGGACGACGGCTGGACCACACGGAATCAAATAAAGGACTGATCGCAGCACCCGCTTCACCCGTTGTCTACCGTGCCGTCAGGCGCGGAAAAACCCGTCCCGTACGGGCGGCGTAATCGTCGTACACCTGCCCGAATTGCGCCCGCATCATCGCCTCTTCCTTCGGGATGCGGATCACCCACATGGCCAGAAACGCCGGCACCACCAAGGCGCCGCCGATCCAGTTCTGCAGCAGCAACGGCTGCGCCAGCACCGACAGCCAGATTGCGGCGTACATCGGATGGCGTATGGACCTATAGACTCCGTTGGTGACCAAGCCGTGATCCACGCGCACTTCCAGTCCAGGGCTCCAGTTGCGCCCGAGATCGGCATGGGAGCGCCAGAACAGCCACAGGCACGGCACCTGGACGGCGGCGCCAATGGCCGTGGCCCAATTCGGCAACGTGTAGTCGGCGAAGGACAGGAACGGTGTCGCCAGATAAAACAGCGGCAGGACCATCATGGTCGCGAACATTGCGGCCAGAACGATTCGTTCCGGCCGGTCGTTGCGGTCGTCGACGATGGTATTTTTCCGATAGGTCGCGGCGTGCGGCGCCCTGAGCATCGACATGACGATGAACGCCGCGAACCAAACCCATTGCCCCCAGTGTATGGCGTGCCAGCGATAGGCGGCGGCCGCCGCCAGCCCTATCGCCAGCAACCAGATCAGCCTGGCCGGCCACCCTGACATCATGGGCTGCTGCGGCTTTTGTTCGGCGGTCTCGGACATCGGTATCCCTTATTTGCGAATGATTATCATTTGCATAATAGACCGTCACCGGGTCCGCCACAAGTCCGGCGAGACGTTTCCCTGCCCGGTCAATAGGGCTGCCAGCCGACGACGTCGTCGTCGCTCTCGACGCCGTCCGGACCCAGCGAGAGGATATCGAAATAGGCGTTCAGGCCGGGAAACCGGTAGACATAATCCCGGCCCCAGGGGTCTTTCGGCAGGTAGGGCATACCGGACAGGATGCCGCCGTCGGCAAAGGCGGGATCGGCGACGGCGCCGAGCCCCTGTTCCGTCGTCGGCAGTTTTCCGGCTTCCGCCACATAACCGGTGAGCGCCGACCGGATGGCGCGGATGTCGTCGCGGGCCTGTTTGACTCGGGCCTCTTCCGGTGACAGGGACTCCGGCAGCACCAGCGGAATCAGGGCGGCCGCCACCAGCATGACGGCGCCGACGAGAAACGGCTCCAATGTCAGCGGCTTTTTCTTTGCCGCTTCGTTTACAAGTTCGCTCATTGCGACACCTCGGCCGGCGATACATTCAGAGCCGCTTGACCGCCCCGCGGCGACGGCACGGTGACCGTGGTTTCCTCCATCAGCACCGGCGGAATGATGGCGTGAAAGCCCGCGTCGAATTTGTCCCGGATGTTTTGCACGATGTCCTGCAGGGCCAGCCGGTACCAAAGGCGAACCTCGACGGTAAGGTCACCGTCCGGCGCCGCATCCGTCAGCGGAACGGTGTACGGAATGCGGTCGGACTGGCCGGCCGGGATCGGCTTGCGAGTGTATTCCAGGCGGTCGACATCGAACAGAACATGGTTCCGGATGTGATTGCCGTCCTTGTCGTATAGTATTTTCAGGTACTTCACGGCATCGGGATCCTCGTAGCCTTTCTCGCCGTCGAACCAGCCGCTGTGGAAGACCGTCTTGCCGGTGCTGTCGTTCACCTTGACTTCGAGCCACATATAGCGCTGATCCAGCGGCCCGGTGGGCAGGTGATGGCCGGCACCCGAGTTGGTGATCGTCACCGCCAGATCGAGGCTGTCACCGTCTTTTCCCGGCCGCGCCTCGGCCTTCAGATCCGCGGCTTCCTGCAGCAACGCCAGGATCAGTTTCTGCTGGCGGCCGAGGTCCTCGAGCCATTCCTTCTTGGTCAGCAGCGTGTTGTGACCGGTCGGCGGGCCGCCGCGCAGGAAGGTCTGCGGCAAGGACGGATCGGTCAGCAGGTAGTTGTTGCCGACGAACCGGTGCGACACCACCCGCTCGGGCCGCTCGCCCTTCTTCAGCCGGGCGACATAGTCGGCCGGGTCGGGCGTCATGTGGCAGTTCTGGCACTGGATGCCTTCGCGGGCGTAGGACGTGCGGCGCCATTCGTCGTAGGTATCCTGCAGGTGCATGGCGCTTTGTCCGTTCACCTCCGGCGGCCGGATCTCGGTGTGGCAGGCACCGCACATGTCGGACGAGGCCATCATCGGGTTGGACGACACCGCCTGCATGGACCGGGCATGCTGCTGCGGCGCCGCCATGATCAGGGCCGGGTCGATGTGGCGGTCCAGTTCGTTGAGGGCCACGGTCAGGCCGCCGTTGCCGGCCAGCGGCCTGGCCTCGACCGCCGTATGGCACAGGATGCAGCTGGCGCCCTCTTCCAGGGCCTCGTTGGGGCCGACGCTGTTGATGGGCGAGCCCCCGCCCGCCAGGATGCCGAGCGGCTCATGGCACGAATCGCACCAGCGGATCTTTTCGGTCGCCGTGGCGCCGCCGGCGTGGCTGTCCAATTCATTCGTGATGATGGTCGATTCGTAGATCACGTCGGGACCGGTGACCGCGTGAATGGACGAGACCCATTCGCGGAATTCCTTCTTGTGGCATTCGCCGCAGACCTCGGCCGACGGCACCCGACGCCAATCGATAAGCTTGCCGTCCGTGGTTTTCCATTCCGCCGGGAAGTAGGGATCGTCGCCCCACGGCAACGAGTAGTAGGGCAGATCCTTGCCCGGCGCGAGGCCGGTCGAGCCCTGCTGCGGCAGGACGACGGTCAGCACCATGACGGCCACGACCGATCCGGCGGCATAGTAACTCAGCCGTCGGCTTGCGCCGGGCATGCGGCTGCGGATGAGTCCGCTGGCCGCCATCGGAACGCGGCGCAGATGGAACACCCAGAACACGGCGGTCAGGATGGACAGGATCAAATGGGCCCAGGACATGCCGGCATAGGCCGATTTGCCCGCCATCACGATGACGCCGGGATACCACAACAGAGCCGGGATAACGAACGCCACACCCGTCAGGTGCGCCGCCAGGGTGTGCCAGTGCAGGAGATGCCCGCTGAGCCGCTTGCCGAAGGATGAACCGGAAGCGTCCTCGCCGCCGCCGAACAATCGGAAGGGAAACAGGAAGCCGAGTACCGACCCCTCGGTCTCGCGCAGGTGGACAATGACGTAGAACAGGTACAGGACCAGTGACAGACCGCCGGCCACCAGATGCACCACCAGGACCACCTGGAACGCCGGCCAGTTCCATTCCGCCGGGGCCCAGGCCAGCCAGCCCCCCGACCCAAATGCCAGCCCCAGCATGGCGATGAAAGACCCCGCCAGCGTCCGGCGATGGTCCCCCTGCCGCCGCCGATCTTTGACGGCAGCATTTTTTCCACCGCCAGCCTCTGCCGAACTCACGTCTGATTCCCCTGTTAAGCCGAGTTTTTTTGTCGATCATCTATTAGTATTAATAATCATTCGCATTATCATTGACCTTGATCAAGCCGGTCACGAGAGGCGGCAGTGGAGACTCCGATTCGGTCTTGGCATGACGCTCCTCGGCGCCGGATACTGAGATGAACTCGCAACCAACGCCGGCGCACGGTTCGCGCCGAAAAACGGACTGTCCAAGTTTCGACTGACCCTCGCCCTCGTCCTATTCGTCCTGTTACCCGCCGTCTCCCAAGCGTCGCCATTCTCGGATGCCCGGCAACCCAATTTCGAAAGCGAGCGGGCGAAGGGTGCCGCTCAGCCGACGGCAAATGCATGATTTTCCTGAGCGAACGGGTGAAGGACAAGCCGTTCTACCAGATGTATCTAATTGTGATCTTTCGACAGGTTGTCCATTCGGGCCGGACCGAGGAGACTGGAGTTACCAAGCTTCAGACTTGCTCGGAGGACGGCCCGAATGAACATGCACAAGAATGCCCGTT
>JANQFL010000014.1 GCA_028277845.1 Sneathiellales bacterium
CTCATGGTCTGCTGCAGCATGGCGATGTTCTGCCGGCCCATTTCCTCGAACGACTTGAACGGGTTCATGTCGCCGAAGGTTTCCTCCATATAGCGCCGCATCTGGTCCTGGTTGCGGGCGAACGCCTCCATGGACACTTCCAGATAGTCGGGCACAAGACCCTGCAGATTGTCGCCGTAGTAGCTGATCAGCTTGCGCAGGAAACTGATGGGCAGCAGGTTCTGGCCCTTGCTTTCTTCCTCGAAGATGATTTGCGTCAGCACGGAACGGGTGATGTCCTCGCCCGTCTTGGCGTCGAAGACCACGAACTCGACGCCGTCCTTCACCATCTGGCACAGATGGTCGAGGGTGACGTAACTGGATGTCGCCGTATTGTAGAGCCGCCGGTTGGCGTACTTCTTGATCGTGATCGGTTCGTTCTCGGTCTTGTCGTCTTCGGCCACGGAAACCTCATTGGAAACGGAACGCCGTCGGGGATGGCGGAAACGCAACGGTTCCGGCAACGCCACAGGCCATTTCACCCATTATTGCTGCAGCGCGCAACCCCATTGTGCAGCGCGCCAATGATTGGCGGACCGGCGAATCCGGGCAATCGGCGCTTGTTTGGCGATCGCCGGGGCTATGCCTATACTGGTGGAATGAACGACAAAAACGAGCCCAACGAGGCGGAATCGGACAACGCGGCCGCGGCCGCCAGGCGCTTTATCGATCTCTGGCAGGACCAGATCGGCGCCTTGGCGGACGACCAGTTTCTTTCGGAAGCCCTGGAAAGTATGCTGCGCTCGCTGTCCGGCAAGCGGATCGCAGGGCGCGACGGCGCGGAATCGAACAATGACGGCGACACAGACGGCAAAGACGCGGACGGCAACGGCAGAGGACGCGATCTGGCGCCAGGGGCCGAGACCGCTGGCCCTGCACCTGGCCACGACATGGAGCTCGCTGATGAGCTCCGTCGCCGCATTGCCGAGTGCCAGAGCCGGATTGCTGCCCTGGAGTCCTGACCTGACGTCCAAGGCCGTGGACCTGACGGCCGACCTGAATACCATCGATCCGGGGGCACTGGCGCAGGCCGTCTCGGCGGAAGCCCTGAACCGCTTGACTGCCGTGCTCGGCGCCATCGACGTCTACCGCCGCCATCCCTACCGCCGCGACCTGGCCGACCCGCCCGTGCTGTGGTCGCAGGGCAGCACCCGGGTGCTGGATTTCGGCGGCGACAGCCCGGCCGCCCTGTTCGTGCCGTCGCTGGTCAACAGGGGATATGTACTGGACCTGTCCGAACAGCGCAGCCTCTGCCGCTGGCTGGCGCGCAACGGGGCGCGGCCGTTGCTGGTCGACTGGGGCGCGCCCGGCCCCGAGGAAACGGACTGGAGCCTGACCGACTATATTGCCGGCCGCCTGGAAGCCATCCTGGACGACGTGGCCGACCGGGCCGGCGGGCCGGTCGGGCTGGTGGGCTATTGCATGGGCGGGAACCTCGCCTTGGCGCTGGCGGCGCGGCGGCCCGAGAAAATCAACCGGCTCGCCCTGCTGGCCACGCCGTGGGATTTTCACGCCGGCAACGCGGCGCGGGCCCGCATGCTGGGCAATGCCAGCCGGACATTGGAGCCGGTGATGCAGGCCATGGGCGAACTGCCGATCGATGTCCTGCAAACCTTTTTCCTGGCCCTCGACCCGGCCCTGACCGTGCGCAAGTTCCTGCGGTTTGCCCGGCTTGACCCGGAATCCGATCTGGCGCGGGACTTCGTGGCCCTGGAAGACTGGCTCAACGACGGGGTGCCGTTGACCGCGCCGGTGGCACGGGAATGTCTGGGCGAGTGGTATGGCGAAAACACGCCGGGCCGGGGCGAATGGCGCATCGCCGATGAACCGGTCAGGCCGCAATCCCTGACAGTCCCCACCCTGCTGGCCATTCCGTCGACCGACCGGATCGTGCCGCCCGAATCGGCCCGGGTCCTGGCCGATCTCATCCCCGAGGTCACCGTCCTGACCCCGCCGTCGGGCCATATCGGCATGGTCGTCAGCGCCCGCGCCGAGCGTGGACTGTGGCCGGAACTGCGTGATTGGCTGTGCACGAACGATAAAGTTTGAAAAAAACGCCCGCGCCGCCACGTAAATCCCGTATCGCCTGTTGTGTTCCCCGGCGATTCGATCAATAAACCGAAAGTTAGGGGTTCGCCCCTCTCCCGTTTCAAAACCAGGCGTCAAACAGGAGATTGATCCATGACGGAAGTGGTTATCGCGGCCGCCGCGCGTACGCCGGTCGGCTCGTTCAACGGTTCTCTCAGTTCAGTATCCGCGTCCTACCTCGGCCAGGTGGCCATCGAGGAAGCCTTGTCCCGCGCCGGCGTCGACAAGGGCGACGTGTCGGAAGTCATCATGGGTCAGATCCTCGCCGCCGGCCAGGGTCAGAACCCGGCCCGCCAGGCGTCCATCGGCGCCGGCATTCCCAACGAGGCGCCGGCCTGGATCGTCAATATGGTCTGCGGTTCGGGTCTGCGTTCGGTGGCGCTGGGCAGCCAGGCCATCAAGAACGGCGACAGCTCGGTCGTGGTCGCCGGCGGCCAGGAAAGCATGAGCCAGTCGACCCACTGCGCCCATCTGCGCAACGGCCAGAAGATGGGCGGCCTGGAATTCATCGACACCATGATCAAGGATGGCCTGTGGGACGCCTTCAACGGCTATCACATGGGCAACACCGCCGAGAACGTGGCCGAGAAGTGGCAGATCACCCGCGAGACCCAGGACGCGTTCGCGGTCGCCTCGCAGAACAAGGCCGAGGAAGCCCAGAAGGCCGGCCGCTTCAAGGACGAGATCGTGCCGGTGACCATCAAGACCCGCAAGGGCGAGACCGTGGTCGAGGACGACGAGTACATCCGCCACGGCGCCACCGTCGACGCCCTGTCCGGCCTGCGCTCCGCCTTCATGAAGGACGGCACGGTAACCGCCGGCAATGCATCGGGCATCAACGACGGCGCCGCCGCCGTGGTGCTGATGTCGGCCGACGAAGCCGCCAAGCGCGGCATCGCACCGCTGGCCCGCATCGCCTCGTGGGCCCAGGCCGGCGTCGATCCGGCCGTCATGGGCTCTGGCCCCATTCCGGCCAGCCGGCTGGCGCTTGAAAAGGCGGGATGGAGCGCCGACGATTTGGATCTGGTCGAGGCCAACGAAGCCTTTGCCGCCCAGGCCTGCGCCGTCAACAAGGACATGGGCTGGGATACCGACAAGGTGAACGTCAACGGCGGTGCCATCGCCATCGGCCATCCGATCGGCGCCTCGGGCACCCGCATTCTCGTCACCTTGTTGCATGAAATGCAGCGCCGCGACGCCAAGAAGGGCCTGGCGACGTTGTGCATCGGCGGCGGCATGGGCATCGCCATGTGCGTCGAACGGGACTAACCGGTTGGGCCGTCGCTGGTTTCTGATTGGGGGCGGCCCGATCACATTGTTGGGACTTGGGGGCCAAAAACTATGTCACGCGTAGCAATCGTTACCGGAGGCACGCGCGGTATCGGCGCGGCGATCTCCATCGCACTTAAGGAACAGGGACGTACGGTCGCCGCCAACTACGGCGGCAATGACGAAGCGGCCAACAAGTTCAAGGACGAAACCGGCATTGCCGTCTACAAGTGGGACGTCGGTGACTTTCAGGCCTGTCAGGACGGTATCGCCCGGGTCGAGGCCGACCTGGGGCCGGTGGACATCGTCGTCAACAACGCCGGCGTCACCCGCGACGCCACCCTGCACCGCATGAAGCCGGAGCAATGGGACGATGTCATCCGCATCGACCTGACGTCGTGCTTCAACATGTGCCGCAATGTCATCGAGGGCATGCGCAGCCGGGGCTTCGGCCGCATCGTCAATATCTCCTCGATCAACGGCCAGAAAGGCCAGCTCGGCCAGACCAACTACTCGGCCGCCAAGGCGGGCATGATCGGCTTCACCAAGGCGCTGGCCCAGGAAGGCGCGGCCAAGGGCATCACCGTCAACGCCGTGGCGCCGGGTTATATCGACACGGAAATGGTACAGGCGGTGCCGGAAGAAATCCGTAACAAGATCATCGCGACCATCCCGGTGGGACGGCTGGGCATGGCCGAGGAAATCGCCGGCGCGGTCGCCTATCTTTCGGCGGACGAGGCCGGCTTCGTCACCGGATCGACCCTGACCATCAACGGCGGCCAATACATCGCCTAGGCGTTCACGGCCGATATCAGGCTATACTGCGGTAACGCACAGATGGCCCGCCCCTCCGGGCGGGCCTTTTCTTTTCGGATTCGCTTACTTTGGGAGATGACGGCATGCCAACGGTCGAGATGGTGGAATACGAACAATCTGAGGGCCTGGTCCGCGAGGTCTACGACGACATCCTGGAGACCCGCAACATCACCTTCATTCCCAATTTCTGGAAGACGATCGCCAGTCACCCGCCGACATTGGCCCGCACCTGGAACAGCATCAAGGAGGTGATGGCGCCGGGCAAACTGGACGCGCTGACCAAGGAACTGATCGCCATCGCCGTATCCGCCACCAACAATTGCGAGTACTGCATTTACTCCCACACCGCCGCCGCCCGCAAGCAGGGCATGGACGATGAAATGCTCGGTGAGCTGATGGCCGTGGTCGGCATGTTCAACGAAACCAACCGGCTGGCCAACGGCTATGACGTGGACGTCGACGACGTCTTCCGCCGCCACTGATCGACCGGGACGCTGGATATGGCCGACATGACTTTGAGCGAGGCGCAAGATTTCCTCGCCGCCAACTTCGCCCCGTGGATCAACGAAATGGACCTGCGCTTCGAGGAGATCGCGGACGGACGCGTGCTCATGCGCATCCCCTTCAGCCCGCGCCTCAACCGGCTCGGCGACATCATGTGCGGCCAGGCCATGATGGCGGCGGCCGACACCGCCATGGTGTTCGCCGCCATCAGCGCCATCGGCGGCTTCAGCGACATGGCGACCGTGTCGCAGAACACCAGTTTCTTCCGCGCCGCCGGCGGCGGCGACGTGATGTGTGATGTGCGCGTCGTCAAGAAAGGCCGCAGCCTGTTGTTCGGCGACGCCGTTTTATACGAGGACGGCAAACCGGACAAACCGATCGCCCAGGCCACCATGACCAATGCCCTCACCGCGCCGCGCACGTAGATCACACTCGGCCGCGGATCAGTTGGACCTGCCGGCCGATCCCGGCGCCTATGCGCTTGTCTTCGAACTATCCGCGCCTGTGCGCCTGGCCCTATCACGACTGGGCGACCCGACCCTGCCCGCAGGCTGTTATGCCTATGTCGGCAGCGCTTACGGCCCCGGCGGTTTGCGTGCCCGCGTCGGGCGTCACTTGCGGCGGGACAAGTCTAAACGGTGGCACGTCGACCATCTGACCACGGTATCGTCACCAGCCCTTGTTGCCCTTTTTCCCGGAGGTCACGAATGCGCGCTTGTCGACGCACTCTCGCGGTCCTGCGCGGTCCAATTTCCCCTGCCGGGTTTCGGGAGTTCGGATTGCCGGCGTTGTCCTTCTCACTTGGTCCGTGTTTCCGACCGGAAAACCTTGGAAAACGCGCTGAGTGCGATCATATGAACAGCTTGACCCAGACACGCCGATGCTGACACGGTATTTCCATGGCTGAAGACGCTGAACCTTCGTCTCCCCTGATCGCCAAGCAAAACCGGCGGGTCGCCGTTCCCGGCCGGGGCACGGCCATCGTGCTGGCCCTGACGATCAGCGTCGGCGCCCTGGTGCTCGTCGCCGTACTTTCCGTTTTGGGCATTACGTTGCTGGTGGCCCAAAACAACACGCTGCAGTTGCTGGCGATCAACGGCCGGCTCTCCGTCGCTTCAATCGAACAGCGCATCGACGCTCTGTTGCGGCCGGCCGAGAACCAGTTGGCCTACATTGCCGACCGGATGACGGCCCATCCCGGTCTCGAAGCGGATCTCACCCGCACCATCGACATCCTGACCGGCGCGCAATCCGCCACGCCGCAGATCGCGTCGGTCGCGTTCGTGAAGGCCGACGGCGAGATCACCGCCGTCGAACGGGACGAAGGCCTGATCTACCGCGATTTCCTCGCCCAGGACGAAATGATCCAGATGTTGCTGAAGGCGGCCAGGGCCAGCAAGGACCCGGCCTGGCGCCCCGTGATCTGGCGCTCGCCGTTCAACACGCCACTGCTGAACTATCATTACCCGGTGTATGGTCCTGGCGGGCTCGTCGGCGTCCTGGTCGCCTTGATTCCGGCTGAAGTGCTGTCGGACATGCTGGCGGCCAACGACGCCGCGCTGGCGTCGGCCGATCCGGACAGCGAGGACGTCGTTGCCAGCTCCTATATTCTGTCGGGGCAGTACACGGTGCTCGCGCACCCGGACATGAAACCGGAAAAACTGGGCCTGTCCGAAAGCAAGCCGCTGCCGGCGCTGGCCGAATTCCCGGACCCCATCATGCGCGGCATCTGGCGCGACCGGCGCGAGGAATCGCAGTTTTTCGACGATACCACCTCCAACCGGGGTCATATGACGCGGACGGACCGTGTGCGGTATCTGTTCGTCTACAACGAACTGCGGGGATACGGCGACGAACCGTGGACCGTCGGCATCTACATCCGCATGCGGGACGCAGTCGCCGAAATGGTCAAACTGGCCGTCGCCGGCGCCGTCGGCCTGATCATTCTCGGCCTCGCCATCGCCACGACCATTTACATCGGCCGCAAGATCGCCCGGCCGGTGCAGCGCCTGGCGGTCGCCGCGGACCGGGTGCGCGACCTCAATCTTGCCGCCATTTCCGAACTGCCGGGCAGCCGCATCCGCGAACTGAACGACGCGGCAGCGGCCTTCAACGCCATGGTCAACGGCCTGCGCTGGTTCGAGACCTACGTGCCGCGTCCGCTGGTCCGCCGGCTGCTCGGGCACGGCGCCGAAGCGACGGCGTCGGAGGAGCGCCAGGTCACGGTGATGTTCACCGACATCGCCGGTTTCACGCCGTTGTCCGAAGGCATGCCGGCCCAGGAGCTGGCGGCTTATCTCAATCACCATTTCTCCATCGTCACCGACTGCATCGACCAGCACGGCGGTACGGTCGACAAGTTCATGGGCGACGCCGTCATGGCGTTCTGGGGCGCACCCGACGAACAAACCGATCATGCCGACCGGGCCTGCCGGGCGGCGCTGGCCATTCGCGACGCCATCGTCGCCGACAACCCCGGTCTGGAGCGTCACGGCCAGCCGGTCATCCGCATGCGCGTCGGCATCCATACCGGCCCCGTGGTCGTCGGCAATATCGGCTCGCAGTCGCGTATCAACTACACCATTGTCGGCGACACCGTGAATGTCGGCCAGCGCCTGGAAGCGCTGTGCAAGGAAATGGCCGGTCCGGACGACAGTTGCGCCATCCTGCTCAGCGGCGACACCCGCATGGCACTGGTCTCGGACCTCAGCCCGGATTATCTCGGCGAACGGGAGATCCGCGGCCGCGACGAACCGGTTTCCGTCTACAAGCTTTAGAGCAGTTCCTCTTTAGATGGAAACATTCTGACGGAGCGTATTGGCGCCAAGGCCAAGGCTGGCGGCGACGGCCATACCGGGAGTATGGCCGAGACGGCAGCCGCCGGATTTGGCGCCAATACGCCCGTCCCTCCGGGTTTCCGAGCGGCCGCCCCCCACGGCGTCAGACGGCTTGCGCGATGCCCGGCATCGCGCGGCCCCGTCTTCCTGGTGGATGACCAGGCCGCTCGAGAAACAGAATGGTTCCGTCTAAGGATGAAACGCTCTAAGGCCGGTGCACCGTCTTGATTTCGAAAAAATCCTCGAGGCCGAACCGCCCACCTTCACGTCCGTTGCCCGATTGCTTGTAACCGCCAAACGGACTGCCATAGCGGTGCGGACCGCCATTGATGTGCACCATGCCCGCCCTTAACCGGGCCGCGACGCGTTCCGCCCGTTCTTCGTCGCTTGTCTGAACATAGGCCGCCAAGCCGTACGGGGTATCGTTGGCGATGGCAATGGCTTCGTCTTCCGTTTCGAACGGCATGATCGCCAGCACCGGGCCGAAGATTTCCTCGCGGGCGATGCGCATATCCGGAGCCACGTCGGCGAAGATGGTGGGCTTGACGAAATAGCCGGTCTCATAGCCGTCCGGCTTGCCCGGGCCCCCGACCAGCAGGCGCGCGCCTTCGTCGACACCGGCCTCTATCAGGGCTTGAACCCGGTCGAACTGAATGTGGCTGACCAATGGGCCGATGTGGTCGCCCTCCCGGATCGGGTCTCCGACCGAGGCTTCCATCCCGGCCGCCTTGGCGATATCGAGGACTTTGTCGTAAACGGATCTCTGGACCAGCATCCGGGACGGTGCGTCACACGACTGGCCGGTATTGTTGAAGCATTCTGCGATACTTTCGCCAACCCGTGCTTCCAGATCGGCGTCTTCGAAGACGATGTTCGGCGATTTGCCGCCCAGCTCCAAGGTCACGCGTTTGACCGTATCGGCCGCATCCTTGCTGACGGCCGTCCCTGCCCGGGTCGATCCGGTAAACGACATCATGGCGACATCGGGATGACGTGACAACGCGGCGCCGGCCGTGGGGCCGTCTCCATTGACAAGATTGAACACTCCGGCCGGCAACCCGGCTTCGTCGATCATTTCGGCATACAACATCGCGCTGAGCGGTGTGAATTCGCTTGGCTTCAAGACACACGTGCATCCGGTCGCCAGCGCCGGCGCGACCTTCAGGACGATCTGATTGACCGGCCAGTTCCAAGGCGTGATCAATCCGCAGACGCCGATCGGCTCGCGCAGAACCACGTCGCCGTTGGTCAGCGTCTCGCGTACCGACAACTCCTTGAGCGCATCGACAAATCCCTGCAAATGCCCGACGCCAACATCGGCCTGCTGGTCGCGGCACATGGTCACCGGGGCGCCGAGCTCCATCGTGATGACATCAACCATCTCGTCATAGCGGCGTCTGTAAATGGCGAGCAGGGATTCCAGCAGTGCCAGGCGGTCCTCGACACTGGTGCGGCTAAAACTCTCGAAAGCCGCTGCCGCCGCCGCCACCGCCGCGTCGATATCCTCCCGGGATCCCATGGAGATGACGGCGACGGGTTCCTCAGTCGCCGGATTGATAACGTCGCGGTCGTTGGCCGCGCGCGGTGAACCCCACTTGCCGTCAATGTAGAACTGGCGTTTGTCGAGCATGATTCATCTGTCCCGTTAGAGAATATGTTGTTTTTCGTCGAGCCAGTTTCGGATCAGCTCCCGGTACCGGTCGCCGCCGAAGCTGGGAAAATGGCCGCCGTGCACGACACGAACCGGCAGAGCCAACAACCGTTTCATGCTGCGGACGTAATCGTCGATGTCGGAGTGGTAGGTGTCCTCGATCAACGGACCGTCATAGATGGTGTCGCCCGAAATAAAGACTTCGGACGCCTTTTCATACAGTCCGATGCCCCCGGGTGAATGACCGGGAAGATGCAGCACCTCGAACGCGCGGTCGCCCAGGTCGATGACGTCGCCGTCCTCGACGACGCGGGTCGCCGGTGCCGCTTTGACGGCATAGGTTGCCGACAAATAGGGCTCGGGTGGCAGCGCCGTGAAGATGTCGTCGGTGGCGTAGTCTTCCGCCAGTGTGTTGGCGCGGGTGGGGCCGGCGAGCAGGTCGGCTTCGTCCCGGTGCACGACCCGGTCGGAAAACTCGTGATGGTTACCGATGTGATCGAAATGAGTGTGGCTGGTGACGGCGGTCAATGGCCGCTCGGTCACCAGGGGTATGTGATCACGCAGGCTGACGACACCCATGCCGCTGTCGACCAGCATATCCCGGTCGCGGCCCCGCACATGCCAGATGTTGCAGCGGTAGAACGGCTTGATGTGGGGTTCGTCGATCAAGGTGATGTCGTCGCCCACGGTCTGTATCCGGTACCACTCCTCGGCCTTCATTCGCTCCATGGCACTACGACTCCGGCAGCACGATGAGACTGGATTCGGAGACCTGCAGGTCGAGCGTATCACCGGGCTTGACCGGCCGGATCGGCGATATGTGCGCGACGAGCTGCTGCCGCGAGCCGGCGCGGTCGAGGAAGCAGCGGTAATGGGTGCCGAAGAAGGTCACCTCGTCGACCGTCGCCTGGCCGATGGATAGGCTGCCGTTTCGGCCCTCGTCGCGGAAATGCTCGGGGCGGATGCAGAGGTAAACATCGGCGCCCTGACGGATTTCCGGCAGCGCGATACGATCACGCGGGACGGTCACGCAGCCCCAATCGGCGGCCACGGAAACCGAGTCCGCGTCGATTTCAACGATCCGGACTGGCAACAGGTTGATCTCGCCCATGAATGACGCCGCGAACAGGCTGCGGGGCGACAAATAGACCCGTGACGGCGGGCCGTTGTCCTCAATCTTGCCGGCCTGCATAACGACGATCTGGTCGGCGATGGCCATGGCTTCTTCCTGGTCATGGGTCACGTGCACGAAGGTGGTGCCGACCTTCTTCTGGATCGCCTTCAATTCGTCCTGCATCTGGCGTCGGAGTTTGAGGTCCAACGCGCCGAGAGGCTCGTCCAGCAACAGCACGTCGGGGTCGACCGCCAGGGCACGGGCCAGGGCGACGCGTTGACGCTGCCCGCCCGACAGTTCGTGGGGCATCTTGCTCATGGCGTCTTCCAAACCCACCAGCGCCAGTAATTCCCGTGCCCGATCATGGCGCACTTGGCGGCCGGCGCCACGCATGCGCAGGCCGAAACCAACGTTTGCAGCGAGGTTCATGTGCGGGAACAGGGCGTAGTCCTGGAACATGGTGGTGGTCGGCCGTTTCGCCGGTGGTACATGGGTGACATCGGCGTCGCCGATCAAGACCCGTCCCTCGGTGGGCGTCAGAAACCCGCCCAGGATATTCAGCAGTGTGGTCTTGCCACAGCCGGACGGGCCCAATAGTACCGTGTAATCTCCGGCGGCAATATGCAGGTCGATACCGCCCAGCGCCGTGACTGTGCCGAACGTCTTGACGATGCCTTCGAATGCGACGGTATCCGTCATCGGCGAATGACCTTGCGAAACACGATAATCTCCATGAACAGAACCATCACGATGGATACCAGGAACACCAGGCTTCCGACCGCGTTGGTTTTGGGGTTGAGCCCCGAACGCAGCAGGCTCCAGATTTCCACCGGCAGGGTGTTGTCGAAACGGGACAGCAGGAACGCGATGATGAACTCGTCCCACGAAAACGTCACCGACAGGAAGAACGCGGCGATGATGCCGGGCATCAGCATGGGTGCCGTGACGTAGGCCATGACCTCCAGGTCGTTGGCGCCCAGGTCGCGGGCGGCCCGTTCGATATTGATCTGATGGTCGCCCATCAGGGAATAGAGGATGGCGAAACACAGCGGCGTGTTGATCACCACGTGGCCGACGCCCACCGTCAGCAGCGAGCGCGACACGCCGGCCATGTTGAAGGTGATCAGCAGGCCCAGGCCGATGATGAGATAGCTGACCGTCAGGGGTGCGGTGATCAGCGCCCGCTGGAAACCGGTGCCCGGCAGCTTGTAGCGCGCCAGGGCGTAGGCGGCGATGAAGCCGAGCAGACAGGCGACGGCGGACGAGATTGACGCCACCAGCAAGGAATTCAACAACGCGTCGGTCAAACGCGAATCCGACAGCACGGCCTCGTACCAACGCAGGGACGGACCGTTCAGCGGCGGGATGGGAAAGCGGCCGCTCTGAAAGGAAAACAGGACCAGCACGATGACCGGCAGGTAGATGAAGGCATAAACCGCCGCCAAGTAACCCGACAGGCCCAGTGTCGTCAGCCGGCGCATATCAGGCGCGCTCCAGGCGCAGCCAGCGGGCGCACAGAACGTAAGCCAGCGTCACCACGGCCATCAGCAGGATGGACAAGGCCGCCGCGGTCGGCAGGTCGGCCCGGCGGCCGATCTGCAGCATGATGACCTGCGGCAACAGCAGTTCGTTGTTGCCACCCAGGATCTGCGGGGTGATGTAGTCGCCGATGCACAGCACGAAGGTGAGGAACGCGCCGACCATGATGCCGGGCAGGGTCAGGGGCAGCAGCACATACCAGAAGACCTGCAAGCCGTTGGCGCCCAGGTCGGCGGCGGCGCGGCGGTAGTTGGGACCCAACTGCACCAGGTTGGCGTAGATGGTCAGGGTCAGCAGCATGACGAAAAAATGCACGAAGCCGATCACCGTCGCCGTGCGTGTGCTCGCCAGTTCCAACGGTTCGTCGATGATGCCGATGCCGAGAAGCGCCTGGTTGATGACGCCGTTGCGGGCCAGCACCAGCAGCCAGGCGTAGGAGCGCACCACATAGGATGTCCAGAACGGCAGAATGGCGAGAATCAGCGCCAGCCGCTGCCAGCGTTGCGGCACACGTTCGGCGATGATCCAGGCCAGCGGATAGGCCAGGAGGATCGAGATCAGCGTCACCAGGACCGTGACCTCGAGGGAGTTCAGCATCGCCTTGAGAAGATGGGATTTCCCGAAGAAGGCGACGTAGTTGTCCAGCGACCAGGTCTGGACGATCTTGCCGCCGATCCGTTTCCACAGCGACATGACCGCCATGATCGCGAACGGCACGACAAAGAAGGCAACCGTCCACAGCAGTGTTGGGGCGATGAAGGACCAGCCCTTCACGGTCTCCCGCCGCGCCGCATCCATCATGGACGGTTCCTTCCTGTCGTTGTCCGGAACAAGGCTACACGCATTCCGGACGAAACGGTACGCACGTCAACGCATGGTCCCCGTTACTGCTGCAGGAACTCGGTCCAGACGTCCTGCATCTTGGCGTCCAGTTCCGTGCTCGGCGCCGGATACAGTTGCGCCCGGGCCAGGTAGGCTTTCTGCTCCGACCAGCGCAGCGCGGCCTTTTGCTTGTCGGTCAGGTGGCTGCCGGCCTTGGAGTTGGCGGGCATGGCCCAATAGCACGACGACGTGGCCAGGCGTGCCTGGCCTTCGGGGCTGAGGATGTATTGCACGAACTTCAGCGCCAGGTCCTTCTTCTTGGAATCGGCGAATACGCCGATGGACTGCGACCAGCGCACGCCGCCCTGCTCGGGAATGGTCCAGTCAAGCGCCGGGTTTTCCTCGGTCAACGCGGCGGTCACCCACTCGCCGCCGCCGACCAGGATATCGACCTCGCCGGTGGCGATGGCCGTCTGGCTGGCGACCACGTCGCCGACCAGCTTGGACACCGATTTCATCTTGAACAGCTTGTCCTTGATGGCGCCCAGATCGCCGGCGTTCAGGCCCGCGGTCTTCTTGCCCAGGCCCATCTGCACCATACCCATCACCGGCAGGTAATAGTCATAGACCGCGATGCGGCCCTTGTACTTGTCGGACCAGATCACCGACATGTCGTTCATGTCGGCGGGATCGACCTTTTCCTTGTTGTAGGAAATGGTGTTGTAGCCGAACTTCTCGGAGATGGCGTAGACCTTGCCGTCGCGGGTGTGGTTCTCCGCCATCACCAGTTCGGGGAACAGGTCGCCGGTCGGCAGCTTGTCGGCAGGCAAAGGCGCCAGGATGCCGGCGTCGACGACCCGCGGCACGTCGATACCATCGACCACGAACACGTCCCAGTCGCCCGGTTGCGACTGTTCGATCAGCGACAGGGCCGTGCCGGTGCCTTCATAGTCCTTCAGGTTGATCTTCACGCCGTGCTTGTCCTCGAACGGTTTGATCAGGCCGGGGTCGGTGTGATCACACCAGACCAGCGCGTTCAATTCGTCGGCGGCGGACGCCATGGTGCTCATCAGTCCGCCGGCCAGCAGCGCGAGCGCCGATGCGCGCAGCCCGCGCTTCACGATGTTGTTGGGTTTTCTGTCCTTCATGTCTCCCTCCTCTGTTGCTCGTTGATCATTTCATGGTGCGTACGCCCGGCAGGACGCACAGCATTTCGTAAAGCAGGTTGGCCCCGACCAGCGCGGTGTTGCCGCTTGTGTCGTAGGGGGGCGAGACCTCGACCAGGTCGCCGCCGATGACGTTGAGTCCGGCGCAGCCGCGCACGATTTCCAGGCCCTGCCAGATGGACAGGCCGCCGATTTCCACCGTGCCCGTTCCCGGCGCGAAGGCCGGGTCGAGGCCGTCGATGTCGAAACTGATGTAGACCGGGGCATCGCCGATCCGTGCACGGACTTCCTCCATCAGCGGCGCCAGGGACTGGTACCAGCAGGCCTCGGCGGGCACGACGCGGAATCCCTGTTGCCGCGACCAGTCGAACTCGTCGGGGCTGTAGCCCGTGCCGCGCAGGCCGATCTGAGTCACCTTGTCGGTGATCAGCAGGCCTTCCTCCACCGCACGGCGGAACGGCGTGCCGTGGGCGATGGGTTCGCCGAACATGTCGTCGTTGATGTCGGCGTGCGCATCGATGTGCACCAGGGCGACCGGGCCGTATTTCCTTCTCAGGGCGCGCAGGATCGGCAGCACGATGGTGTGGTCACCGCCCATGGTGAGGGGGACGCAATCCGCCTCCATGATGGCGTCGTAACGGCGCTCGATGATGGCGATGGACTTTTCCAGGTTGAACGTATTGATCGCCACATCGCCGATATCGGCGACCTGCAGGCTGTCGAACGGGGCGGCGCCGGTGGCCATGTTGTTGGGTCTGAGCATGCAGCTTTCGGCGCGGATCTGGCGCGGGCCATGGCGGGCGCCGGCCCGGTTGGAGGTGCCGATGTCGAACGGCACGCCGACGAAACAGGCATCCAGACCCTCGGCCGATTCCTGCGACGGCAGACGCATCATGGTCGCGGGACCGCCAAAGCGCGGCATGGCGTTGCCGCCCAAGGGTTGGTTCAGTCCTTGCGTCATCCGGTGCGTCCCCGTTCGCGGAAGCGTTACGATGTTTGCGCAAACGGTACGCAGGGATCAAAGTTTGAGAAAGTAGAAAGAACGAACAATTACATTGAAAAATATCAAACAATGTATTCGGGCTACTTACCGTACGCCGTCTTCAGTTCCGCCAGGAACGTCTCGATCACCTGGGTCTTGCGGTAGCCCTTGCGGGTGACCAGTTCGAAGGGGCAGGTGAACGAGATTTTTCCCGGGTTGATCGCCCGCAACTGACCTTGTTGGACCCAGTGTGCGGCGTAATGATCCGGCAGAAAGCCGACATAACAGCCGCTGAGGATGAGCAACAGCTGGGGTTCGATCTGATAGACCGTCGCGGCGATGTTTTCGAAGCCGAACTGCCTCGAAAACCGTTCGCTCCAATACCCGCGCGAAACGATGGCCAGGTCCTTCAAGGCCTTGCGGCCGATGGTTTTTTTGCCCGCCTTTTCGAACCAGGGATGCCCGTGTGCGCAATACAGGCTGTGGTCCTCGTCATAGAGCCAATCGTAATCCAGCCCGAATACCTTGTGGGGAAAACTGCCGATGGCGAAATGCAAGGCGCCGTCCAGGACCTGTTCCTGCAAATGCTGGGGCGTGCCTTGCTGTAACGTGAGCTGCACCGCGTTGTCCTGCCGCTGGAAGCGGGCGACGGCATTGTGGAACTGGCTCTGCGGGTCGGTGGCGATGGAATCGACCAGGCCGATTTTCAGTTCCCCCGACAAACCGCCTTTCAACTCGCCCACTTCCGATGAAAAATCATCGATCGAGCGCAGCAGGTTCTGTGCCGCCGCGTAGACGATCTCGCCTTTCTCGGTCAGACGGAACCCCGCCCGTCCGCGCTGGCAGAGCTTGACTCCGAGCCGCTGTTCCAGCGCCGTGATATGGTTGCTGATGGTGGATTGGCTGATGTTGAGTTCGGCTTGCGCGGCGCCGAACCCGGCGTGCCGCACCACCGAGTCGAACACCCGCAGCAATCGTAGATCCGTTCCGGCCAGTTTCATGACGGCGCCCCCGTAAGGCCTAAAGCCATAGCAGGATAAGCCGCCGCCTCACAAGCCGGGGGTAGGTGCCGCCGGACCCGTCAGATCGACGTTTCGGCGATTTCGGCGTAGAGCCAGTCGACGAAGGCGCGGGCAATGGGCGCCGAGCGGATTTCGTTGCGGCCGGCCACGTAGAACGAATTCGCCGCCGCCACCTGCAATTCGAACGGCATGATCAGGCGGCCGGTTTCCAGGGCCAAGCTGGCGGTGACCGTGTCGCCCAGCGCAACGCCGTTGCCGTGCACGGCCGCTTCGATGGCGAGGTAGGCGTCGGTCATATAGTGATGGCGGCCGCGGGCGAGGTGAATGGCGTCGGCCGCGGCCAGCCAGCTGTGCCATTCCTGGCCATCGTCGGCGTGCAGCAGCACGTGATCGCTCAAACCGGATACCGTGCGCGGCGGACGGCCGCCCCGCAGGGTCGGACTGCACACCGGAAACAGTTTCAGCGGTGACAGCAGGCTGACCCAGCAATCCGACCAGTTGCCGTCTCCGTACCGGATGCAGACGTCGACCTCCGGCGAATAGATCAGCGATGCGTCGTTGGACGGCAGGCATTTCAAGCGAATGCCGGGGAACTGTTCGGAAAACTTGTCCAAACGGGGGATCAGCCAGAACGACAGGAGCGCCGGTACGCAACTGACCACCAGATAGCCTTCCGTGACCGGCCGGGTCAGCCGGGCCATGGCCTCCGCGATCATGTCGAAAGCGCCGGACACCGGCGGCAACAGGGCGGCGCCTTCCGGCGACAACCGCAGCCGGTTGCCGTCCCGAATGAACAGGCTAAGATTCAGCGTGGTTTCCAGGGATTTGATCTGGTGGCTGACGGCGCCGTGAGTGACGTTCAGTTCTTCCGCCGCCCTCGATACGGACAAATGCCGTGCCGCAGCCTCGAAGGCACGCAACGGATTGAGAGGAGGTAGGCGTTTGGACATGGAGTCGCAGAGCTATGTGAAAATATTTCACACTATTGTTCAAAAAACTCTCGTTTGCAATGGCGCTGAGGGGCCAACACAATGCCCGAGACAAGGGCCGGACTGGCTTGCCGATAGCCCAATGGCCTAGTGTGGTACGATGATTCGAATGGTTTGGCAGCGCGGCCAGAGCGTGAAAATTTCTAAATTTCCGGTACACCCCCGCGGGTCGGATTGATGGTTTGGACGGAATAGGGTCGGCATGGATCAGGATGAATTGAAGCGCCTGCGCGAAAAGTACGGTGATTTGCACGGCGGCGAAGTGTTCGATCCGGAATTCCGGGCCGTGGCCGACGGAAATTTCGACGATACCGGCACGCGTTTGGCGCCTTATTCCGGTATCCCGACGTTTCTTTCGGCGCCGCACCGGACTTATGTCCCAGCAGGCGATGGCGCCGAGCTGGACGGGTTGCAGGTCGCCATGATCGGCGTGCCCATGGACCTGGGCGTCACCAACCGGCCTGGCGCCCGGTTCGGGCCGCGGGCCTTGCGCACCATGGAGCGGATCGGCCCCTACAATCATTTCCTGCGCTGTTCCCCCATGGCAGACCTTGTTGTTGCCGACATCGGCGACGTGCCGTTCCGCAGCCGGTACAGCCTGGAGAAGAGCCACGAAGATATCGAAGCCTACTTCCGCAAGGTCGCGGCCAAAGGCGTCGCGACCGTATCGGCGGGCGGCGATCACTCGGTGTCGCTGCCGATCCTCAAGGCCCTCGGTGCCGAGCGGCCGGTCGGCATGGTGCATATCGACGCCCATTGCGACACCGGCGGCTCGTTCGATCAGACCAAGTTCCACCACGGCGGCCCGTTTCGCGAGGCCGTTCTGGAAGGCGTGCTGGATCCCAAGCGCACCGTGCAGATCGGGATCCGCGGCTCCGCCGAGTATCTATGGGAGTTTTCCATCGACAGCGGCATGACGGTGATACACGCCGAGGATGTCGATACGAAGGGTGTCCCGGCGGTGATCGAGAAGGCCCGAGAAGTGGTCGGCGACGGTCCCACTTACATTTCGTTCGATGTCGACGGCATCGACCCGGCCTTCGCCCCCGGCACCGGAACGCCTGAGGTGGGTGGCCTGACGACCCGGGAAGCGTTGGAAATCCTGCGTGGCCTGAAAGGCGTCAATGTGATCGGTGGCGATGTTGTCGAGGTGGCGCCGCAATACGACACCACCACCAACACCATCCAGGCCGGGGCGCAAATGATGTTCGAAATCTTGAGTTTGATGGTCTACAGCCCGTCGGTCGGCGGGCGGACGGCCTGATGTTTTGAATAACCCGCCGCCGTGTACCGGCGGCGGACCGTGCGTTGCCAACAAGCCGCCATGACAATTCGGCGGCGTGATACAGAGAAGGGAGGGATGTTATGTCCACCAAATCCAAAACACTGCATTTCAGCCGCCGGCGGTTCCTGAAGACCACCACGGCCGTGGCCGGTGCCGCTGTCCTTAGCGCGCCGTTCATCAGCCGTTCCTACGCGGCGGAGCCGTTGAAGATCGGCACCTATGGCGGCTATTTCAAGGATTCGTTCGACAAGCACATTTATCCGGAGTTCACCAAGGCGACCGGCATCAACGTCGAGTCCGTGGCCGAGCCGACCGGTGAAGCCTGGCTGGTGCAGCTGCAGACCGCCGCCCGGGCGGGACAGGCTCCGGCCGATGTCTCCATGATGGCGCAGACGACCCGGCTCAAGGGCCAGAACACCAAGCTGTGGGCGCCGCTCAGCGAAGCCAAGATGCCCAACGTCAAGAACGTGCCCGACCACTTCGTGCACCGCTATGCCGACGGTTCGATCAGCGGCGTCGGCGCTGTGTCGTGGTACATTACCCTGGTCAGCAACACCGAGAAATACGCCAAGGCGCCGACGTCGTGGAAGGAACTGTGGAATCCGGCCAACAAGGATAGCCTCGGCCTGCTGGCCCTGGTGTCCAATTCGTTCCTGCTGGAGATCACCGCCATGACCTGGTTCGGCGGCACCAATGCCATGGACACCGAGGAGGGCATCCTCAAGGTGATGAACAAGCTGGCCGAAGTGAAGCCCAACGTACGGCTGTGGTACCGCGACGAGGGCCAGTTCCAGCAGGCGCTGGAAACCGGCGAAATCCCCATGGGCCAGTACTATCACGACGTTACCGGTCTGGCGGCGTCGGAAGGCAAGCCGGTGCGGTCCACCTTCCCGAAGGAAGGCGGCGTGCTGGACAGCGGTTCGTGGAGCGTGTCCAAGGCCTCCAAGCAAGTCGACAAGTGTGAGGTCTTCATCAACTACATGTGCCAGCCCGAGATTCAGGCCAAGATGTCGCGCAAGGTCGGCACGGCGCCGGTGGTCAATCGTGACATCCTCGATCTGACCGACGCGGAATTCGCGGCCGTCGCCAGCGACATTCCGCCGATTCTGCCGCGCTACGACCTTTATGAAAGCAAGAGCGATTGGCTGAACCAGAAATGGTCTGAACTGATCGTCGGATAAGCCTCCCTGTCGGACTCCGGGAGCGGGTTTCCGCTCCCGGCACTTTTTTGTACGCTTGCGTAAACGGACGCGGAGGCGCGCATGACCAGTGTGCGAATCGAGAACCTCTCCAAAACCTTCGGCGAGGTCCGGGCCGTCGACGGCATCGACCTGGACATTCCCGACGGAAAGTTCGTCTGTCTGCTGGGTCCGTCGGGCTGCGGCAAGACGACGCTGCTCCGCCTGATCGCGGGATTGGAGGCCGAAAGCGGCGGTCGCATATTGGTGGACGGCCAGGACCAGGCCGGTATACCGGCGCACAAACGCGACTTCGGCATGGTCTTCCAGTCGCTCGCCTTGTTTCCGCATCTTTCGGTCGCCGAAAACATCGCCTATCCCCTGAAGATCCGCGGCACCGGCGCCGAGGAGCGGCGCAAGCGGGCCACCGAACTGCTGGACCTGGTGCAACTGCCCCATATCGAAGATCGGGCGATTTCCCAATTGTCGGGCGGCCAACGCCAGCGCGTGGCCATCGCCCGCGGCCTGGCCATCGATCCCAAGCTGTTCCTGCTCGACGAACCCCTGTCGGCACTGGATGCCAAGCTGCGCGAGCACATGCAGATCGAACTGCGCCAGTTGCAGCAGAAACTTCAGGTCACCACCATCGTCGTCACCCATGACCAGCGCGAGGCCATGACCATGGCCGATATCGTCATCGTCATGGACCGGGGCAAGGTGCAGCAGGCCGGCCCGCCCATCGACATCTACCGCCGGCCGGCCAATTCCTTCGTCGCCGACTTCATCGGCACCACCAATTTGATCCCCTGTACCGTCAAGGACGGTAGATCCATCGACGTCCTGGGCCACGAAGTGACACTGGGCGAGGAAGACGTCATCAACCCCGATGTCAACGGCTCGGCCATCCTTTCGGTGCGGCCGGAAGACGTGGCGGTGACGGAACGGGCCGGTGATCATACGGTGCCCGGCGAGGTGGCCTTCATCCGCGACCTGGGCGCCAACGTGGAAATTTCGGTCCGGGCGCGCGATCTGGAAATCCGCTCCGTGTGCACGCCGAAACGGCGGCCCGATGTGGCGGTCGGCCAGACGGTGGGGCTCGAGTTTCACACCGGCCGCTGCACCGTAATGGCGTCGTGACCACACCCAGCCACAGACTGAGTGCCCGCCCGCTGGCCATCTATCCGGCAGCCATGCTGCTGGTGTTTTTCCTTATTCCCTTCGGCATCATGGTGGTGGTCAGTTTCTTCCACCGGGTCGAGGGCGCGTTTTTCGAGCCGGCGTTCGAGTTCGCCAACTACGCCCGCTTCCTGTCGCCGTTCTTCGGCAAGATCCTGGCCACATCCATCGGCCTGTCCGCCGCCGCCGCCGTGATCGGGGTCGTCGTGGCGTTTCCCTTCACCTATTTCCTGACCACCATGCCGCGGCGTCAGCAGACCGTCATCCTGGTGTTTCTATTGTCGGTTTTGTCGCTGTCGGAAGTCATCATCGGCTTCGCTTGGTCGACCCTGTTGTCGCGTACGGCCGGAGTGAGCAACTTGCTGGTCTGGATTGGAATTTTGGATGGACCGCAGGCCTACACGCCCAGCCTGACCGCGCTCCTGCTCGGCCTGTGTTACCTCGGTTTTCCCTATGCGGTGCTGGTGATCTACCCCGCCCTGTCACGCCTCGATCCCGAGTTGCCGGAAGCGGCGCGCATGTCCGGCGCGTCGCCGGTTGCGGCGTTTTTCAACGTCATCATCCCGGTCATGCGCAACACCATCGTCGGGACGCTGATCCTTGTGTTCGTTTTCACCTTGGGCGCATACCTGCTACCCCAGGTGCTGGGCCGTCCACAGCATTGGACGTTGTCGGTGCACATCACCGATCAGGCCATCTTCCAGTCCAACCTGCCGTTCTCGGCGGCCATGGCGGTGTTTCTGCTGTTGGTTTCGTTGGCCCTGGTCGGCATCACCATGCTGCTCAGCCAACCGAAAGGGCAGCGCTCATGACGGCGTGGATCAAACGGCTGTTCGTCGCCGCGGTGCTGATATTCCTGGCCGCGCCCGTGGTGGTGGTCGCCGGTGTCTCCCTCAACGAACCGAAACGGCTGCTGTTTCCCCCCCAAGGCCTGTCGCTCAACTGGTACGTCGAACTCTTTCAACAGAAAGACTGGCTGAACGCGCTGAGCAACAGTGTCATCGTCGCCGTGTTCGCCAGCCTGCTGGCGGTATCGATCGCCCTGCCGCTGGCGCTCTACATCTGGGGCCGTACCGGCCTGTTCGCCCGTGCCCTGTTCGGCCTGGGCGTGGCGCCGTTCATGCTGCCGCCCGTCATCACCGCCCTGGGCTTTCTGGTGTTCTGGATCACCATCGGGCTCTACGGCCAGATGCTGGCCACCGTCGTTTCTCATGGTGTGTTCCTGGTCACCTTGCCGCTGGTGACCATTTCGCTCGGCCTGCAACTGGTCGACCGGCAATTGATCGAGGCCGCCGAGACCATGGGCGCCGACCGCCGCATGGTATTCCGCACGGTCATCCTGCCGATGATCCGGCCCTACATGGTCTCCGGGTTTGCCTTCGCCTTCGTGCTCAGCCTGAACGAATACATCATCGCCTACATGGTGGCGGGATTCACCGTCGAAACCCTGCCGATCAAGATCTTCAATTCGCTCAGATACGGCTACACGCCGGTCATGGCGTCGGTGGCCATCCTGTTCGTGTTGATCGCCATGACGGTGTTCGGCCTGATCGCCCGGTTCGGCGATTTGCCGCGGCTGCTGGGCGCGTGGTCGCCGGACAGGGAGTAAGGATCGGTATGCGCCTCGCATTACTGCAAATGAATTCGACGCCAGGCGATGTTGCCGATAACCTGCAACACATCGCCGATGCGGCCGAGCAGGCGGCGCATAGCAGCGCGGATTGCCTGATCGTGCCGGAGCTGGCCGTTCCCGGTTACGGTGCGGGCGACGATTTTGCCCGCCTGGCCGAGCCGGCCGACGGGCCGCAAGTCCGGCGGCTGCAATCCATTGCCGCCCATACCGGTTTGACCGTGATCGCCGGATATGCCGAGGCAGCCGACGGTGTCGTCTACAATGCCGCGATGGCGATTACCGGCGACGGGCCGGTGGCCAACTACCGCAAGGCGCACCTTTACGGCGATTATGAGCGGGACCACTTCGCGCCCGGTAACGCCGCGCCGGTCTTGTTCGACGTGGGTGGCCTGAAAGCCGGTCTGTTGATCTGCTACGACGTGGAATTCCCGGAAACGGTACGCTATCTGGCGGCGCACGGCGCCGACCTGGTGCTCGTACCGACAGCCTTGCCGAGGGGCCGGTTCGGGTCGTTCATCGCGGCCAAGACCGTACCGGCGCGGGCATTCGAAAACCAGGTGTTCGTCGCCTACGCCAATCATGCCGGCCCGGACGGCCGTTTCGATTACGCCGGCCTGTCTTGCGTCATCGCCCCGGACGGAACGGAACTGGCGCGCGCCGACGCGGAATCGGGCACCTTGCTGCTTGCCGACATCGATCGCAGTGCGTACGGCGAGGCTGAAGCTGCCAACCCCTACCTCGCCGACCGCAGAACCGACATTTTCACCGGCTGACGTCCCCACCGGGGTCGGGATCGGGTATCTTCGTTCGTCTAACGTGTAGGTTTGACGATAGAGGTACGGGCTATGCTGTATGCGCTTCTGATCTACGAGGCCGAGGACGTGTCGGAGAGCTATTCCGACGCCGACATGGAACAGGCTCTGGAAGGCCACCGGAACCTGCAAAACGATACCAAGGCCGATGGCGTGTTCGTCGAGGCAAACCAATTGATGCCGGCCGGCTCGGCGACGTCGGTTCGGGTGCGCAACGGCGAGGTCAGCGTCATGGACGGGCCGTTCGCCGAGACCAAGGAACTGTTGCTCGGCCTGTACGTGGTCGACTGCGGCACCCTCGATCAGGCCGTCGAATATGCCCGCCGCATTCCGCATGCGGAGACCGGCGGCATCGAAGTGCGGCCGGTGGCCTATTTCGAACGGTCCGGATCCGATCAACTGCAATGGCCGACCTCGGACTGACGCTACGCGCGGCGCAGCCGCAAGCCCTGGCAACGCTGATTCGTGTCCTGGGTGATCTTACCCTGGCCGAAGACGTCTTGCAGGAGGCCTGCGTGCGCGCCATCGGTAAGTGGCCGGAAATCGGAATTCCTGAAAACCCCGTGGCTTGGCTGGTGGCGACGGGCCGCAACCACGCCATCGACCTGTTCCGCCGCAGGGCGCTGGAAGAGCGCCACGCCGGTGCCATGGCCGTGCTCGACGAGGCCGATCAGGCGGCGTGGAATGAAATCGAAACCGGCGCCGATATTGTGCTGAAGGATGATCTGACCCGTCTCATATTCACTTGCTGCCACCCAGCGTTAAGTCCGGACGCGCAGGTCGCTCTGACCTTGAAAACGGTGGCGGGCCTTTCGGTCGAGGAAATCGCGCACGCCTTCCTGGCCGCGCCACGGACCATGGAACAACGTATCGTGCGCGCCAAACGCAAGATCCGCGATGCCGGTATCCCGTACGAGGTACCGGGGCCGGCGGAACTGCCCGAACGTCTGACATCCGTCCTGCAAGTGGCGTATCTGATTTTCAACGAAGGCTACAAGGCGTCCCGTGGTGACGCGATCGTGCGCCATGAATTGGCGCAACAGGCGATCCGGCTGGCCCGCATTCTGTCCCGCCTGTTCCGTGCCGAGCCCGAGGTCACCGGCTTGCTGGCACTGATGCTGCTGCAGCATGCGCGCCGCGACGCCCGGGCCGACCGGGACGGGGCGCTGATCCCCCTCGATGAACAGGACCGCACGCGTTGGGACCGGGCATTGATCGCCGAAGGGCGGGCGTTGATCGAAAAAACGCTGCGGCGCAAGCGGCCGGGGCCCTATCAGATCCAGGCCGCCATCGCCGCCGTACACGGCGTATCCCAGAGCCATGCGGAGACCGATTGGCGGGAAATTGCCGCGCTTTATGCCCTGCTGGAGAAGTATCAGCCGTCCCCGGTGGTGACGCTCAATCGGGCGGTTGCCGTCGCCCAGGTCGACGGGCCACGGGCGGCTCTCGAACTGCTCGATGTCATCGGCGACAGCCCGGACATGCAGCGCTACCGCTACTACCATGCCTCCCGGGCGGCGTTTCTGGCGGACCTCGGCGACCGGTCCGGCGCGCGGGCGGCCTACGAGCGCGCCTTGCTGCTGACGGAAAACCAGCCGGAGCGCGCCTTTCTCGAGAAAAAGATCTCCGAACAAAAATAGTTGCCATGTGGTGTCGGGAACTCGGACGCGGGTTCGTCTAGGAGATGACTGCCGCGCGAGGCGGCAGGTGAAATCATCAATAGAGGGGATCATCCCATGACGAAACAGACCGACATTGTCCGTGCGTACCTCAAGGCCTTCGACGACCGTGACATGGCGACGGCACGATCGCTGGTGCGGGACGACTTCAAGTTTGCAGGCGCCATCATGACCGCCAACAGCGCCGACGAGTTCTTCGCCATGGTCTCCAACATGCCTGCCGGCACCAAGATGGTGACCAAGCGTATGCTGGCGGACGGCAACCACGTCGTGCACGAATTCGATTTCGTGTTTTCCGCGCCGTCCGGCGTGTCGGTGCCCATGTGCGAGATCATCGATCTGGACGGCGAAAAGATCACCGCCATCAACCTTTACTTCGACACGGCCAAGTTTCCGCAGGCCGAAGCGGCCGAGTAAAATCTCTGGTCAGGTCATCGATGGGCGATGTAACCCGTCGATGACCGTACGGCCGTCGGTATCGACGGCCAGAACGGCCACGCCGGTCTGCTTGGCCACCCGTTCGATGGCGTCGGCTTCCATGGCGGAGAAACCAGTGGACAGGGCGTCGGCCTCGGTCGCCGTATCTGCGACCACGCTGATCGACGACCAGCGGTCGGCGCTGGCGCCTGTCCCGGGATCGAACAGGTGATGGAACCGGCCCGACTGTTCGAACCGGGTACCGTGCCCGGCCGACGTGGCGATGGCCTTGTCCTTCAGCGTGACGCGTTGCAGACTGTTTTGGGTGTGTACGCCGACGGTCCACGGTGCATCGTTCGCCTTGTGACCCGTGCCGCGAATTTCACCCATATTGACCAGGACGTCGCCGAAACCGTGCGTTCGCAACAGTTCAGTAATCCGGTCCGTGATGTACCCTTGGGCGACGCCGTTCGACGTGACGGTCATGCCCGGTTTACCCAGGCCGATCCGCTCCGGTGTCACCGACAAGGCGCGGTAGTCGACCAGCGATTTGGCGCGCGCGATGTCTGATTGTGCAGGGCCTTCCGAATTCGCACCGGGCTTGGCGAAGTGTTGGCTGTACAGGGACCATAGCGGCTGCACCGTCGGATCGAAAGCGCCGTCCGTCAGGTTGGCGTAGAGGCCGGCGTCGGACAGGCAGCGCACCAAGTCGAGTGGCGGCAGGTCGAGCGACCCGTGTGTATTCAGCCGGCCGAGAGACGAGTCGGCGCGGTACAGGCTGAACACGGCCTCCAGGCGCCGGACTTCCGCGACGGCGGCCGCGATGGCCTTCTCGGCGGCGGCACGGTCCGGGTGCGCCAGGTCGAGGCTGGCGGCGGCGCCCATGGCGATACCGCGCCAGCGTACGGGTTGGACGCGGGCCATGGCCCCCCCCGGGACAAGTGCCGTGCCGGCGGCCGCAGCGGATACGGCGATGAAGCGGCGGCGGGTGAGGGGCGTCGTCATTGCTTATGGTCCTTACCGTGTTGCATGGACATCGGTTTGTCGTGTGCCGGCGTGCTCATGGTGTGGCCCGGCATGTTGTGTTGCGGCATGGCCTCCTGCTCGTCGCCGGTGGTGCCGAGGATGGCATCGTGCGGGATGTCGGCGAAGGCATATGCTTGTCCACCGTGTTTCGTGGCGAAAGCCTCGGCGGCGTCCTTGCTGCCGAACGGGACGGCCTCGGGCGCACCCATGCCGCCCCGTTTGTCGCTGCCGATGACATACCAGGCATTGCGGGCCTCGATCCATGGACCGGCGTGTTCGGGGTGGTCCCATTCGACGGCCTTGGCCATGTCGGTCACGTAAATGGCGGCGATGTCCTTGGCTTCCTCGGGCAGCAAAGTGAAGGCGATGGTGTCGCGCACGGCGGTGAACCACAGCGGTTCCGATTTGCTCTGCAATATGATCTGGCCTTTCGGACCTTTGTGGTCGACCACCGTCATCGAGCAGTAATAGCCCGTGGCTTCGCGGTCGATCGGTTCCGGCGGCGGCAAGACGGCGACCTGTTCCTCCTCGCAGCCCGCGAGGATCAAGGCGCTGAATGCCGTCAGTATGACGAAGGCCTTGCGCATGTCAGACCTCCTTGCGCTGGAACAGGGCCAGCGCGATCCCCAGCGGCACGACGACCCAGCCGAGCTGAATGGCGATCAGCAGGCTGGGCGGGAACTTGGCCTCGCCCATCATGCCGATGGTGCCGGACAGCAGCGCCACATTGTCGAAACCCGCCAGGTTGAACAACCGGTAGGCATCGGCCGGGTTGGCCAGCAGCAGGGCATGAAATGCCGTCTGCGAAATCTCGCCGCCGCTGGCCACCAGGATGCCCAGCAGGCCCATGTCGTAGACCAGCACGAACAGCAGCCAGATGCCGATGGCGATGCCGGCAGCAGTGGCCCGTTCGCGGACCGTGGTGGAGACGATATACCCAAGTGCCAGGAAGGCAGCGCCCAGGGCCACCGACGAGCCGACCATGGCGGCGAAAGCCTGCAGCGCCGCCGCGTCGACCTCGCCACGATAGGCGGCGACAGCGCCTGCCGCGCCGTAACCGACGACGGTGGCGAAGGCGAGGATGCCGACATGGCCGAGGAACTTGCCGGTCATCACCTGCCAACGGGACACCGGATAAGCCAGCAACAGCAGGAGCGTACCGCGTTCCGATTCGCCGACCACGGTGTCGAAGGACAGCATCAGGCCGATCAGCGGCAGCAGGAAGATGGTCAGGCTGGACAGGCTGACGATGGTGATCAGCAATGGGCTGGCTGCCACTTGGCCGGTGGGTGCGCTGCCGACGAACGTCAGCGACAGGGCAAAGCCGGCGAGAACCAGCGTCAACGCGAGAATCCAGCGGTTGCGCAGGCCGTCGCGAATTTCCTGCCCGGCGATGGTGAACACGGTGTTCATGACGGTGCTCCTCCATCCCGGTAGTAGCCATAGAGCTGGTCGAGGGTGGGCAGCTCGATTTCCATGTCCTCGACATCGACACCCAGTTCCGAAACCCGGCGCACCAGGATCATCTTGTCCTGGGGCATGCAGGCGAATTCGACGGTCTGGCCGTTCACCTGGGTCATGTCGACGCCGTCCAGGCGGGCAGCGATGTCGCCGGCCTGGCCTTCCCGGGTTTTCAGGCGCAAGCGCACGGGCAGGGATGCCCGGGTCCGCAGGTCGTCGAGCGAACCCGTCACCATCAACTTGCCCTGGTTGAGAATGGCGATGCGGTCGACACGGCTTTCCAGTTCCGACAGGGCGTGGGACGACAGCAGCACCGTCACGCCCGCGGATTTCAGGTCGGACACGATCTGGTAAAATCTGCGGCGCAGTGCCGGATCCAAACCGGTGGTCGGTTCGTCCAGCAGCATGACGCGCGGATCGCCGAGCAATGCCTGGGCCAGGCCGAGGCGCTGGCGCATGCCCTTGGAATACGTCTTGACCCGCCGCTTGGCGGCGTCGGCCAGACCGACTTTCTCCAACAAGGCAGGGTTGTCGTTGAGGTCGGTGCGTTTGAGCCGGGCGTAGAAGTTGAGCACTTCCAGGCCGGTCATGGCCTGCTGGAAGGCAACGGTTTCTGGCAGAAAGCCAAGCGCCCGTTTGGCCTCGGCGCCGTCATGGCCCACGGGATCGGCGCCGAGAATGCGTACGCTGCCGTCCGTCGGGCGAATCAGGCCGAGCAGCAGTTTCATCAGCGTCGTCTTGCCGGCACCATTGTGGCCGACCAGGGCGAGCACCTCGCCCGATTCGACCGACAGGTTGACACCGTCAAGAACGCGCAGCTTGCCGTAGTCCTTGCTGACGTCGGCATATTGAATTGCAGGAGCGTTCATTGAACCGTTCCTTCCCGTTCCGGCGCGGTCACGGCAGGCGGCTGCATCAAGGGGGCCGTATCGACCACACCGCCCGGACGCAATGCCGGAAACTGCGATTGTGCCCAGCGCATGACCTGCACGGCCGGGCTGTTGAGCAGCAACTTCGCCGTCGGATGGGCCCAGACGATCTTATCGATCATGTCGTTCGGACGGTAGGCCGTATCGGCGATCCCGTTGCCGTCCATGTCGAAGGCCGTGTTGTCGCTCCAGTAATTGCCGCGTCCGTCCTCGCTCCAGTCGAGGTTGCGGGTGCCGACATATTTGACCTGGGTGCGATTGGCGATAAACGCGTTGCCTGAAATGCCGTTGCGTTCCGAACCGGCAGTGAAGTGGATGCCGATGGGGCAGTTTTCGAACCGGTTGTCGCGGAATGTGTTCTTGTTGGAATTGTAGATAAAGACGCACTTGGTGCGGCCGCCGTCGACCAGGTTGCCGTCGATGATCGACCCGTTGGCGTAGTTCAGCAAAATGCCGTGGTCACGGTCGTTGCGCGACACGTTGCCCGTGACCGTGAGCTTCTTGGAATACATCAGCGCGTAGCCGACGTTGTTGTCTTCCGACACGTTGCCGCTGACGATGCTGTCGTTGGTATACATGTAGTGCACGGCGATGCGGGTGTTCTTGAAGCGGTTGTTACGAAAGATGTTCCGCTTCGAGGTGGTGGTGAAGATGCCGTCGCGACCATGCAGGAACGTGTTGTCCTCGACGATGGAGCCCGGCGTATTCCACAGGCTGACACCGTTGCCGCGCTGGTTGACGTGGTGATGCGTGCGGCCGATCACCGTGTTGCCGCGCATCACCGCGTCCTTCGGCCCCCACAGATAGACGCCGAACAGGTTGCCTTCGATCGTATTGCCTTCGACCAGGGCGCGGTGGCCCTTTTTATTGACGAAGACACCGGAATCCATGGTTTCCAGCTCCCCGCCCGAGCCGGTGATCTTAAGGCCGCGGATGATCACGTCCCCGGCGCCGACGGTGATGGTGGAGCCTTCGCCCGTGCCGCGTATCTCGGCCTTGCCCCGGCCGTCGAGGGTCAGGGGACGGTCGATGACGACACGGCCGTCGTGAGTTCCGGGAGACAACAAAAGAATATCGCCGGGTTGGGCGCGCGCGATAGCCACCCCCAACGCACCCGGACCCGGCGACACCGAGACCGTATCCGCCGCCCCCAATCCGGGCACGGCGACCGTGCCCGCCACGAGGGCGAGCACGGCAACCGTGTGAGACCGGACTGTCAAACGACGCGACACGATGGCCCCCGTCCTAGGCCTTTTCGACCAGCATGCGGCCGCGCATCTCCATGTGCAGCGCATGGCAGAACCACTGGCAATAGAACCAGTGCACACCCGGCAGATCGGCCTTGAAGGTGACCGAAGCCGTGGCCTGCGGCCCAACTTCCATGCAGACGCCGTAGTTGGCAATGGTCAGGCCGTGGGTCAGGTCGTCCAGGTCGTCCATGTTGGTGACGACGATGGTCACTTCGTCGCCCTGCTTGACCTTGAACTCCTCCATCGAGAAGTTCGGCGCGATCGACGTCATGTAGACACGCACCTTGTTGCCGTCGCGGATGACGTGGTTGGCATCTTCCGGATCGACGCCGTCCGCCTTGGCCATGGCCACGGCATCGGCGAAGATCGGGTCGTTGCGGTCCCAAACCTGATTCGGATTGACCACCGAGCGGTGGACGATGATGCAGTCGTGCGGTTCGGCGAAGGTCGGGCCGTCGTGCACCACTTTCATCTTGTCGCCGCTGATGTCGATCAGCTGCTCGTTCTCGGGCTTCAGCGGGCCGACATTGATGTAGCGGTCCTTCGAGAACTTGTTGAGCGACACCAGCCACTTGCCGTCGGCGTCCTTGGTTTCACCCATGGACGTGTGGTTGTGGCCCGGCTGATACTGGACGTCGACCTTGTCGAGGATGGGGTCGACCTTCTCGCCGGCATAGGCGCGGATGGCCTTGTCCATGCTCCACTTGGCCACCTGGCTGTCCAGGAACAGGGTGGTGTAGCAGTTGCCCTTGTTGTCGAACGCGGTGTGCAACGGGCCGAGGCCCAGTTCCGGCTCGGCGACAATGGCGTCGCGCGGCTTGATCTTGTCGGCGAACACGTCCGGCAGCTTGCGCACGTCGATGACCGACACGGTCGGCGACAGCTTGCCGTTGATGACGATGTGCTTGCCGTCCGGGGCCGTGTTGACGCCGTGCGGGCTGTTGGGGATCGGAATGTACCGGGTGTACTTGGAGCCCTTGCGGCCGTCCAGCACCGGCACGTCGCCTTCGAAGGTCTTGTAATCGCCGGCCTTGACGCCGGCTTCGATGGCCTCGATGTCGAACACCACGGCCCAGTCGGTTTCCGATGAGGTCATACCGGCCAGATTGACGCCTTCTTCCGAGTTGTAGCAGCTCGAAACGGCATATTTGCCCTGGTAGTCGGCGTCGACATTGTCCAGGTTGCCGTCGACGATGACCTGCCAGGCCACCTTCATGGTGTCGCCGTCAACGGCGCTGAAGATGGCGTGATACTTGGTCGGATCATCGAGATCGCGGCCGTCGTTCGGCATCGGCACCCGGTGTTCGCCGTTGGCGAAGACGTAACCCGTGCGCGGATATTTCTGCGGCCGCAGGCCGTGAATATCGGCGGCGTTGGGTATGGTGATCATCTTGTCGACCTTCATCACGTCGCAACGGATGCGGGCGACGCGGGTGTTGGCCTTGTCGTTGATCCACAGATAACGGCCGTCATAGCTGCCGTCGGTGAACGACATGTGCGGGTGGTGGGCGTCGCCGTTGAGATGAATACCGCCTTTGTCCTTGAGGAACTCCTTCTCGTGGGGCAACTGGCCCTCGGTCATGATCTTCAGGCTTTCGTTGGTCTGACCCCAGCCGGTGGCCGAGCAGCGGTTGAACACCGGAATGCGCATCAGTTCGCGCATGGACGGCAGGCCGAGGATCCGCACTTCGCCCGACTGACCACTCGACCAGAAGCCGTAGTATTCGTCCAGCTCACCCGGCTCGACGACGGCGTTGCTGTTCGAAGCGGCCCGGACCTGTTCCGGCGTCAGCAATGCGGCGGCCCCGAGGCCGGCCGCGCCGAGCCCGGTCAATGTAGCCACTTTGGTGGTGCCGCCGATCAAATCCCGGCGGGACATCCCGGTGTTTTCTTTTTTCTCTTCAGACATCTCCAGTCTCCTAAGATTTATGTCTTCAACGTCTCGATCCGGTCCCGGGTTTCTCCCCTCCGGTCCGCGAACCGTCTTCTGTTATGCGCCGGTCTTGTATCTCCCCCCGGCGCATGGCGTGGTGCGGCCGCCTACGTTGCCGCTTCCTGTCCGGTCGCCCCGGCGCCTTTGCGCGCAGGCGGGGACATGGATTTCGATGCGATGGCCAGCCGCCGTTCGCGGCGCAGCCGTTTTTGAATCATCGGCGGGCACTTGTGCTCGTCGAAATACAAGGTCTGGCAGTGCAGGCACTGCAGGCATTCGTTCGGATTGATCTCGCCGTTGGGATGTATCGCCTGAACCATGCATTCCTTGGCGCAGCGGTGGCACGGTGAGCCGCATTCCTTGTGGCGCCGCAGCCAGCGGTTCATGCTCATGCGGCCGGGCACACCCAGGGCGCCGCCCAGCGGGCAGATATAGCGGCAGTAGAAGCGCTCGACGAACAGGCCGACCGCCAACAGGGCCACCGCGAACAGGACGTAAGGCCAGGTCCGGACGAACTTCAGGATGATCGCCGTCTTGAAGGGTTCGACTTCGGCCAATTGCTCGGCCAGTTCGAAGGAATAGAACGACACGCCGAACAGGGCGAGGAACAGGATGTACTTCACCGGCCACAGCCGTTCGTGCAGGGCGAAAGGCACGTTGAACTGCGGGATGCGCGCCCACTTGGCGATCCGGTTCAGGAGCTCCTGAAGGGCGCCGAACGGGCACAGCCAGCCGCAATAGACACCCCGGCCCCAAAACAACAGCGACGCCGCGACCGAACCCCAGAGGATGAAGATCAACGGCTCCATCAAGAAGAAGTCCCACTTGAATCCGCTGATCAGAGACCCGGCAAAGGTCAGGACATTGACGATCGAAAGCTGCGCCTGGGCATAAAAACCGATCCAGACAACGGTAAACGTGAGGAACCCGAGCCGCACATAGTCGGTCAATTTGGGCCGCTTCACGAACCAGTCCTGGAAGAAGAAGATCGCCGTCAGGACGCCGAGTGACAAAACCAATACGGCAATGTCGGGGATCTTCTTGAGCCATATCCTCTGCCACAACGGCATGCCCTCTTCGGCCCGCGCCGGCGCTTGCGCGGTACCGGCAGCTTCACCGGACGTGGCGATCGGTGTGCGTTTCAGATACGGGTCGGGCACCGTGTAGTGCAGGTCGAAGGTGATGAATTCCTTCTTAATCGGACCGACGTGACGCCCCGCCAGCAGCTGAATACGCCACGGCTTGGCCGGATCGAAACCGCTGTCGGCCGGGATGTAGAACAGGTCGACATCCTTGAATTTCGGACTGCCCTCGGCTTCGAACGCGCCAAGCCGCTTGTGGATGCGGTCACGGAAGCGGACGTTGATATCCCCCTGGATCAACTGGAACCGGTCGAAGATGCCGCCACGTACGTAGCCCGAACCCTTGAAGGAATAGAGCCCGGTGCTGGCCAGCAGGATGGCCGATTCACCCGGTTTGATTTTCTTCAGCAGGTTGGCGTATTCGCCTTTGCCCAGCAAACTGCGGGCGATGGTCGGTACCGACGCCGAAGCGGCGAAAAGGTCGATGAACAGCTCATCGGGATCGTTCGATTCGGCCCGGACGGCGGCTGTCTCCTTGCCGTCCTTGCGGAAAGCTTCCGTGACATCACCCACCGACAGTACAAGGTGCCGCACGGATCCGTCACCCAGCAAGGTCTGCCAATCGGTCATGACCGGCGGCTCGTCCTTGATTTCCACGATCTCGGTCGGTTTGGCGGCTTCCAGTGGCATGAGGCCGCCGATGCCGCGGGCCCGCGCCACCTTGATGGCCGAACGGATGATGGTGTCGTCGATCACCATGACCGTGACCGTGGCGCCACTGACGATGTCGATTTCGTGCTCGTCGGTGCCCGCCTTGATCATGGAGAGAATATCGAGGCCGACATATTTGTCGTTGAAGGCGTCGATCTTGCTGACCGGAATGCCGATCAGCACGATGGGCTCCCAGTGCTTGACCATTTTGACGCCCGTGATGACGCCGCTGGTATCCATGCCGATGACCACGTGGATCGGCTTGCCGGAGTAACCCGTCGCGTTGACGATGGAAGAATTCAGAAAGACGTACCCGGCCACCTCGTCGCCCGTGTAGGCGACGGCGGACGGCGGATCGCCCTCGACGGCGCCGAGCCGGTCTGCGCCCGGCACGATTTCATCGACGGTGAACTTGTCCTGGAAGGCGGACAGCTCGTAGGTCGCGGCGTTGCCCTGATGGCTGACGGTTGCCATCACCAAAACGACGGCAAGAGACATCAGCAGACGGCATGCGACAACTGTCCGGCCCAACATATACTTGGCCCGCATTATTCGTGACTCTCCAAAATCCCGGAATGGGCCCGGCCGCCGATACGCCGCGGAAATAGGCTTGCATTCGGGTCGAAACTAGCAGCGTTGCACCGCGGCAAAACTGATCGAAATCAAGTTTGAAAAATAATTTCGGCCTATTTCTAAGTATTTGAAATAACAACGCAAAATGCCTTCGAAATCACCCAAATATCCATAGAAAAATTGATGGTATTCGGGCCGCCATTGTCTTGTGTTTGAGGGTGGCAGGACTATTGTCCAAGACGGTTATGACAATCGGATGGGTACGCAGTCGTGTTGATGCCGCATATACGTTACACGGGCGGGCTGATAGACCGCGATGGCAACAGGCGGGCGGATGCTGAGTATGTGTCCGCGCTGCAGGCCGACGGGTTGTCCCGTGTTGTGCCCGTTTGGCGGGACAAGAACCTTATCGCGCCCGAAACGCCGGCGGGCGTGTTGTTGAACGGAGACGCAGGCGCCGGTGTGCTGGAACAGGCCGGCCAGGTCGTCTATCTGGGCAAGTTGGACGGCCAAGCCGTGTTTGGTGCCGATCTCTCGGACATGGACGAAGGAAAGGCACTGTCTCTCGCCGAATCGGGCGCATTCACCGACTTGCGCGCCGTCGGGCCGCTGCTCGAAACCCAGGACGCGATCACCATGGCCTACGCCCGCGGCATGCTGTACTGGCACCGCCAGCAACGGTTTTGCGGCGCGTGCGGCAGCCCGACAGAAAGCCGCCAGAGCGGACATGCAAGACGCTGTACGGGTGAGGCCTGTGGCCGTGAGTTTCACCCGCGCACCGATCCGGCCGTCATCATGCTGGTGGTGACAGCGGGGCGGAACGGTCGGCCACCACGGTGCCTGCTCGGCAACAACACCAAAATGCCCGCTGGTGTCTATTCTACGCTGGCGGGTTTCGTCGAACCGGGCGAGAGCTTGGAAGAAGCCGTTGTCCGCGAAGTGGAGGAAGAGGCCGGCGTCACCGTGTCCGATGTGGTTTACATGGGGTCGCAGCCCTGGCCGTTCCCGGCGTCTATTATGCTCGGGTTCCGGGCGACAGCGGTGACCACGGATATACGGTTCGATCCCGAGGAACTGACCGACGCCCGCTGGTTCACGGCTGACGAGGTGCGGGATTTCGGCGAATGGGCCGATACCGACATTGCCTACCGCCGGCCGCGCAAGGATTCCATCGCCCGCTCGTTGCTGGATGCCTGGCTTGCCGATGTAGATGCATGACCTTGATCAATAGGGATTTGGCGTTTCTCTGGCACACTGCCGGCGAACCACACCAATGAACCGATGATGGCGCACCGAGACACACTTCCTGCCGTTCCGTCGATGGTGGCTCTGCTGGCCCTGGCCTACCGGATCTGCCGCGACGGCGAGGACCACTATGTGGCGCTTTCCGGAAAGATGGACTTGCTGCATAACCCGGCATCCGCCCGGGTCTTCACGCGATTGGCCACGTTGCAGGCCGATAGGGCGGGTGAACTGACATCGCTCGCCGATTCCCTGGGTCTTGATCTGGCGTCGGAGCCGTCGCCGGCGTGGGACCCCGAGGACGACGAAACCGTGTCCGCCTTGTCGGACACTGATTACCTGATGACACCCTACAAGGCTTTGCAACTGGCCGTATTGCGCGAACAAGAATCCTTCCGGTTGTTTTCCGCACTGGCGGCCAACACAGGCAATGCGGACATTCAGGCCCGGGCCGAGTTGTTCGCCCACAGGGCGCTTGAGGCCCTGTCTCTGCTGCGCGCGGACCGCCGACTGGCCTACCGCTCGGAACCGGCATCCAAGCTGGCGGGTGAGGGGCTCAGTGACAGACCGGCTTCAGGCGCAAATGTCGAGGATACGGCCCGGCGGGTGGATTTGATGTTGGGGCAGGCCATCGCCGCCGCCAATGCGGCGTTGCAGTCGTCGATGTCAGACGTGGGATTGGCGGCGCTCAGCCGATTGCGGGACGACTATCCGGCCGATGCGGTGGATGCCGCGCTATCGGACGACCCGGTACAGGTGCTCAAGGGCCTGTTGCTGGAGTTCGAAACCGCGGTGGATCTGTTCCTCCGCATCGCCGAAACGGGAAAGACGGAATTGGTGGTTGAGGCCGCGCATGGCGCGGTCGAGCGCTATCTCGGTGGCCTGAGTGTCGTGCGGGACCAACTGGACTATCTGATCCACCGGCAATCACAACAGTAATCGAATGAAGCGGGAGTAGGACGCCGACATGGACTATCGAGACATCCTCTATGAGGAAAAGGACAACGTCGCCACCATCACGATGAACCGGCCGAAGGTATACAATGCTTTCGGGCCGCGCATGTGCGTCGAACTGATCGACGCCCTGCAGACGGCGGGTTGGAACAAGGAGATCGGCGCCATCGTCCTGACCGGCGCCGGCGATAAGGCGTTCTGCACCGGCGGCGACCAGTCCGACCACGATGGCCAGTATGGCGACGGTTCCAACCGCGGCATGCTGGGCATGCCGATCGAGGACGTGCACACCCTGATGCGCGACGTGCCCAAGCCCGTCATCGCCAAGGTGCGCGGTTACGCCATCGGCGGCGGTAATGTGCTGGCCACCATCTGTGATCTGACCATTGCCGCGGAAAGTGCCATTTTCGGCCAGGTCGGGCCGAAGATGGGCTCGGTTGACCCGGGCTTCGGCACCGCCTATCTCGCCCGCATCGTCGGCGAAAAGAAGGCGCGGGAGATCTGGTATCTGTGCCGGCGCTACTCGGCCCAGGAAGCCATGGACATGGGCCTGGTCAATGCTGTCGTGCCCGACGACAAGCTGGACGAGGAAGTGTCCCAGTGGTGCGCCGAAATCGTCGAACGCAGTCCGACGGCCATCGCCATCGCCAAGCGGTCCTTCAACGTGGACACGGAAAACATCCGCGCCATCGGCGGTCTCGGCTTCCAGACATTGAAGCTCTACTACGAAACAGAGGAAAGCAAGGAAGGCGTCGCCGCGTTCCAGGAAAAGCGCAAACCGGAGTTCCGCAAATACGCGAAGTGACGGTAGCGCGAAGGATTACCCCGCGAACGCCTGTTCGTATTCCTTGCGCAACGCATTCTTCTGCACCTTGCCCATGGCGTTGCGGGGCAGGGCATCGACGAAGTAGACGCGTTTCGGATTCTTGAACTTGGCCAGCTGGGCGCCGGTGCTGGCGGTGATGGCCGTCTCGTCCACTTCGGTGCTGCCGTCGCGCACGACCACGGCGGTGACGGCCTCGCCGAAATCCGGGTGGGGCACGCCGATGACGGCCGATTCGAGCACGCCCGGCACTTCGTCGATGACCGCCTCGATCTCCTTGGGATAGACGTTGTAGCCGCCGGAGATGATCAGGTCCTTGGCCCGGCCGACGATGCTGACACGGCCGTCCTGCGCCATGGCCGCCAAATCGCCGGTGATGAACCAGCCGTCGTCGCGAAATTCCGTCCTGGTCTTTTCCGGCATGCGCCAGTAGCCGCCGAATACGTTGGGACCGGTAATTTCGAGCACGCCGGTTTCGCCGTTCGCCATCATTGTGCCGTCATCGTCGGCGACCCTGACCTGCACGTCGGGCAGGGCGAAGCCGACCGTGCCGGCCAGGCGCTCACCGTCCAGCGGATTGGAGGTGATCATGCCGGTCTCGGTCATGCCGTAGCGTTCGAGGATGCGGTGACCCGTGCGTGCCGTGAAGGCATCGAAGGTGTCGGGCAGCAACGGCGCGGACCCGGCGATGAACAGGCGCATGTGGCTGCACTGTTCCGTGGTCAGGCGCGGATTGTCGAGCAGCCGGGTGTAGAACGTCGGCACGCCCATCAGTACCGTGGCCTTGGGCAGCAGGTCGATCACGGTGTCGGCATCGAATTTCGGCAAAAACCACATGGCCGACCCGTTCAGCAGGGCGCAGTGCAGGGCGATGAACAGGCCGTGCACGTGAAAGATCGGCAGGGCGTGAATCAGCACGTCGCCGTCGCGGAAGCCCCAAATACGGTGCAGCGTCTGGGCATTGGACGCCAGATTGCGGTGGCTGAGCATGGCGCCTTTGGACCGGCCGGTGGTGCCCGAGGTATAGAGGATGGCCGCCAGATCGTCGGCGTCGGCGGGCTCGATGGCCGGGTCCGGTTCGTAGCCCGCAACGGTGTCGGTCCAGGTTCCGCTACCGTCGTCATCCAAGGTCAGGACGTGTGCCACGCCGGCCTGCCCAGACACGTCACGAAGGGCCGGTTCGGCAACCGGGGTGCAGATCAACAGGTGCGGCTCGGCGTCGCCCAGAAAATAGGACACTTCCGCCGCCATATAGCCCGTGTTGAGCGGCAGATAGACGGCGCCAACCCGTAGGCAGCCAAGATACAGCGCCACGGCGGCGATGGACTTGTCGACCTGGACAGCGACCCGGTCGCCCTTGGCCACACCCAATCCGCGCAAAGCCGCTGCCGCGCGGGCGGCGGCCGTGTCCAGTTCGCCGTAACTCATCCGGCCACCGTCGGTGGTCAGAAACACCGGGGCCTCGGGGTCGGCGGGGAACCGGGTCCGCAGCAATTCGTACAGATTGGCACTCATGATCGTCGGGTCGTCGTTATCAACCGGCCTCTTTCAACACGTCTTCGGGCAGTCTTGCAACAAAATCATGGAACGATCCGCCCTGAACGGTGACGTATCCCTGCCTGGCAAAGCAACATCGACCACGGCCCGAGACAAATCGTCTCACCCCGCCGCAATTTCCCGATACCGGTGTTTTGGATACCTTTTGGAGAGATATTTGCGATAATTGTGTGGTTTGCCGGTCAAAACCTGACATGGGGTCGAGCTATGGGCAAGCAAAACGCGAACGCGCAACTGAGCAAGCAGCGAAAAGCCATCCGCAACGCGACGGTGCGCAAGAAACCCGCGCCGCAAACGGTCGAGAGCGTGACCAAGCGGAAAAAGATCTCCAACGCCTATTACGAACGCGAGCTGGCCAAGCTGCAGATCGAACTCGTCAAGCTGCAGGGCTGGGTGAAGCACAAGGGCCTCAAGGTCGTGGTGATTTTCGAGGGCCGCGACGCCGCCGGCAAGGGTGGCGTCATCAAACGTATCACGGAACGCATGAACCCGCGCATCTGCCGTGTCGAAGCCCTGGGCACGCCGACCGAGCGGGAAAAAACCCAGTGGTATTTTCAGCGCTATGCCCAGGTTTTGCCGGCGGCCGGTGAAATCGTTTTGTTCGACCGCTCGTGGTACAACCGGGCCGGCGTCGAACGCGTCATGGGTTTCTGCTCCGAGGAGCAATACCAGGAATTCCTCCGTTCCTGCCCGGAGTTCGAGCGCATGCTGGTGCGTGAAGACACCATCCTGATCAAGTACTGGTTTTCGGTCAGCGACGAGGTCCAGGAGAGCCGCTTCCAGGCCCGGGTCGCCGATCCGGTCAAGCACTGGAAGCTGAGTCCGATGGATCTGGAATCGCGCGACCGCTGGGAAGATTATTCCCGCGCCAAGGACGAGATGTTCGCCTATACCGACATCAAACAGGCACCATGGTATGTGGTCGACGCCGACGTCAAGAAGCTGGCGCGCCTCAACTGCATCCGTCATTTCCTGTCGATGATCCCCTACGAGGACCTGACCCCGGAAGGCGTCGAGCTGAAACCGCGCAAGAAGGCCAAGGCCTACGTCCGTCCGCCGATCAGCGACCAGACCTTCGTCGAAGACCATTACGGCACCGAGTATCGGAACCAGCGCGGCAAGAAAAAGTAACGCTCCGAAACCCCGGTGACGCGCGGCGGTACCCAGGTATCGCGGCGGAAACCGCGCTGCCGACCCTTCTCAAGGGCGTGCTGCCGTTCATACGGCGCATGATGGCCGGCACTATCATGCTGTGCCAGCCGCCCTTATGGGGCCGGCGATCCGGTGATCGGACGGCCTATGTCAGGCGCCGCCGCCTAAGCAAGGCCAATCCGAGCACACCGGCAATGAACAGCGCCGCCGTGGCCGGTTCCGCGATGTGGGCGAACAGCACGGCGACCGTGCCCGTGTCGATGACATTCCGGGTGGCGAAGAAGTCGGTGAAGATTTGCCGGTTCGGCAGCCAGGCGATGGCTTCGAGCGGCGACACGAACTTCACGTCGGGGACGAGACTGCCGACGAAGGACAGGCCGTGCAAATCGGGAAAGTTGATGTCGAAGACCGGGTTGGCGAAGTTCACCGTCTGATCGAAGCCCGTGATGTCGTTGCAGGCAATGTCCAGGCAGCGGAAGCCCATGTGCTTCAGGTCTTTTTCGTCCCACAAACCGGCGGCCACATGGAAGGCCGTGATTGGCGGCTGCGGCTGGACGATGATGTCCTTCTGCACCGTGAAATTGTTGTTCGCGTCGATGACGAAGGTTTGCGTTACCGGAAACACGCAGACGGGGCCGGGGGGACAATCCAGGATTTTGATCGCGCCTTCGATGAAGTCCGCCTTCGCGGAATTGACGTGGCCGAGCACCCACAACGCGCACAGGACCAGCAGCGCGATGCGCGCGGCCGAAATCAACGGTCTCATGGCGGGAAACCTCCCAACGCCTCGTCGCTTGGTTCTGTTTTCTGCGCGCCGGTGGGGACGTCCGAAAGGATGCCGGTCGTCGCGTTCGGCCGGTTTGCCGGCCTTGTGGCCCTCGGGAATCCACTCTTACGCCGGGTGGTTTATTCCCACGACGAGGGCGCCCAGCAACGGGGCGCAATTCAATCCGACTGGTTGCCGAATACGATGCGAAAAACGTGCCAGTGAAAATGCCCCCGCATATTCAAGGCGTTCGTGCGCGGGCGGCGTTCGGCGGCCGGCAATGTGTAAACATATCCGACAACCGTCATAAGGAATTCGATCCTCGAACACAAAAACGGTAAGCAAAACAAATGGTTATCCTGTAGTATTTGTCGCCGGGAATACAGTCACCGGTGTCGTTGGATCGGCCGTGTCCGGCGGCCGTCTTGGGCCGGGCCGAATTGCGTATATATTTCAGGCGTATGGGCGGCGGACAGGCGATCACGGGGCTGTAAAGCGTGCCGACAGCGGCCAGGTTGCAAATGGGAACAAGGACAGGGAACGAGCATGATCGGGTACATCACACTGGGCACCAACGACATCGACCGGGCGCGGGCGTTTTACGACCCGTTGCTCGGCGAGCTCGGCGCCAGCCGCATCGTCGACGGCGGCCACATCACCATTTGGGGCACGGCGCCCAACCGGGCCATGATCGGCGTGATCAAGCCGTTCAACCGGGAACCGGCGACGGTGGGCAACGGCTCCATGGCGGCGATCCCGGTGGACAGCGTGGAGAAGGTCTCGGAGATGCACGCGCTCGCTTTGTCGCTGGGCGGCAGCGACGAGGGCGCGCCCGGCCCGCGCGGCACCCGCAAGACCGAGTTCGCCTACTGCCGCGACCCGGAAGGCCACAAGCTGGCCTTCTTCTGCATGGTCAAGCGGGACTGAGTACGAAACGCCGCAACTATTCTTGCTGGGGAATCCGATGAGCGCCTATCTGATCTACGACGTGGAGATCCACGACCGGGACCGTTACGCCGAATACATGGAGAAGGTGAGGCCGATCGTGGAGAAGTACGGCGGCACCTACCTGGCGCGCGGCGGCGCCCACGAGGTGCTGGAGGGCGACTGGCATCCCACCCGCCTGGTGCTGTTCGAGTTCCCCGACATGGACGCCGCTCGGCGCCTGTTCGCCAGCGACGAATACGCGCCGCTCAAGGCGCTGCGGCAATCCTGCGCCACGGCGCACATGGCCATCGTCGAGGGCCTGTGAGCATGAACAAGGGCACCGGCGCCGGCGGCCCGCCGGCCGCCCTGACGGCGGCGGAAACGGAACAGGCCATCGTCAGGAACCTGCCGCGCATCGACCATCACGGCGAGGTGGTGGAAGAGGTCGGCAACGACGCCATCCGCGTGCGCCTGCCGTTCCGGCCCGAGTTCATGGGCGACGAACCGTGGCAGGACGGTTCGGGCCGGGTGTTTTCCGGGCCCATGGTCATGGGCTTCGCCGACACGGCCATGTACGCCTGCGTCATGGCGGCCATGGGTCTCGACGTCATCCCGGTGATGATCACCTACACCGTCAACTTCGTCCGCCCGGCCAAGGCGGCCGACCTGATCGCCGAGGCCCGCATCGTGCGCCGGGGCGGCCGCATGCACTATCTGGAATGCTGGCTCACCTCCGACGGCGACAGCGAACCCTGCGCCCATATCACGTCGACTTACCGGGTGGCGCGGCGCAAGGACTGACGGCCGCGTATAAAATTCAATCGGTCTCGATCGGCAGGGTCTCGTCGGTCGCCCACTCGCTCATGGAATTGTCGTAGACGGCGATGTCCGTGTAACCCAACTGGTGCAGCAGGAAGGCATCCAGCGTCGCCGCGATGCCGCCGCCGCAATAGGCGATGATGCGTTTGTCCGGATCGGCGCCGGCGGCGGCGAAGGCGCGCGCCACCGTCTCCGGCGAACGGAGTTCCTTGGTCTCGGGATCCACCTGGCCGCCGGCGGGCACGTTGACGCTGCCCGGCACCCGGCCGGGCCGGCCATAGCGCGGGTCCTCGCCGGCATGCATCTCGGGCGAGAGGGCATTGATGGTGCAGGTGCCGGTGTCACCGATGGCGGCGAGGACATCGTCCTTATCCGCGAACAGTTCGGGCCGTGGATAGGCTGACAGGACCGCGGCGGAGTAGCTGCACGGCCCGGTCGAGACCGGCCGGCCGTCGGCTCCCCATTTGTCGTAGCCGCCGTCGAGCACGGCCGCGTTGTCGAAGCCCAGCCAGCGCAGCATCCACCAGAACCGGGTCGCCCAGATCGGGCTCTTGCGGCTGTACAGCACGACGCGGGTGTCATCGCCGATACCGTGCCGCCCGAACGCCGCCGCCGCGTCGTCGGGTGCCGGCAGGGTGAAGCGGTAGGGGCTGTCGGCGACCGAAAAGTCTCCCTGCAAGTCGAGAAAACCCGCGCCGGGGATATGCCCGGCGTCATAGTCGTCGCGACCGCTGACCACGCGGTAGGGCTGACCGGTTCCTTCAGCAGACGCCAGATAGGTGGTGCAATCGAACACCCGCAGGTCCGGGTCGTCCAGGTGACCCTGCAGCCAGTCGCCCGTGACCAGGGCCTCGGGATGGTGAAATGCAGGCCCGCTCATGCCCGTCATCCTTTCGGTCTTTGTGTGATTGACGGTTCAGTGTGACGGATAGTCGCCATGTGCACAATTGCCGCGTCGATGATGAAACACCAGCGACCGCGAACTGTGCGCCCACATCACCCCGACCTACCGGGAAGCGCGACGGAAGGACTAACGGGTGGCGGTCGCCACGCGCCGCATCATACCCAGCCCAGCCAGGCCGAACAGGAAGATGGCCAGCACGGACGGTTCGGGGATTTCCGCGATAAGAGTGCCGAAATCGAAATTGTCGAACGCCGTCGTTTCGCCGTGGGCATAGAACCCGCCGTACAACGTGGACGCACTGCCCAGGGCCGCATCGACGAAGGCATAGGCGAAGGTCAACTGGTTGGACATCAGCGCCGTGCCCGCCGCGCCGAAATCGTCGACCGTCACGACGGCGTTGAAGTTGACCGAATCCACGTTGGTCAGCGACAGCGTCATGCGGTACCAGTTGCCTTCGGTCATGGAGACGTCCGGCCCCGATATGGTCGGCGCCGATCCGGCCGAAAACGACTGTTTGCCGGTCGTCATCCCGTAGGTTTCGTACCAGGTGTGCGGCGGCGTGCCACGGTTGAAGATGCCGGTGGGCGCGGTGGTGAAGCCGAGGCGTAGATCCGGCCCGCTGCCCTGCAGGGCCATTTGGTAGAAAATGGACACGGTGTAGGTCTGGCCGGTGGCCATGGCGGCGCCGGTGTTGAACACCGCCGAGTCGGTGGAGAACCCCGACACGGACGCCGTCGATATCAATCCGCTGCCGCCGCCCACGCCGGTGCCGGGCGTGACGGTCAGGTTGGTGGCGTGGTCGCCGTTCAGGGTGAACTGACCGAGGTCGCCGGGCTCGAAGGTGACCAGGGCCTGTGCGTCCCGCGCGGCCGTGCCACATAACAAGGCCGCACCGATCAGGGCCGAAGCCAACCCCGATCTCATCAATCGATACTGCATGCGCTACTCGTGACTCTTGTGACGCCGGGCCTGTTGGCCGGTGAACGCCACATGGTCAGCGCTATAGACTTTCAGTGGTATTCACCGATTATCGTTAACGACTTTAACGAGCAATTATCATGCCATGGGCGGCAAGCGTAGCATTACCGCCGTATTTCGCGGGCGCCCAGACGGGGCCGCCTGATTATGTAAGATTTTCCGACGTGCCTGCACGGCCGTCCCAACGGCACGGCGGCGTCCAGGCGCGCGAAAGCCCGGGAAACGGGGAGTAAAGGTTAACGGCGTGCACCTGATGGGTGTAAAGAACACCGACTCAGGGATGCGGACCGGTTTTGGCCGGCGACGCGGCGCGCCCATCGTTGCGCGCCGATGCATTCGGCGGCGACGCCGACGGCATTTACGGCTTTTTCGTTGCCACCCGTTTGGTCAGGAACGCCGGGCAGGCTTTCGGCGAGTGTTTGACGGGGAACCGCTTCATGTGGATGCGCAGGTGGTCGCGGATGGTGTTGAGCATGAGGCGCAGCTCGTTATCGGTGGGATATTTTGCTCTCCAGAACTCGATCTCCTGCCACAGGGTGCGGGCCTCGGCGTAGCGGTAGCAGCCGCGGCCGCAGCGTTTCATGATCAGCTGTTTGCAATCGACGAAGTTGGAGAGATAACGGGCTTCGTCCGGACCGGCCCTCTCGAAGTGGACGATCACGCTGACAATATCATGATAGGTGACGCCGATGTGTTTGACGTCGAGCATGAGACGCAGGAAGTCCTTGCCCGGCGCGTAGGCGCGCTTGTTCCGGGTGCAGTTCAGGCTGTGCAGGAACTGTTTCAGGGTCAGGCCCGGACGGGATTCCCGATGCCTGCTTAACTCAATGTCCCACAATCCGCTGCCGATAAAGGAACAGGTCGCTGTTTCCTCCTTTTCCGAGAAGACCACCGCGGCAGGAGCGGTGGCCAGCACCGTACCCGACGCTGGCGGTGTGGACGCCGACGCGGTGGGAGGGGGCGGGGTCAGGCCGTAGGTCTCGTCGCGGATCCCGGCGTCGTGACGTTTCAGCAGGGCCGCGATGGCTTGCGCCGATCCCTTGTTGCCAAGGAGCTGATGCCACGACAGCAGCGTGTCGTCTCCTTCCAGTGTGTAGAAGAAAATCACGCTGAAGGCCGTTTTATCGCCAAGCTGGAATATCTGATCCAGTTCCAGTTGGAATTCGACGATGGAGCGCCCGCCCTCGTGACGCAGCCGGGGAATGCAGGCGCGGTCCGGGCAGCTTTCCTCCACCAGCCGGTTGGCGTGCAACGGCGATGTGGTCGCCACGCCGCTCATGTTCCACAAGCCGTTGCCGATGTTGATGATCTCGAAGCGGCTGATCGGTTTGGCACCCTCGTATGTCCACACCAGCCAGGGTTGACCGCCGCGGTGTTCGATGCGGATGGTCGAACGGATGCCGTCTGCTGTCATGCGGCTCCGCACCACGTCCCGGTCCGCGTCGTAGGTCCAGGTTCCGTCGTCGCCGGCCGCCGGGGCCGCCTGCGCCGTCAGGACGAACAGGAGGGTGGTCAAGACAAATCGAGATGCTTGCTGAAACTTGGGTGCTACGCTCACGTGGTACGCTCGTTCAGTACGCTTGTTGGGTTCCGTGGCAATACTATAACATCGGTATTTTGGTCGGCCAGCCACACCGGACCGGTCAGCCGGCAAAGGAAACGGACATGGAAAATCTGGACGGATTTATCGAAGGCCTGCCGAAGGCGGAACTGCACGTGCACCTGGAAGGCACATTGGAGCCCGGCCTCAAGCTGAAACTGGCACGGCGGAACAATCTGGATCTGCCCTACGCGTCCGAAGACGAAATGCGGGCGGCCTACGCTTTCGACGACCTGCCGTCCTTCCTCAAGGTCTATTACGAGGGTATGAGCGTTCTGCTGGAGGAGCAGGACTTCCACGACCTGACCACCGCCTATCTGGAAAAGGCCCACGCCCAGAATGTGGTCTACGCCGAGATGTTTTTCGACCCGCAGGCCCATACCACGCGGGGCATTGCCTTCGATACGGTGATCAACGGCATCCGCCGCGCCCAGGTGGACGCCGAGGACCGGCTCGGCATCCAGACCCGGCTGATCATGTGCTTCCTGCGCGACATGCCGGCCGAATCCGCCATGGAAACGCTGGAGCGGTCCCTGGACTACAAGGACTGGATCATCGGCGTGGGTTTGGACTCCGATGAAAAGGGCAACCCGCCGGTCAAGTTCAAGCAGGTGTTCGAGCGGGCCCGGGCGGAAGGCTACTTACTGACCATGCACTGCGACGTGGATCAGCAGGACTCGACCACCCACATCTGGCAGACGCTGAACGACATCGGCGTCGACCGGATCGATCACGGTGTCAACGCGCTGGAGGACAACGCGCTCTGCCGCGAGATCAAGGACCGCAAACTCGCCCTGACGGTCTGTCCCATTTCCAACGGTTATGTCACCGACAGCAGGAAGACGGCGGAAATCAAAACCATGCTGGACCTGGGCCTGCGGGTGACCGTGAACTCGGACGATCCGGCCTACTTCCCCGGCTACATAAACGAGAACCTGATCGCCACCCAACGGGAGGCGGGGCTGAGCAAAGCCCAACTCATCCAGCTCACCATCAACGCCTTCGAGGGCAGCTGGCTGTCGACCACAGAAAAGGACGCCTTCCTGCGGCGGCTCGATGCATATGTGGCGTGAGGGTAGTTCACCAAGCCGGATCAGCGCCGATTGTCGTTCATTGCCTTTTCGTCTCTACGACGACGGAGATAAACACGCAGAATCCAGGCGGGCAGCGCAGGTAACAACAGCAAACTGAAGGCAAAAAGATTGAAGGGATTGATGGGGCTGTCCAGGTCCGTGTAACTTCCGATGGCGGCTTCAAAACTCGGAGTGACCGAGAAAAGTACGACCAACGCAAGCAGAAAGATCGCGGCTACCAACCCAAGCCAAACCCAGATGAATATCGTCAGCGCGCGAATCATGCGTCTGCTCTGTTGTTATGTTCAACAGACCTCCCGAAAACCTGAATCGCGAAGAGTGTCATTAAGCTCTTGGCTCTATCGCCGGAAGTTTTTGAAGAAACGCGACCAATATTCGATGAAGATCAGATATTGCAGTGGTGCGACAAGGACGCACAAGACCGGAAACGTGATCCAGAGTGGGATGATGGGATCGATCGTGATGGGGATCAAAATGCCAAACAGAACGAACGCGCCAAAATAACGAAAACCGTAAACGACCGGATTCTCAGTGACGTTTTTCGCCATGCGGTCGAACGGGCGTTGGTAAAGAGGAAGAACCTTTTCCAGGAACCAATAAACCGCCCACATGTCGTCTTACCCACCCCGCTGAAACCGCGACGCATTAGTGACCAACGCATCGGCCCCTTCCAGTCCTCGGCCCATTTCCAGCCCGATGCCGCCGCCACCGCCGGTAACGATGACCACGCGGCCGTATAAGTCGAAAAGGTTCATGATGGGACCATGTACTCCTGAGGTATGAACATGGAGGCCGTGAAACTGATCGTTAGAGTAAATGGAGCATACGAAAAAAGGGGAGCTTCACAGTGTGCAACCTATAGAAGTTTCTAAGTCGGGACACACCTTATACGAGGTGATACGTTAGTAGTTGTACAAGCTATACATTACGAGAAGGCTCCAAATGGCAGAGACCATATTCTACGCTTGGCAGGATGATCTACCGAAAAATACGAACCGAAACTTTATTCGCACGGCAATAGACAAAGCCATTGAGATCGTAAATTCAGAACTTGGCGTCATAGAAGCTTTGCGCAGCGATCAAGATACGCAAGGCGTGCCAGGCGATATCAATGTTGCTGAAGTCATCTTCAAGAAAATTGCGGAGTGCAGAATTTTCGTTGCTGACGTCACAACGGTATCGAGGAACGACAGAAGGGCGTTTCCAAATCCCAATGTTCTAATCGAATACGGAAGGGCATCAACAGGACCAGGAAGTGGCCATATAGTAACGGTATTTAACGAAGCCTTTGGATCATGGGAGGGTGACCGCCCATTTGATATGCGGCATCGACGAAAACCCGTTCTTTATAGTTTGTCAGAAAACCACAGCTCAGAGAAGCGTTCCAAAGCACTCGATAGTCTTGTCCGAGAGCTAGCTGATGTATTTGTGGTTCTCCTCAATTCATCCAAAACAGAGACGCACCTCCCTGACGCACAGGCATTTGATCCATTGCGTCAATTCTATTTTGACACCCTGCCGTACGAACAAAAGACGGGTCGAATCATAGGAATATTCTGTGCCGCTATTCCACTAAGCGATGTGGTCACTATTGACGAACCATGGGTGGACGAATCGTTGGTGCAACGCGTTCACTCTTTTGTCGCTCGAATGGGGGACTCGGAATTAGTGCTTCAAACTTTCCAAGGTGCAATCTCTGAAGGCCGATTTACTCATCAACCGATTCAGAGCGGTGCAATGGGACGATATGATCGACGATTTCAATCCTTTAGCCGTGAACGCGATAGGTTTGTTGAGGTTGTTTCGGCTGTATTCGTTAATCAGAACGGGCCGGTGGTTTCTGTGGCAAGGACGACTGAGCTCGCACCTATACCTATGCTCAACATACGATGGATCCTGGCGGAGGTTGCTAACATATTGAGTGTCGTCAACAAGGTTCGAATTGCTGCAAACACACCAACAGCGCAGTATGCGTTACACGTCGAGCTTCGTTACGACGATCAGCAAACGATAGGTGAAACTCTGCCTGTGGTGGGTGGTGAATGGAGACTTTGCCCTTCGGACGACGAGATGGGACGCAGTGGTAAGTTCGTTACATCCGAACCCAAGATATTTGGCCCGTTTCTAGTAGACTCGTCTACACAGTTTTCAAAATTAATGTCAAAACTATTTGTTCAGATAGAGTCAAGCGTCGGTCGAGTTCCAAGCAAATTGATCAGCTTTGAAGACACCTTTTCAAACACAATCAGGAACTAAGTATCGTGCTATTCAATCATTTCCGTTTGTACCAGCACAACACACGTCTTAATCCAAAACTGCTATAGCCACAGGGTTTAGAGATTGTGGAAGGCAATCACCGAGAATTTCTTAGTACGGAATATCGGTGACGCAGACTTTGTGTCAGCGCTAACCGGATATCAATGAGCCGAACGATAAGATCAGAAACTTCCTCTAGTTGTTTCCGCGCCTTGGGATCTCCTTTTGGTCGCCTGCGCGCAATTTTATCGGTTATGCGTATGTAGTTTGAAAAATGACCGATTACACTAATCAGACTGTCTATCGCCCGATCTTGTTCCCATTCTAGTTGAAAACGTGCTGTTGCGACGTTGCAGTGGTGCCTAATCAATTCGTTGCCGGATAGGCTTTCCGTACATTCAGCCATGTAGTCCCGCAGAGCGTTTACCTCTTCAAGTGGCATCTTCAATATTTCGGATTGAGCGGCGGCAAGTAGGTTTTCGTTAAAGAAATCCTCTTGCAGAGTTCCGGCTTTCACTGTGTGTGAATTGAAGACCTGGAAAGTAATAAATATGAATACCACTGAACTTATCCAGACTTCCGAAGTCCAGCCTGTCGACTCATTCTGTCCAGCAATATTTCTCATTGCAACTAATCCACATCCCTTCGAAACCGTGCCGCCGCCGCGACGATGCTGTCGGCATCGATTTGGTAGTGGCCGTACAGGTCCACCGTATCACCGCATTGGCCGAAGCTGTTGATGCCGAGCGGCGCCACGGCGTGGCCGCGCACGGCGCCGAGCCAGGCGAGGGCGGCCGGGTGGCCGTCGATCACCGTCACCAGGCGGGCGTCGGGGGCGAGGGGTTCCATGAGATCCTCGACGTGGGCCATGACGCCGTTGTCCGAGCCGGTGAGCCGTGCGTGTTCCAGGTCCTGCCAGGAGTTGTAGAGCCGGTCCGTTGACGTGACGGCGAGGAGGCCGATGTCGGGGTCGTGTTCGGCCAGGCGTTCGTAGGCAGCGAGGGCCTCGGGCGCCAGGGCGCCGCAGTAGGCCAAGGCCATCCGGGCGCCGGGCGCCGGTGGCCGCAGCCAGTAGCCGCCCTGGACGATGTGGTCCCGGGTCGTTTCGTCCAATTCGCGCTCGGGCTGGGCGATGGGGCGGGTGGAGAGGCGCAGGTAGACGGCGCCGCCGTCCTCGTCGTCCTGCATGTAGTCGAACGACCAGCGCATGACCTCGGCCAGTTCGTCGGCATAGGACGGTTCGAACGAGATCAGGCCGGGCTGGCCCATGCCGATCATGGGCGTCGAGATGCTCTGGTGCGCGCCGCCCTCGGCGGCCAGCGTAATGCCCGATGGCGTGGCGACCACCATGAAACGGCTGCCCTGGTAGCAGGCATAGTTGAGCGCATCCAGGCCGCGGGCGATGAACGGGTCATAGAGCGTGCCGATGGGTATGAGGCGCTGGCCGAACACGCTATGGGCCAGGCCGAAGGCGGACAGGGCGAGGAACAGGTTGTTTTCGGCGATGCCCAGTTCGATGTGCTGGCCGTCCGGCGAGCGGCGCCACTTCTGCGCCGACGGCACCTGGCGCAGGCGGAATTCGTCCTCGGCCAACAGCCTCTGGAACAGGCCGCGCTGGTTGACGAAGCCGCCCAGGTTGGTGGAGACGGTGACGTCGGGCGAGGTGGTGACGATACGGTCGGCCAGTTCGCCGCCGGCCCGCGCCAGGTCGTGCAGGATGCGGCCGAAGCTTTCCTGGGTGCTGGCCTTGTCGGCGTGGGGCAGGGCGAGCGAGGCGGGCACGGCGATCCTGTCGGCCTGCTTGCGCCGCGACTGGCCGTCGTTGAACGGCGCCGCGTCGAGGGCGGCGCGGACCCGCGCCGGATCGATGCGCAGCCCCGCGTCGGGGTTCCATTCGTCGCCCTCGGCGATCCCGTTGCTGGCCTGGAATGCGGCCATCTGCTGCGGGTTCATGAGGCCGGCGTGGTTGTCCTTGTGGCCGGCCAGCGGCAGGCCGAAGCCCTTGATGGTGTAGGCGATGAACACGGTCGGCTTGTCGTTGGGCACCGAATTGAAGCCGTGCAGGATGGCCTCCATGCAGTGGCCGCCCAGGTTGGTGATCAGGTCGTGCAGGGCGTCGTCGTCATAGCCGTCGATCAGGCCGTGCAGGTCTGCATCGTCAGGCCGGTCGGCCTTGATCTGCGCCCGCCACGCCGCGCCGCCCTGGAAGGTCAATGCCGAAAACACGTCGTTGGGGCAGTCGTTGAACCATTTGCGCAGGCCCGCGCCGCCCGGAAGGGCGAAGGCGTCGTGCAGCTTGCGGCCGTATTTCAGCGTCACCACGTTCCAGCCCACGGCGCGGAAAAACCGGCCGATCAGGCGAAAGAGCTGCTCGTTGATCATGCCGTCCAGGCTCTGGCGGTTGTAGTCGATCACCCACCACAGATTGCGGATGTCGTGGCGCCAGGTGTCCAAAAGCGCCTCGTAGATGTTGCCTTCGTCCAGTTCCGCATCGCCGACCAGGGCCACCATGCGGCCGGGTTGCTCGCCGTCCGGCAGCAGCTTCTTCAGGCGCAGATAGTCCTGTGTCAGGGCGGCGAAGTTGGTCACCGCCGCGCCCATGCCGACCGAGCCCGTCGAGAAGTCCACCAGATCGCCGTCCTTGGTGCGCGAGGGATAGGACTGTACGCCGCCGAAACCGCGGAAGTTCTCCAGCTTCTCCCGGCTCTGGTTGCCGAACAGGTACTGCAGCGCGTGGAACACCGGCCCGGCGTGGGGCTTGACCGCCACCTTGTCCTGGGGCCGCAGGATCCTGGTGTAGAGCGCTGTCATCAATGCCGTCATCGAGGCGCAACTGGCCTGATGCCCACCCACCTTGATGCCGTCCCGGCTCGGGCGGACATGGTTGGCGTTGTGGATGGTCCAGGTGGACAGCCACAACACCTTGCGCTCGATCTCACGCAGGACTTCGAGTTCGTCCGGCGTGGCGGCGAGGGGGTCGGCGGATTGGGCGGCTCCACTGTGCACATTCATGACGGCATCCATTGGTCGGGCGACGGAAATCGGGGCGCCAGTATGCCGAAATCGCCGGTCCAACGCCATTGCTCCCTGTGCTTGGGATTGACGTGCGCGTCACCTTGCGCTTTCGTGGGCGGTCAATGTATCGAACAAGAGTAATGGAGGCAGCGTGGCCCGCGTACGCGTCAATTCGGAGATCGCCGGAACCGTTTGGAAAATCGAGAAGAATGCCGGCGATGCCGTCGAAGCCGACGATACCATCGTCATATTGGAAGCCATGAAGATGGAGATCCCGGTGCTGGCGCCGACGGCCGGGACCGTGGCCGAACTGCTGGTCGGCGAGGGCGATGCCGTGGAGGAAGAGGGCCCCGTTGCTGTGATCGAGACGTGACCGGCCGCCGGTGATTGGGCTAAACTGTTTGGTATGCAAGCAATCAACGAGCAATAAAGGGGGGAAGCCGGTGAGCAAGTATCCGCCGCCGTTCAATCTGCAAGGCTTCATCAAGGACAACGAACACCTGCTGAAGCCGCCGGTGAACAACAAGGTGTTGTGGAAGGACACCGACTTCATCGCCTTCATCGTCGGCGGGCCCAACCGGCGCCACGACTATCACGACGACCCGTGCGAGGAGATGTTCTACCAGATCAAGGGCAACATTTTCCTCAAGACCATGGACGAGAACGGCCCGGGCGAAATCCACATCCGCGAGGGCGAGGTGTTCCTGCTGCCGCCCCACATGCGGCACTCGCCGCAACGGCCCGAGGAAGGCTCCATCGGCCTGGTGGTCGAGCGCCAGAGGCCCGACGGCAAGAAGGACGGCTTCGAGTGGTACTGTCCCAACTGCCACCACCTGCTGCACCGGGTCGAGGTGCCGTTGACCGATATCGAGGCGGATCTGCCGCCGCTCTACGAGGCCTTCCACGACAGCACCGACCTGCGGACGTGTTCGGAGTGCGGCACGCTGCACCCCGGCAAGGGCTGAACCGCCCGGCGGTCGCACCATTACAGTGAGTTCTCGTCCATGACCGTCGTCGACATGCACACCCACTTCTTCCCCGAGCACTGGCCCGACCTGGAGGACCGTTTCGGCACGCCCAACTGGCCATGGCTCCGGCATCTCGATCCGGGCAAGGCCATGGTCATGGTCGGCGACCGGGAATTCCGGCCGATCTACTCCGCGTGCTGGGACCCGGAAGTGCGGCTGGCGGAAATGGACCGGGACGGCATCGACATCCAGGTGATGTGCTCGACGCCCGTGCTGTTCGCCTACGACCGGCCGGTCGAGCACGCGGTGGAGTGTGCCCGCATCTTCAACAATGCGGCCCGGCGGCTGTGCGAACACGACAGCGGCCGGCTGCAGTCGCTCTGCCAGGTGCCGCTGCAGGACATCGACGCCGCTTGCCGCGAGCTGAGCCGCTGCATGCAGACCGGCCATCTGGGCGTTCAGATCGGCAACCACGTGGGCGACAAGGACCTGGACGACGAGGGCCTGATCACCTTCCTGTCCCACTGCGCGGACGAAGGCGCGGCGGTGCTGGTGCATCCCTGGGACATGCTGGGCGGCAGCCGGGTGTCCAAATACATGATGGGCTGGACCGTCGGCATGCCGGCGGAAACGCAATTGTCCATCGTCGCGATGATCCTCGGTGGCGCCTTCGACCGGCTGCCGGAAAACCTGCGGCTCTGTTTCGCTCACGGCGGCGGCAGCTTCGCCTTCCTGCTCGGCCGGCTCGACAACGCCTGGCACCGGCGCGACATCGTGCGCGGCAACTCGACCAAGCCACCCAGCGAATACTGCAACCGGTTCTACGTGGATTCGGCGGTGTTCGACGAGAAGGCGCTCGGCCTGCTGGTGGAGGTGATGGGGCCGGAACGGGTCATGCTGGGCTCGGACTACCCGTTTCCGCTGGGCGAGGAGCGCATCGGCAAGCTGGTGCGCGAAACCGACCGGCTGACGCCCGACACCAAGGACCGCATTCTCGGCCTCAACGCGCGGACCTTCCTCGCCCTCGATTGAGGCCGCGCCGGGATTGGACGGACATTGCACGGACGGGGGCAAACCCTGTATGTCTGTGCGCCCTGTGGCCAAACGGCCGGCAACGATCTATATCGCGCGTTATGACATTTTCCCTGAGTAATCCCGAAAAAATCGGCCTGTCCTACGACCGTCTGTCCCGTATCCGCGCCTGGATGGAACAGAAGGTCGAAGACGAGGTCATACCCTGCGCCATGACCCTGGTGGCGCGCCACGGACAGGTGGCGTTCCTCGAATCCGCCGGCTGGCGCGACCCGGAAGCCGATGCGCCGGTCGCCGTAGACACCATCTTCCGCATTTACTCCATGACCAAGCCGGTGACGTCGGTGGCGGCCATGATGCTGTACGAGGAAGGGCGCTTTCAACTCGACGATCCGCTGGAGAAATACCTGCCGGAGTTTGCGGCCATGTCCGTCTGGGTGGACGGCGAGGGCGAAGCCATGGTCACCCGCCCGGCGGCGCGGTCCATCACCATCCACGATTTGATGACCCACACGTCCGGTCTCACCTACGGCTTCCTGGAGGAAACGCCGGTCGACGCCCTCTACCGGGACAATGACATCGACTTCAACGCCAAGGCGACCGCGACATCGGAGACTCTGGAAAGCATGGTGCCCCGGCTGGCCACTATGCCGCTGATCGCCGATCCCGGCACCCGCTGGAACTACGGCGTCGGCACCGACGTGCTCGGGCGTCTGGTCGAGGTTCTCTCGGGCCAGACCCTGGATGCCTTCTTCGCCGAACGCATCTTCGCGCCGCTCGGCATGACGGACACCGGGTTTTCGGTGCCAACGGGGTCGGTCGGCCGCTTCGCGGCCCTTTACGGCGTCGGCGAGGAACGTGGCTACAAACGCCTCGACGGCACGGACGACAGCTATTTCGCCGGACCGGTGACGTTGTTTTCGGGCGGTGGCGGGTTGGTCTCGACCATCGGCGACTATTTCCGGTTCACCGAGTTCCTGCGCCAGAAAGGCGAATTGGATGGCCAACGCCTGCTCGGGCGCAAAACCGTCGAATTCATGACCGGCAATCACCTGCCGGGCGACATGGCGGCCATGGGCCAGCCGGTGTTTTCCGAAACCACCTACGAGGGCATCGGCTTCGGGCTCGGCTTTTCCGTTATGCTCGATCCCGCCCGTGCGCGCATCGTCGGCACGCCGGGCGAATACGCCTGGGGCGGCGCCGCCAGCACGGCCTTCTGGATCGACCCGGCCGAGGACATGTCCGTGATCTTCATGACCCAATTGCTGCCGTCCAGCGCCTATCCGCTGCGGCGGGAGCTTCGGGTCCTGAGCTATCAGGCGCTGATCGACTGATGCGGCTCCAAGTTATTGACATCGAAACGAACCGACGAGGACCGGTGTGAAAACAGAAGATTTCCGCAAACACGCCCACGCCATGGTCGACTGGATGGCCGACTATCTGGACAACGTGGATCAGTATCCGGTGCGCTCGCAGGTGCGGCCCGGCGAGGTGGCCGGACAGTTGCCGGCCGCGGCGCCGGAGGCCGGCGAGGACATGGCGGACATTTTCGCCGATTTCCAGCGCATCGTCGTACCCGGGCTGACCCACTGGCAGCACCCGCGTTTCTTCGCCTATTTCCCGTCCAACTCAAGCCCGCCGTCGGTGCTCGCCGAAATGCTGATGTCGACCGTCGCGGTTAACTGCCTGATGTGGGAAACCTCTCCGGCGGGCACCGAGATGGAGGAGGTGGTCATCGACTGGCTGCGCCAATTGACCGGCGTGCCCGAGGGCTGGCGCGGGGTGATCCAGGACTCGGCCTCCTCCGCCACCTTCTGCGCCATCCTGACGGCGCGGGAGCAGGCCACCGGCTGGCGGGCGAACGAGCAGGGCCTGCCCATCTGTCCGACCTTGGCCGTTTATACCTCCGACCAAACCCACTCCTCCGTCGAGAAGGCCGTGACCATGTCCGGCATCGGCCGGGAGAATCTGCGCCTGATCCCGAGCGACGACAATTTCGCCATGCGCGTCGACGAACTGGAGCGCCGCATCGCCGAAGACAAGGCCGCCGGCATCGTGCCCGCCTGTGTCGTCGCCTCGGTCGGCGCCACCGGGGTCGGCGGTGTCGACGATTTACGTGCGATCGGTGAACTTTGCCAACGGGAGCAGATGTTTTTACATGTCGATGCCGCCTGGGCCGGTAGCGCCATGATCCTGCCCGAGCACAGGGACCTGATCGACGGCCTGGAACTGGCCGACAGCTTTATCTTCAACCCGCACAAGTGGCTGTTCACCAACTTCGACTGTACCGCCCACTTCGTGCGCGAACCGGACCATCTGATTCGCACCCTGACGATCCTGCCGGAATATCTGAAAACCCGGGAAGGATCGGTGGTCTCGGAATTTCGCGACTGGGGCGTGCCGCTGGGCCGGCGTTTCCGGGCGCTGAAACTGTGGTTCGTGATGCGCAGCTTCGGCGCCGAGGGCATGCGCGAGATCATCCGCAACCATATCGCCTGGACCAACGACCTGGCCGGCTGGATCGCGGCCGAGCCCGACTTCGAGATCACGTCCGAACCGGTTCTCGGCCTGCTCAGCTTCCGCTACGTGCCGGATGGCGTGACCGATGCGGATTCTTTGGACGACCTGAACGACCGCTTGACCCTAGCGGTCAACGACGACGGGCGGCTTTACCTGACCAAGACCAAGTCCAAGGACCGCACGGTGATTCGCTGGACCATCGGCCAGACCCGCACGACCCGGGAGCACGTGCGGCAAAGCTGGGACATCACCAAGGACATCGCCCGGGGCTTGGCCTGACGGGTGCGCAGCGCTATGTTGCCGCCGAATTAGTGGATTTCCCGAGGATCGAGTAGGACATGAGCCAGCCGGTACGCATGGCGGTGGTGGGGGTCGGCCATTTCGGCCGGGTGCACGCCACCAAGGTGAGCCAGACCGAGGGCGCCGAACTGGTCGCCGTGGCCGATCTGGACGGAGACCGGGCCGCCGAGGTGGCGGGCGAGCTGGGCGTCGCCGCCGTGACCGACATGGCCGAGCTCTACGACCAGGTGGATGCCGTCTGCGTCGCCGCCGCGACCCGCGCCCACGCCGCCGTGGCCGGCAGCTTTCTCGAACGGGGCATCCACGTCCTGGTGGAAAAGCCGATCACGCCCGACGTGGCCAGCGCCCGTAAACTGATCGACACGGCGGCCAACGCCAACGCCATCCTGCAGGTCGGCCATCTGCAACGCTTCTTCGGCGTGACCGAGGCCCTGCGCAAGCGGGTCAGCCGGCCCCTGTTCGTCGAATGCACCCGCATCGCCCCGTTCAAGCCGCGCGGCACCGACGTCAATGTCATTCTCGACCTGATGATCCACGACCTGGACCTGATCCTATCCTTCACCGAGGGATCGCTGCTCTCCGTCGATGCCGCCGGCGCGCCGGTGCTGTCGGATTCGGAAGACATCGCCAATGCCCGGCTCAAGTTCTCGGACGGTTGCGTCGCCAACATCACGTCGAGCCGCATCAGCCTGAAGACCGAGCGCAAGATGCGTATCTTCCAACCCGACTCCTACATCACCGTCGATTTCGAGACCCACACCATCCGTACCGTCTGGCGCGACGACAGCAAGCCCGGCCCGATCCCGGGCGCGCCGGGGGTGGGGTTCGAGGAGGAAACCTACCGGGAGACCGACGCGTTGGGACGGGAGATCGCCGCCTTCGTCAACGCCGTGGCCACCGGCGGCCGGCCCGAGGTCAGCGGCGAGGACGGCCTGCGCGCCCTGGAAGCGGCCCTCATGGTCACCGACAGCCTGCGCGCCCACGCCGAACTGATCCAGGACGGCGCCGTGCGTAAGGCGTCGGGTTAGTTCGAGGACGGGTCAAACCGCCCGCGTCCGGCGGCCTCCGTAAACGACCGTCTCCGTCGAACAGGGCCTCCGCCTGATCGGCAATCGCACGCAACAACGGTTCTTCCGGACTGAACCGTTTTTCCCGCGGCATGGACGGCGGGTCTCCGGCCGGTTGGTATGGAACAATCGTTCCGTACCGCACACCGCGCGGCAAGCCTTTGCATGGACGGACAAGAGAGTGGTGGACGCGAACCCGTTCGGGGGGCATAACTCGGCACTAGAGCAGTTCCTCTTTAGATGGAAGCATTCTGTTTCTTGAGCGGCCTGCCCATCCACCAGGAAGACGGGGCCGCGCGATGCGGCGCATCGCGCAAGCCGTCTGACGCCGTGGGGGGCGGCCGCTCGGAAACCCGGAGGGACGGGCGTATTGGCGCCAAATCCGGCAGCTGCCGTCTCGGCCATACCGCCAGGTATGGCCTTCACCGCCAGCCTTGGCC
>JANQFL010000028.1 GCA_028277845.1 Sneathiellales bacterium
GCCCGCCATTCGCTTGTCCGCCCTGATGGGCCAGCGGGTGGTCTATGTGATGACCCATGACAGTATCGGCCTGGGCGAGGACGGCCCGACCCACCAGCCGGTGGAGCATCTGGCCAGCCTCAGAGCCATGCCCAACCTGCTGGTCATGCGTCCGGCCGACGCCATCGAGACCGCCGAGTGCTGGCAGCTCGCGTTGGAGAGCAGTGCCCGGCCCAGTGTCCTGGCGCTCAGCCGCCAGGGGGTCCCGGCGGTGCGCACCACGCACACAGAGGACAATCTCTGCGCCCGCGGGGCCTATGAGCTGTCCCCCGCCGACGGCCAAGCAAAGGTCACCCTGCTGGCCACGGGCACGGAGGTGCAGATCGCGCTGGAGGCGCAAGCCCTGCTGCAACAGGACAATATCCCCGCCCGCGTCGTCTCGGTGCCGTGCTGGGAGCTGTTCGACGAGCAGGACGCGGCCTACCGCCAGGAGACCCTGGGCCCGGACACGGTTCGCGTGGCCGTGGAGGCGGCGGCCATGATGGGCTGGGAGCGCTACACCGGCACAAATGGAGCGACAGTCGGCATGACCAGCTTCGGCGCGTCCGCACCCGCAAACCATCTCTACACACACTTCAACATCACACCGCACGCCGTCGTGGAAGCCGCCAAGGCGTGTTTGAACCGGAACCAAGGATAATCCGATGCCGCTCGTATCCCTGCGCCAGCTTCTCGACCACGCCGCCGAACACGGCTACGGCGTGCCGGCGTTCAACGTCAACAACATGGAACAGGTGCTGGCCATCATGGCCGCCGCCAAGAAGACCGATGCGCCGGTGATCCTGCAGGCCAGCCGGGGCGCCCGCTCCTACGCCGGCGACGTCATGCTGCGCCACCTGGTGCTCGGCGGCATGGAACTGGCGCCCGACATTCCGGTCTGCCTGCACCAGGACCATGGCAACAACGCCGACACGTGTCTCTCGGCCATCACTTACGGATTCACTTCGGTGATGATGGATGGATCCCTCGAGGAAGACGCCAAGACACCGGCGGATTACGACTACAACGTCGCCATCACCGGCAAGGTCACGGATCTTGCCCACCGGGTCGGCGTTTCGGTGGAGGGCGAATTGGGCTGTCTCGGTTCGCTGGAGACCGGCGAGGGCGATAAGGAAGACGGCCACGGCTTCGAAGGCAAGCTCGACCGCGACATGCTGCTGACCGATCCGGACCAGGCCGCCGACTTCGTCGCCAAGACCAAGGTCGACGCCCTGGCGGTGGCCATCGGCACGTCCCACGGCGCCTACAAGTTCAGCCGCAAGCCGACCGGCGACATCCTGGCCATGGACGTGGTCAAGGCGATCAACCAGCGCCTGCCGGACACGCATCTGGTGATGCACGGCTCGTCCTCGGTGCCGCAGGAGTTGCAGGACATCATCAACGCATACGGCGGCGGCATGCCGCAGACCTACGGCGTGCCCGTGGAGGAGATCGCCGAAGGCATCAAACACGGCGTGCGCAAGGTCAACATCGACACGGACTGCCGCATGGCCATGACCGGCCAATTCCGCAAGGTGGCCACGGAGAAGAAGGCCGAGTTCGATCCGCGCGCCTTCCTCAAACCGGCCATCGCCGCCATGCAGACGCTGTGCGAGCAGCGCTACGAGCAGTTCGGCACCGCCGGACAGGCCAGCAAGATCAAAGCGATTTCCCTGCCGGACATGGCGGCGCAATACGCCGACGGCACCCTCGATCCGAAGATTCACTAACCACGGCAACCGCTCAGACACAAGGAGCCTGACGATGGCAAAAGAGTACACTGCGGGCGTTAAGGAATACCGCGAAACCTATTGGGACCCGGCCTACGAACCCAAGGACAGCGAGCTGCTTGCCTGCTTCAAGGTGACGCCGCAGGACGGCGTCGCGCCCGAGGAGGCCGCCGCCGCGGTGGCCGCCGAATCCTCGACCGGCACCTGGACCACGGTGTGGACCGACCTGCTGACAGACCTGGACCACTACAAGGGCCGGGCCTACCGGGTCGAACCGGTACCGGGCGAACAGGGCAGCTACTTCGCCTTCGTCGCCTATCCCCTCGACCTGTTCGAGGAAGGCTCGGTGGTCAACGTCATCACCTCGATCGCCGGCAACGTATTCGGCTTCAAGGCGGTGCGGGCGCTCAGGCTGGAGGACATCCGTTTCCCGCTGGCCTATGTCACCACCTGCGGCGGCCCGCCCCACGGCATGCAGGTCGAGCGCGACATCATGAACAAGTACGGCCGCGCCATGCTGGGCTGCACCATCAAGCCCAAGCTGGGCCTGAGCGCCAAGAACTACGGCCGGGCGGTCTATGAATGCCTGCGCGGCGGGCTCGACTTCACCAAGGACGACGAGAACGTCAACAGCCAGCCCTTCATGCGCTGGCGCCAGCGTTTCGATTTCGTCTCCGAAGCCGTGCACAAGGCCTCGGCCGAAACCGGCGAGCGCAAGGGCCATTACCTGAACGTCACCGCGCCGACGTCTGAGGAGATGCTCGAACGGGCCGAGTACGCCAAGTCGCTGGACATGCCGATCATCATGCACGACTACCTAACGGCCGGCTTCACCGCCCACACGTCGCTGGCCAATTGGTGCCGCAAGAACGGCATGCTGCTGCACGTGCACCGGGCACTGCACGCCGTGCTCGACCGCAACCCCAACCACGGCATCCACTTCCGCGTGCTGACCAAGATGCTGCGGCTGTCGGGCGGCGACCACCTGCACTCGGGCACCGTGGTCGGCAAGCTGGAGGGCGACCGCGAGGCGACGCTCGGCTGGATCGACCTGATGCGCGAGAGCTACGTGCCGGAGAACCGGGCGCGCGGCATCTTCTTCGACCAGGATTGGGGCCACATGCCCGGCCTGTTCCCGGTGGCATCCGGCGGCATCCACGTCTGGCACATGCCGGCGCTGGTCGGCATCTTCGGCGACGACGCCGTGTTCCAGTTCGGCGGTGGCACGCTGGGCCATCCCTGGGGCAACGCCGCCGGCGCGGCCGCCAACCGGGTCGCGCTGGAGGCCTGCGTCGAAGCCCGCAACCAGGGCCGCGACGTCGAGCGCGAAGGCAAGGAGATCCTGACCGCCGCCGCCCAACACAGCCCGGAACTGCAGGCCGCGCTGGAGACCTGGAAGGAAATCCGCTTCGAGTTCGAGGTGGTCGACAAACTGGCGGCCCACGGGTAATGGCCGAGAAGGAGTATTTGATATGACCGTGCAAGACTACCGCTCGAGCCTGGGCGACCCGGAAAGCCGCAAGTACGGCACCTTTTCCTACCTGCCGACCATGGACGCCGAACGGTTGCAGCAATTACTCGCCTACCTGGTCGCGCGGCGCTGGACTCCGGCGATCGAACACGTCGAACCGGAACGCTCGCAAGACGACTATTGGTACATGTGGAAGCTGCCGCTGTTCGGCGAGAGCGACACGGCGACGATCCTGAACGAGGTCGAAGCCTGCCGGAACGCCTATCCGGGCCACCTGATCCGCGTCATCGGTTACGATTCGAAGAGGCAGTCGCAGGGCACCTGCGTGGTTCTACGTTAAGGCCGCGCAAGCCTCGGCAACCCGGCCGGCGACATCGCCGTAATCGCGTGCGGCGATGTCCCGGCCCAATTCCAGGGCGCGGTCCTGCATCGCCGTGTCCGCCGCCACGCCGTTGACCGCCTGGACCATCCGGTCCGGCGACAGATCGCGCGGCAGGCGCAGGCCGACACCGGACCGCACCAGGCAATCGGCCACCAGCGTATTCTGCAAATGGCGCGGCACGACCACCTGCGGCCGACCCGCCGCCAACGCGGCCAGGCTGGTGCCCATGCTGGCGTGGTGCACGACCATGGTCGCCGCCGGTATGACCCGTTCGAACGGCTGCGGGCCGTCGAAGGCCTTGAAGTTGCTGCGCGGCAGATCCCGGGCGATATCCGCCGTCGGCTTGTGCACATAGACGCCGCCGTCGATGCCGCACCGGTTCAACCCGCGCAGCATGTTCGGCACGTATGCCAGATCGCCGCCGAGATAGGCGAAAAAGCCGGCGGTGTCCGGACCGGGCGTGGGCGCGGGCAACTGCGCCAACGGACCGGCACAGGTCTCGTCCCGGTCGCCGGCATAGGGATCCAGTTCGGGCACGGTACACAGCATGCGCGCATCACCAGCGAGGATCTCCGGTAATGTTTCAGGAACCGCGCCGCCGGTTTGGCGCTGCACGGCCGTCACGGTTTGGTGGATGGTGTCCTGTGCCAGGACCGGTTTGCCGTCGGACTGGAACAGCGGGAACGCCGTGCCGCCGGCGGGCGGCAGCGAAAAGCCATCACCCATGACCAGCGCCGGTACCCGGCCCTTGGCCGTCATCGCCAGCACCGGGGCCGATTCACAGATCACCGCGGCCGGCCGGACCGTTTCCAGCAGGCCGAGCCAACCGCGCACCAGGGCCTGCAGGGTAACGGCATCGTCATACCCCGTGCTGGCCAGGATGTCGGCATAAGACGCGGCAATGAATTTCTCGGCGTATTTGCGGATCGGCGAGACGGGCGCCTGCAGCGTGGCGATGCCTTCGTCGGCCAGCATGGCCGCCGGGCCGGTCAGGTCGCGCAGGGCCAGCACCGGTTCGTATCCGCGCTGGCGCAAGGCCCGGGCGACGGGCAGCAGCATGCCGACATGCCCGAGCCCGGCGCCCAATTCCCAGCCGATAAGTATGCGCGCCTTCATGCCAAGTCCCGTTCCCATGCGCGGAACCATATACGCAGACCGTTGAGAAAAAGAAAAGCGGGCGTCCCGAAGGACGCCCGCCTGGAATTGACGCCAATAATCGTGTTTAGACGATCACGCCCGCATCGAGCAGGTTCTGCAAGGTCGCCCCTTCGAGGTCGATGCCTTCCAGAGTGATCGTGGAGGTCGCTTCGAACACGCCGCCGCCGTCATGGTCGATGCTGATGACCGTATCCGATCCCACATGCGCGATCTGAATGTGATCGGCATCGAGGTTGCCGCTACCGCCGACAACGCCGCTGAGATCGAGCACGTCCATGACATCGATGCTGTCGAATACCGGACCGTCGTCGGTCATGGTGGTGTTCACCGTGATCTCGAAGTCCTTGATGACATCGTCCTCGGTATCGGACGTCGTGCCGTGGTGGCCGTTCTTCCAGACGAAGGTATCGGGCTCACCCAGACCGCCCCACATGGTGTCCTCACCCGTGCCGCCGGTAATGGTGTCCTCGCCGACGCCGGCCACGATGATGTCGTCGTCGGCGCCGCCGATGAGGATGTCGTTGCCCAGTTCGCCGAAGATGGTGTCCTCACCTTCGCCGCCCTTGACGGTATCGACACCTTCGCCGCCGTACATGACGTCGTCGCCATCGTTACCGAACATGGCATCGTCGTCGTCACCGCCGTACATGGTGTCCTTGCCGGAACCGCCGCGCATGACGTCTTCGCCGTCGTCACCATGCATTTCGTCCTTGCCGGCGTTACCACGCATGTCGTCGGCACCCTTGCCACCGAACATGGTGTCGTTGTCGCCACCGCCGTACATGGCGTCGGCGTCCTTGCCGCCGTACATCAGGTCGTTGCCGGTTCCGCCACGCATGACGTCTTCGCCGTCCTCGCCATGCATGGTGTCATTGCCGCCATTGCCGGACATGGTGTCGCCACCCTTGCCGCCGAACATGGCGTCCTTGCCGGCACCGCCATGCATATCGTCGCCGCCCTTGCCGCCGTACAGGGTGTCGTTGCCGCCACCGCCGTACATGGCATCGGCATCGTCGCCGCCATACATGGTGTCCTTGCCGGCGCCACCGTGCATGGTGTCGGCGCCATCCTCGCCGTACATGGTGTCGTTGCCGCCATTACCATGCATGGAGTCGGCGCCCTTGCCGCCGTACAGGGTGTCGTTGTCACCGCCGCCGTACATGGTGTCGGCGTTCTTGCCGCCGTACATCAGGTCGTTACCAGACCCGCCGTACATCAGATCGGCGCCGTCCTCGCCATACATGGTGTCCTTGCCGGCATTGCCGTGCATGGTGTCACCACCCTTGCCGCCGCGCATGAGGTCGTTGCCGCCGCCGCCGTACATCAGGTCGTCGCCGTCGCGGCCGAACATGCGGTCGGCACCGCCGTCACCGAACATCTTGTCGGCCCCTTCACCGCCGTACATCTGATCGGCACCGGAGCCGCCATACATGGTGTCGGCACCATGGCCGCCACGCATCAGGTCGTCACCGCCGCCACCGTACATGGTATCGTCGCCGGAGCGGCCGAACATGCGGTCCGCGCCGCCTTCGCCATACATTGTGTCGTCACCGCGGCCGCCATACATCTGATCGGCGCCGGAGCCACCGTACATGGTGTCGTCGCCCTTGTGGCCACGCATCAGATCGGCACCCGATCCGCCATACATGAGGTCGGCGCCACGGCCGCCCAGCATGGTGTCGTCGCCACCGTCACCGTGCATGGTGTCGGCACCACGGCCGCCATACATCAGGTCGCCGCCGGCGCCACCGCGCATGGTGTCATCGCCGGTTTCGCCGTACATGGTGTCGGCGCCGCCGTCGCCATACATGGTGTCGTTGTCGGAGCCGCCGTACATGATGTCGGCGCCGTCATTGCCGCGCATGGAATCGTTACCGGAGCCGCCGTACATCTTGTCGGCACCGCCGTCGCCGTGCATGGTGTCGTTACCGGAACCGCCGTACATGATGTCGGCACCGGAGCCGCCACCCATATGATCGTTGCCCGATTCGCCGTACATGATGTCGGCGCCGCCGCCGCCGTGCATGTTGTCGCGGCCCGAACCGCCGTACATGATGTCGGCGCCGTCATCACCGTCCATGCGGTCGTTGCCGGAGCCGCCATACATGATGTCGGCGTGATTGCCGCCGCTCATGTAATCGTGGCCCGTGCCGCCGTACATGATGTCCTTGCCGTCGCCACCGTACATGTGGTCGTTGCCGTCTTCGCCGTACATGATGTCGGCGCCGCCCTGGCCGAAGACGATGTCGTTGCCGCCGCCGGCCAGGATGATGTCCTCGCCGCCGACGCTGTGATCGACGCGGTCCGGATCGATGATGACCGGACGGCCGTCAAGGGTGCGGGTCTCGATGAACGCCTCGGCCTCGCCGAAACTGCCGAAGAAGGCGTTGTCGCCGAAGATGATGTCGTTGTCGTGGCCGGCGACGATCAGGTCTTCGTTGGTGCCGTTGCGGTCGAGCTGATGGAGCATGTGCCGGTCTTCCCAGCGCACGGCCGCATCGCCGACGATCAAATCGCCGTCGCCCATACCACCTTCACCGATGGAGCCTTCGCCCGGCCCGAAGGGCACCGCGACCTGGCTGCCTTCGCCGTAAGAGCCGCCGGGACCACCTTCACCGTAGGACACGGGCTCACCGGGAAATTCGCGGGTGATGATGAAATCGCGGCCGGTGCCGCCGATCAGGGTGTCGCTGCCCTGATAGTCGACCATCATGTCGCCGCCGGTGTCGCCGAACAACTCATCATCGCCGGCACCACCGAACAGGAAATCGTTGTGGCTGTCGGGCTTCGGCTCGACTTCACCCTCGCCGTAGAAACCGTCGCCCTTGAACGCGACCTTGGCAAATTCATGGAACGGCTCTTCCTCGCCGCCATACAGCTTGTCGTCGCCGGCACCGCCGAACAGGAAGTCGGGGCCCTGGCCGCCGACGAGCGTGCCGCCCTCGTCACCCAGAGCGGCGACGGTCTGGCCGCCATTCTCGTCCGCCGTTCCCTGATCGGGATTGGTGTCGTCGTTGCCGGGGTCGCGAGGATTGCGCGATTGCGCGTCGTTCAGGAAGCCAGGCGTCGGTTCGCTGGTGGTGGTCCAGTCGCCGGCCGTGTCGGAGTCGGACTTGAACACGCGCGCATAACCGGTGATCGGCTGCTCGGCGGGGCTCTCGCCCTCCTGGTTGCGGAGTAAATCGTTCAGCGTTTCGAGGAAGTTCTCCGAACCCCACCATTTGTCCGGCGACAGACCGATTTTCTCGAAAAACGCCTTGGCGCCGCCCTTGCCCCACCAGGACGCACTGAGCAGGCCATTGAAGGTGTCGTTGTCGCCGATGATTTCCTCGAGTTCCGGATGATCGTTGAACAGCGGATTTTTCGCGCCGCCAACCCACTGGGCGCCTTCCACGCCGGCGCCGTTGGCCAGGAAGGTGTCCAACTGGCTGGCCGTATCGAGGTCGCCATAGTTCAACACGACGCCGAGCTTCTGGCTGGCATCGGGTTCAAATCCCCAATCGGGAACGCTGGTCGAACCCGAACCGATCAATTTACCGGACGAGCTGAACAGTTCGTATTTGTCCGTCGAATAGATCACGAGCAAGCCGCCCGGCGGAATTTCGACGAGCGGCAGAACCGTGACCGCCTTACTGCCGTCGGCGCCAACCGTCGCAACGGTCATCTGCTCGGTGCTTTGCGATTTGCCGGACGTATTCAGGAATTCGATGAAGGCGATGATTTCGCCATCCTCGCCCCTGATGAAGCCGATTTCATTGATCAGCAGTTCCGGCTGTTCGTCTTCCAGAAGCGGGGTTTCCAGTTCGACGTCCGGCGCTCCGAAGCGCAGGGCGGTCGGGTCGAGCACGCCCAGCGCATTCAGGCCGGGGCCGATATCGCCCTGTTCGGTCGGCGCCACGGTGGTGCCGTCATCGTCGGCGCCACCGATGGGACCGGCAGCCGGGGCGCCGGCGGCGGTCGCCGTCTGCGCCACCGCGGCGGCGATCAGGTCGCCGCTGGAAATGGAAAACGCGCCGGCAAATTCGAAGGACGGCGGATTGTCGGCTTCCGACGCCGTCACCATGTTCTCGAGCAGCAGCGTGGTGCCGTCCGTCAGGGTCAGCAGCAGATCGTCGCCGGTCAGCGTCAGGTTCGCGTCATCCAGCGAGACGTCCGGCAGGCCGATGGTCTCGCCGGGCGAGACCCGGACCGTGCGGTCGGCCACGACCGGCGCGGCATCGCCGGCCACGGTCGAAGCCTGTGCGACCTGCACGCTTCCGGCGGCCTTCGAGACGGTCGATTCCGTCTGATTGTTGTTGTGCTCGTTGGAATTGGACTTCGACGAAACCGACATCACACTACTCCACTCAGAACAAACGACGGACGCCCAGCGCGGCGCCCGCCCAATAATTCAAAAACCAATGGCGCAAACGCGCCCGCCTATATGTCTCAAAATCTAATCAAACAAAACTCGTATTTCAACAAGTATTTATAGTTAATTTCACTAAATAGATTAAAAAAATCGCATATTTCTCAATAATTAACCAATATTCATCCAAATTAATAGTTAACAATACAATTTGAATAAAATTTTATGCAAATCATATCTACAATAATTACTGCAAACTAACCGATATTGGCAACATATTATTGATGTATTCTTTAGTTAACGGCCAACAAAGGCAAATCGTTTTGTCTTAACATCAGTCAAATCAACCGAAGCCGAGGCGGATTTTCACGGAAACGCAGTGCTAAATCTCCACTTTGGCTACCGTTTCCCAGCCGCGTTGCGCATCAACAACACGACTACGTCGCTTGGAGAACGCATTCGGACAAAAAAAGGGAGGCCGAAGCCTCCCTTTTCGCCGTCAACGTCGGCCGGGGCTACATGCCCATGGCCTTGTTCCAGACGTCGTGGGTCCAGGCGCCCGTCGGCTTCTTGGAGATGACCGGCGTCGACTTGGTCGCCAGCAGCATGTTCACCGTGCGGTCGAAGTCGCCGGGCTCGAGATAGCCGATGCCCTTGGACGAGCCGGCGATCAGCTTGGCGATTTCGCCCATCATGCGGCGCTGGTGTTTTTCCGTCTGGGCGCCCGTCGCATCGTTCTCGAGCACGATGTCGGCCGCCTCGTTGACGTTGTTCATGGCATACTGCCAGCCCTTGACGGAGGCCTTGACGAAGCGCGCCATCTTGTCGACGAACTTGGGGTCCTTCAGGCTCTTGTCGAGCACGTAAAGGCCGTCCTCGAGGGTGGCCACGCCCTGGTCCTCGTACTTGTAGACGATGAGGTCGTCGGCACCCAGGCCGGCGTCGATGACCTGCCAGTACTCGTTATAGGTCATGGTCGAGACGCAGTCGGCCTGCTTCTGCAGCAGCGGATCGACGTTGAAGCCCTGCTTCAGCACGGTCACGCCGTCGGAGCCGCCTTCGGTCGACAGGCCCAGCTTGCCCATCCAGTTGAGGAAGGGATACTCGTTGCCGAAGAACCAGACGCCGAGGGTGCGGCCCTTGAAATCGGCCGGCGCCTTGATGCCGCTGTCCTTGCGGCAGGTCAGCATCATACCCGATTTCTTGAAGATCTGGGCGATGTTGACCAGCGGCACGCCTTTCTCGCGCGACGCCAGGGCCGACGGCATCCAGTCGATGATGACGTCGGCGCCGCCACCGGCGATGACCTGCGGCGGGGCCACGTCGGGTCCGCCCGGCTTGATGGTGACGTCGAGATCGACCTCGTCGTAGAAGCCCTTGTCCTTGGCCACGAAATAGCCGGCGAACTGGGCCTGGGTCACCCACTTGAGCTGGATGGTGACCTTGTCCTTGGCTTCCGCGGCGGCGGCCGTCAGGGCGAACGCCGCGGCGGTCGCCAAAAGTGTCAGTTTCTTCATAGAACCTCTCCTGTTGTCGTTGTCTTGCGAAAGTGAACCTGTGCCTTCTCCGTCATGCACGTTACTGGCGGTAGGACGGGTGCCAGAACGTCAGCCCCCGCTCCAGGAGCGCCAGCACTCCATAAAATAAGGATCCCGAAAGTGCCGCCACCGCGATAGTGGCCCACACCATGTCCACGTTCATGCGGCCGACCTCGGTGGAAATGCGGAAACCCATGCCGACGATGGGCGTGCCGAAAAACTCCGCCACGATGGCGCCGATCAGGGCCAGGGTGGAGTTGATCTTGAGGGCGTTGAAGATGAACGGCAGGGCGTTGGGCAGGCGCAGGCGGATCAGGGTGCTCATATAGCCCGCCGCGTAGGAGCGCATCAGATCCCGCTCCATGCGGCCCGCGGCCGCCAGTCCGGCGATGCAGTTCACCAGCATGGGGAAGAAGGTCATGATCACCACCACGGCGGCCTTGGACTGCCAGTCGAAGCCGAACCACATGACCATGATCGGCGCCACGCCGACGATGGGCAGGGCGCTGACCAGGTTGCCGAGCGGCAGTAATCCCCTTTGCAGGAACGGCACCCGGTCGACCAGGATGGCGATCAGGAAACCGGCGCCGCAGCCCATGGCGTAGCCGCTGAGCACCGACTTGATGAAGGTCTGATAGAAATCGGCGGCCAGTGTATCGGTGCCGCCGGCCATCACCTGGGCGATGTCGCTGGGCGCCGGCAGCAGGACGCGGGGCACGCCGAAGCCGGTGACGATCACTTCCCAGAGGAAGATCAGCCAGACACCGAACAGCCCCGGCACCAGCAGCGCGACCGCCCGTCCGGCCGCCTTGCCGTCGGACTTGACGGCGGAAAACAACTCCATGCCGCGCCAGGCCAGGAACCCGAGTCCGATCAGGTAAAGCCACAATCCCAGACCCGCCTGTCCCGGCGCGCCCTCTCCCGACAGCGCGCGCAGTATCGGCGTCGCGCCAATGACGACGGCGGCCAGCACGACGGCGCCGCCCGCCAGTCCGCTCAACCGGCGCCAGAGAAAGGCAGCGGCCAGCACGAACGCGACCGACCAATAGGCGATCGTGATGCCCCCGTACCAGGTGACAGGTGTTTCGCCGCCGATCAGGGGAAATGCCAGCGCCAGCAGCGCCAGGGCGCCGAACAGGGCCACGGGCTTGTCGAGGCGCGCCATCATGACTGCGCCCCCGTGCGCCGCAGCACGGCCTTCTCGATCAGCGCCACGATGCTGACCAGCAAGGCGGCCAGCAACGCCGCGACGATCAGCGCCGCCCAGATCTTGATGGTCTGGCCGTAATAGGAGCCGACCAGCAGCCGGGCGCCGATGCCGGCCTGGGCGCCGGTGGGTAGTTCACCGACGATAGCGCCGACCAGGCTGATGGCGATGGCGACCTTGAGGCTGGTAAAGAGGAACGGCAGCGACGACGGCCAGCGCAGTTTCCAGAACACCTGGGCCTGGCTGGCGCTGTAGGTGCGCATCAGGTCCATCTGCAGCGGATCGGGCGAGCGCAGGCCCTTCACCATGCCGATGGTCACCGGGAAGAAGCACAGATACATGGAAATGATCGCCTTCGGAATCAGGCCGGTGAACCCGATGGCGCCCAGCACGACGATGATCATCGGCGCGATGGCCAGGATGGGAATGGTTTGCGAGGCGATGATCCAGGGCAGCAGGCTGCGGTCCAGCGTGCGCACGTGCACGATGCCCACGGCCAGGGCGATCCCCAGGATGGCCCCGAAGGCGAAACCGACCAGGGTCGACGAAATGGTGACCCAGGAGTGGTAGACCAGGCTGCGTTTCGAAGTGATCTTCTTTTGAAAGATCGTCTTGTTCATTTCATCGACGATCTGATGCGGCGCCGGCAGGACCGGACGCTCCAGCGCCCAGGCGTCCTCCACCAACTGGCCGAACTGCCAGTCGACCTTTTGCCGTTCGTATTTGTCGATCAAAAGCGGCGCGTTCATATAGACCGCGCCGGCATACCAAACGATCAGGAGAACGGCGACGACCACGGCGACCGGACCGGCCTTGCCCTCGCGCATCCGGGACCACAAGCGCGCGGCGGTCGAGTCCGGCAGGGCGATGGCCTCAGTCGTCATAACTGTGTCCGGCCCTCAGCCCTTCGCGCACCCGGTGGGCGATTTCGAGAAATTCGGGCGATTCCCGCACGTCCAGGGTGCGGTCCGGCGGCAGGTTGCAGTCGATCACGTCGATAATGCGGCCCGGCCGGGGCGACATGACGACGATGCGGGACGACAGGAACACCGCCTCGGGGATCGAGTGGGTGACGAATATGACCGTCTTGTCGGTCTTCTCCCACAGCCGCAGGAGCTGTTCGTTGAGGTGATCGCGGGTGATCTCGTCGAGGGCACCGAAGGGTTCGTCCATCAGCAGCAGTTCGGGCTCGAAGCTCAAGGCCCGGGCGATGGACACCCGCTGCTGCATGCCGCCCGAGAGCTGCCAGGGGAACTTTTTCTCGAACCCGCTCAGATTGACCAGCTCGAGATACCGCGCCGCACGGTCCTTCCGTTCGGCCGCCGACAGGTTCATGATTTCCAAAGGCAGGGTGACATTGCGCTCGACGGTGCGCCAGGGATAGAGCGCCGGCGCCTGGAACACATAACCGTAGGCGCGAGAGAGTCGCGCTTCCTCGGGCGACGTGCCGTTGACGGAAATGGTGCCGCCGGTGGGCTTCTCCAGATCGGCGATGACCCGCATCAGGGTCGTCTTGCCGCAGCCCGATGGACCGATGAAGGAGACGAAATCCCCGTGGCGCACGGTCAGATCCACCTTGTCCAGGGCATAGACCGGTCCGTCCGCCGTCTGGAAGGTAAGCGACATCTGTTCGATGTCTATGACCTTGCGTCGGCTCTCTTCCATGGAAGGCTGCGTTTCGCCGATGTCCGCCGCCGCACTCTGCTGAACCAAATCGAACCGTCCCTACTTAACCGACCGGCGGCGCGGCCGAATATGCTTGCCGCCGATCATATCATTCACCCCTTCTGCACAAACCACGCCACATCGTCACACCCCGGTTTCCCTGGTGCGCCGCAGTCCGTCGACGCAGTCATGCCCCCATTTCCATCACGCCCTGCCCAAGTTTCGACCACCCCGGTCACGCGTGCGCCCGCTCCAGCATGGCGTGCAGCAGCACGTTGCAGCCCGCCGCCAGGTCCTCGGGCTTGGCGTTTTCGGCTTCGTTGTGGCTGATGCCTCCCTCGCAGGGAACGAAGATCATGCCGGTCGGCGCCACCCGGTTGATGTAACAGGCGTCGTGCCCCGCGCCCGAGACGATGTCGAGATGGGGCATGCCGGCTTCCTCGGCTCCCGCCCGCACCGCGGCGACGCAATCGGGGTCGAAGTTGACCGGCGGCGAGTACCAGATCTGCTCGAAGTCCATCTCGAGGCCGATCTCGCCGGCGATCCGTTCGCTGACGGCACGCAGCTCGGCATCCATCTTGGACAGGATCTCGTCGTCCGGATGCCGGAAATCGACGGCGAAGAACACCTGTCCGGGAATGACGTTACGCGAATTGGGGCTGACCTGCATCAGGCCGACCGTGGCGCAGGCGTTGGGCTGGTTTTCCAGGCCGATACGGTTGACGTCGCCGACGATGCGGGCGGCACCGACCAGGGCATCCTTGCGCGTGCGCATGGGTGTCGGCCCGGCGTGGGCCTCCATGCCGGTCAGCGTGATTTCATACCAGCGCTGGCCCTGGGCACCCGTGACCACGCCGATGGTCTTCTCCTCGTCCTCGAGAATCGGGCCCTGCTCGATATGGGCTTCGAAGTTGGCGCGGATCGGCCGGCCGCCGACCTCCTCGCTGCCGGCATAGCCGATGCGTTCCAGTTCCTCGCCCATGGTCTTGCCGTCCAGGTCGGCGCGGCTGAGGCCGTAATCCAGGTCGAACACCCCGGCGAACACCCCCGACGCCACCATGGCCGGTGCGAAACGGGAGCCTTCCTCGTTGGTCCAGACAGCGACCTCCACCGGCGCGTCGGTCTCGTAGCTGTGGTCGTTGAGCGTGCGCACGACTTCGAGGCCGGCCAGCACACCGTAAACGCCGTCGAACTTGCCGCCCGTCGGCTGGGTATCCAGATGCGAACCGGCCATCACCGGCGGCAGATCGGGATTGCGGCCGGCCCGGCGGGCGAAAATGTTGCCCATCTTGTCGACTTTGATGGAGCAGCCGGCTTCCTCGCACCAGCGTACGAACAGGTCACGGCCCTGCTTGTCCAGATCGGTCAGCGCCAGGCGGCAGTTGCCGCCCTTTTCGGTGGCACCGATCTTGGCCATCTCCATCAGGCTGTCCCACAGGCGCTGCCCATTGATGTTGATGTTTTTTACGCTCACTCGCGCTCTCCCTTCGTTCTTTGCCGCCGCGCCTTACTCGGCCGCTTCCATGTTGGCCGGGTTGCGCGGATCTTCGGTCCACGTCATGTACGGCTTTCCGTTGTCGATGCGGCGCATGGTGATGCAGCCGTCCACGGGGCACACATGCATGCACAGATTACAGCCGACGCATTCCTCGTCGATCACCTCGTAACGCCGCGCACCATTGTCCTTGGCGGCACTGATGGCCTGGTGCGAGGTGTCCTCGCAGGCGATGTGGCACAGGCCGCACTTGATGCACGACTGCTGGTCGATCTGGGCGACGATCTCGTAGTTCATGTCGAGATCTTTCCAGTTGCACACGTTCGGCACCGCCGCGCCGCGGAAATCGTCGAGGGTTGCGTACCCCTTGTCGTCCATCCAGTTGTTCAGACCGTCGATCATGTCGTCGACGATCTTGAAGCCGTAATGCATGGCGGCCGTGCACACCTGCACCGAGCCCGAGCCCAGCGCCATGAACTCGGCGGCGTCGCGCCAATTGGAAATGCCGCCGATACCGGAAATGGGAATACCGCCGCATTCCGGATCGCGGGCGATTTCCGCCACCATGTTCAGCGCGATGGGCTTGACCGCCGGGCCGCAATAGCCGCCGTGGGCGCCCTTGCCGTTGACCGTGGGCGTCGGCGCCATGACGTCGAGATCGACGGTGACGATGGAGTTGATGGTGTTGATCAGCGATACCGCGTCGGCGCCGCCCGCCTTGGCCGCCCGGGCCGGCACCAAGACGTTGGTGACGTTGGGGGTCAGCTTGACGAACACCGGCATGCGGGTGTGCTTCTTGCACCAGCGGGTGACCATTTCGACATATTCGGGAACCTGTCCGACGGCCGATCCCATGCCACGTTCCGACATGCCGTGCGGGCAGCCGAAATTGAGTTCGACCCCGTCGGCGCCGGTTTCCTCCACCAGCGGCAGGATCTTGGCCCAGGCCTCTTCCTCGCACGGCACCATGAGCGAGACCACCATGGCCCGGTCCGGCCAGTCGCGCTTGACCTGCTTGATTTCCCGCAGGTTCACATCCAGCGGCCGGTCGGTGATCAGCTCGATGTTATTGAAGCCGGCGACCCGCTGGCCGTTGTAATTGACGGCACCGTAACGGGACGACACGTTGACGACGGGAGGATCCTCGCCAAGGGTCTTCCACACGACGCCGCCCCAGCCCGCCTTGAACGCGCGGACCACATTGTATTCCTTGTCCGTCGGCGGCGCCGACGCCAGCCAGAACGGATTGGGTGATGTCACACCGGCAATATTGCAACGTAGATCGGCCATGATTTGCTCCTATCCTCTTAGGGCGCGGTCGATGGCATGGGCGGCAAGCTTGCCGTCCTGAACGGCGGCGACGGTCAGGTCGTCGCCCGGCACGCAATCGCCACCGGCCCAGACATCGGCGAGCGACGTCTGGCGGTCTTCGTTGACGGCGATGCGGCCCGAATTGGTCAGCTCCAGCATCTCGGCGGACCCGTTCCGCAGCGGCGCCGGCACGAACGTCTGACCGATGGCCTTGAACACCATGTCGGCCAGCACCGTGAAGGTATCGCCGGTGCCCATCAAACGGCCGTTATCGTCGAGTTGCGTGTATTCGAACTCCACCTCCTTGACCTTGCCGTCCTGGCCGATCAGGCGCTTGGGCTGGGCCCAGTGCTTGATCTTGACGCCGTTGGTCTGGGCGAATTCCTGTTCGTGTCCGGTGGCGCTCATATGCTCGGCGCCGCGGCGGTAGACCAGGGTGACGTCTTCCGCCCCGAGCCGCTTGCTCTGCACCGCAATGTCGATGGCGGTGTTGCCGCCGCCGATCACCACGACCCGGCGGCCGACATTGAGCGCCCCCAAATCGGTCGCCTGGCGCAGGTCGGCAATGTAGTCGACGGCATTGGCGACGCCGTCCAGATCCTCACCCTCGCATCCCAGCGCATTGACGCCCGCAAGGCCGAAGCCGAGGAACACGGCGTCATGGCCCTGGCGGAGTTGCGACAATGTGATGTCCTCGCCGAGCGATTTGCCGGTCTCGACCGAAATACCGCCGAGGGAGAGGATGAAGTCCACCTCCTTCTGGGCGAAGGAATCGGGCAGTTTGTAGGCCGCAATACCGTATTCGTTCAGGCCGCCGGCTTTGCCGCGCGCCTCGTAGACGACGACATCGTGGCCCAGCATGGACAGGCGGTGGGCGCAGGCCAGGCCGGCCGGGCCGCCGCCGACAACGGCGACGGTCTTGCCCGACAGGTCCGCCCGTTGAAACGGCTGCACGCCCTTGTCGAACAGATGGTCTGTGGCGTAGCGCTGCAATGCGCCGATCTGCACCGGTTTGCTTTCCTGGGTGTTGCGCACGCAGGCTTCCTGGCAGAGAATTTCCACCGGACAGACCCGGGCGCAGGCACCGCCCATGATATTCTCGGTCAGGATACTCACCGCCGATCCGCGCACATTGTCGGACGCGATCTTGGTGATGAAGGTGGGGATATCGATGCCCGTCGGGCAGGCCTCGATGCATGGCGCGTCGTGGCAGAAATAGCACCGGCTGGCCTCGATCAGGGCGCGGCGCCGGTCCAGCGGGGGATGGACATCGCTGAAATTGGCGGCGTATTCGTCGGACGTCAAACGCCCGGCCGCGATATCGGCAACGTGGTTCATACGTTGTCTCCGGCAGCATGCGCTGCAATATTATTGTCGTTCTTGGCGTTCCCGGTGGGGAGGCCTCCTGTCAAAAAAACGTTAGCTTTAATCTGACCAATCGGTCAAGATTTGAATCGAGTATGACGGAACGCGCAAACGATACGGGCCCAGCGGCCAAAACCCGCGGCCGCGCCGCTTTCACCGCAAACGGCGCGGAAAACGGTGGAAAACAAGGCCGTGTACGGCAGCAGAACCGGGCCAAGATCATCCGCGCGGCGGAAACCATTTTCGCCGAACGGGGGTTTTCCGGCGCCACCACTTCGGCCATCGCCGACAAGGCCGGCCTGCCGAAAGCCAACGTGCATTACTATTTCGGCACCAAGGCGGCGCTGTATCGCGAAGTGATCGGCAACATCGTCAATCTGTGGCTGGCCGCCCTGCCCGACATGACCGAAGACGACGATCCGGCCCAGGTGTTTACCGAATACCTGCGCACCAAGGTGATGCTGTCGAAGGACCGGCCGTTGGCCTCGCGCATCTTCGCCAACGAGATCATTCACGGCGCGCCGGTGCTGAAGGATTATCTCGCCACCGATCTGCGCCAGTGGGTCGAGGAAAAATCGAAAGTCCTGATGGCCTGGGAACGCATGGGTAAGATGGACCCGGTGGATCCGTTCCATCTGTTCTTCCTGATCTGGGCGGCAACCCAGACCTACGCCGACTTCGACGTACAGATCCGCGCCGTGCTCGGCAAGCGCAAGCTGAAAGGCGCGGACTTCGAGAACGCCCTCGAAACCCTCACCCATGTGGTTCTGAAAGGCTGCGGCGTGGTGCGTTGACGGGTTTATCCACTGTCACCAATCACCTTGACGCGGAAAGGCTTTGGCGGCCTTTACCAGTCCTCCCTTGGGATTTCTCACCTGCACGTATTCTTGACCCTCGAAAAGAAATGTCGTATTTTTGCAGAGACATTATGTCGTATTTTTGCGCGGAAACATCGATATGAAAGATAGGAAAATCAAGACCTTAGAAGATCGTGTGGCCCTGCGCATTGCGCGCAAATCGGGCGATGTATTCCTGCGTGAAGACTTCAAAGATTTAGGGGGGTACGATCAGGTTGGGCGTAGCCTGCGGCGCCTCGCCGCCAAGGGCCTGATCGTCAAGATCGGCTATGGCCTGTACGCCCGCGCTACGGTCTCCCCACTTTACGGCAAAGCCATTCCAAATAAACCCTTGCCGATGCTTGCCACCGAAGCACTGAAACGCCTCAACGTCGAAACGACATCCTCTGCTGCTGCAAAAGCCTACAATATGGGTTCCACGACGCAGGTCCCCACGGGCCGTGTGATCGGAGTCAAGGGCCGTGTTTCGCGCAAGATCGGTTACGACGGCAAGTATGTGACCATTGAACGCGCTTCCTAACCAAGAGACAATCCTGGCTGTCGCCACCGAACTCGGCGTTGACCCTTCATTCGTCGAGAAGGACTGGCACGCTATGCGGCTAGTTGCCCAAATCTCAAACCTAGAAAACGACGAACTGCAACTCGTCTTTTCCGGCGGTACCAGTCTGTCCAAAGCATATGGCCTCATCCAACGCTTTTCCGAGGACCTCGATTTCAAGCTCACACTTCCCGAGACCGGCATAAGCCGCGCCACATGCCGGCATTACCGCGACCTGGTCGTGAAGACAGTCCTTGCCGCCGGCGACTGGACGATCGACGGCGATATTCAAAGCCGCAACGCGAGCCGCTTTTTCAGTTGCTCATTCAAATATCTCACCAATTTTACCGTCGCTCCCGCTTTGCGCCCCCACATCAAACTTGATGTAAGTTTCCTTCCGCCATCGCTTCCGCCCGAAATCCGGCCGTTGCGATCCTTCGTTGCCGAAGCCCGTAGTGATCATCCGGAGGTACCAGAAATCCTCTGCGTAGTACCGGCGGAAACGGCCGCGGACAAACTGAGCACTCTCTCACGACAGGTCCTAACCCGACAGCGTGGTGCGGCCAATGACGACGCTACCTTTATTCGTCATCTGCACGACCTGGCTGCCCTGGAAATTCACACCACGAAACACCCGGACTTTCCCGATTTGGCGCATCACATACTCACGGAAGAAGCGACACGCGGTGGCGTCTCTCCCGAAATCGCCGTCATGAAACCGAAAAAACGCCTTGCCGCCACTCTCGAAGCCCTCGAAACCGATTCCCATTACCCTGCAGAGTATGAGCGTTTCGTCTTGGCCATGTCTTATGCCGCGGAAGGCAAAACTCCAACTTTTGAACAAGCTCTTGAGTCCGTAAGCCGCATCGGGGCAAGCGTTACCTAACTATTCACGTGTGAATCAGCGACGTCGGGCTGAATCATCAAGCCGCGTGGAACGAATTTTCCGTGAGCGCATTCGACAAACCTGAAATGATGCTTCTCAATAGTCGACCAGTTCGTCGTAGGTTTCCGGCCGGCGGTCGCGGAAGAACTGCCAGGTGTTGCGCACCTCGCGGATCATCTCCATGTCCATGTCGGCCATGACCATTTCGTCCTGGTCCTCGCTGCCTTCGACGAGGAATTCACCGCGCGGATTGACGATGTAGGACGATCCGTAAAAGCGGCCGATATTCCAGGGCTCCTCGGTGCCGATCCGGTTGCAGGCGCCGATATAGACACCGTTGGCCACCGCCGAGGCGGGCTGCTCGAGCTTCCACAGATACTGCGACAGACCGGCCACCGTGGCCGACGGGTTGACGATGTATTCGGCGCCGTTCAGGGCGAGCGCCCGCCAGCCTTCCGGGAAATGGCGGTCGTAGCAGATGTAGACGCCCAGCTTGCAATAGGCCGTATCGAACACCGGGTAGCCGAGATTGCCCGGTTTGAAGAAGAACTTCTCATAGAACCCGGCGACCTGCGGGATATGGATCTTGCGGAACTTGCCGAGATAGGAGCCGTCGGCGTCGATCACCGCGGCGGTGTTGTAGTAGACGCCGGTGATGTCTTCCTCGTAGATCGGCACGACGATGACCATGCTGTATTTCCTGGCGTATTCCTGCATCAGCTTGGTCGTCGGTCCGTCCGGAATGTTCTCGGTCGCGGCGTACCATTTGGCATCCTGGCTCGGACAGAAATAGGGCTGGGTAAAGACTTCCTGGAACGACAGCACATTGACGCCCGCCTGGCCCGCCTGCTCGACGAACGGGATGTGGGCTTCGATCATCCGGTCGCGGATGGATTCGGGACTGTCCGAGGTATCGCCTTTCAGGGCCACCTGGGTGAGCGCGGCTTTGACGATCGCCATGGATGTTTCCTTCCCTGTTGTTTGCTTATGAAGCTGACCGATTGGTCAACAGTATTGGCCAGCGCCCGGTCCACTGGCAAGGGTCTTTGACACGCCGATTCGCAATCGTTTTCGGGGCTGGCGCGGCAGCCGCAAATGGGTTTAGAATTTGACCAATCGGACAGGTTTCCGGGAGAGGCCGGAACCTGGGCAAATCACAACGCCCCGCCAAGGGGCGCACGCGAACTAAAGGAGGCGCGCGCATGTCGATCCTGATCCGGGGCGGAACCGTGGTCACCGCCGACAATACCTTCCGGGCCGATGTCTATACCGAGGACGGCGTCATCAAAGCCGTCGGCGAAGATCTGGACGCGCCGGCCGGCGCCGAGGTGGTCGACGCGGGCGGCTGTTACGTCATGCCCGGCGGCATCGATCCCCACACGCATATGGAACTGCCGTTCATGGGCACCGTGGCGTCGGAGGACTTCTTTACCGGCACCACCGCGGGCATGGCCGGCGGCACCACCATGATCATCGATTTCGTCATCCCCAATCCGCAGGAAAAGCTGATGGACGCCTACAACAAGTGGCGCGGCTGGTCGGAAAAGGCGGCGGGCGATTATTCCTTCCACGTCGCCGTGACCTGGTGGGACGACAGCGTGCATGCCGACATGAAGACGCTGACCGAGGAACACGGGGTCAACAGCTTCAAGCACTTCATGGCCTACAAGGGCGCCATCATGGCCGACGACGAGATCCTGGTGAACAGCTTCACCCGGGCCCGTGAGCTGGGCGCCATCTGCACCGTGCACGCGGAAAACGGCGAACTGGTGTTCCGCCTGCAGCAGGACATGCTGGAGCGCGGCATTACCGGGCCGGAAGGCCATCCGCAGTCCCGCCCGCCGGAAGTGGAGGGCGAGGCCGCCAACCGGGCCATCCGTATCGCCCAGGTGATGGACGTGCCGCTCTACGTCGTGCACACCTCGTGCAAGGACGCGCTGGACGCCATCATCCGCGCCCGCAATGAAGGCCAGCGGGTCTTCGGCGAGGCCCTGGCCGGGCACCTGCTGATCGACGACAGCGTCTACCGCCACCCGGACTTCGAATTCGCCGCGGCCCACGTCATGAGCCCGCCGTTCCGGCCGAAGGGGCATCAGGAAGCGCTGTGGCTCGGCCTGCAGGCCGGGCATCTGCAGACCACGGCGACCGACCATTGCTGCTTCTGCGCACCGCAGAAAGCGGCGGGTATCGACAATTTCAGCCTGATCCCCAACGGCACCGGCGGCGTCGAGGACCGCATGCACGTGCTGTGGACCCACGGCGTCGGTACCGGGCGGCTGACCATGAACGAGTTCGTCGCCGTCACGTCGACCAACGCGGCCAAGATCTTCAACATCTATCCGCGCAAGGGTTCGATATCGGTGGGCGCCGACGCCGACGTCGTCGTATGGGACCCCGAGAAGAGCCGCACCATTTCGGCCGAGACCCACCACCAGAACATCGACTTCAACATCTTCGAAGGCATGACGGTGAAGGGCGTCAACACGGTGACCATCAGCCAGGGCAACATCGTCTACCAGGAAGGCGACGTGCGCACCGAAAAGGGCGCCGGCCGATACATCGACCGGCCGTGCTTCGCGCCCTACTACAGCGCCATGGAGAAACAGCGCGCCCTGCACGCGCCGACCTCGGTCAGCCGGGTGCAGGCCGCCGAGTAACCGGTCGCACAACACGCGGGCTGCCGTCCGCACAACGCAAAAGGGGGAGGCCACGGCCTCCCCCTTTAACTTTTGTCCGGATCGAATGTGCGGGGGAGTTCAGGCGCGTCCGGCAAGGGACTTGCCGACGACCCGCTCGATCCCTTCCAGCATCTTGGCGCCGGTGGCGCCGCCATCACCGTCGATACGATTTTGGATGACGGCGTGCAAGGCATCCACATGGATGGCGCACACTTCCAGATCGATCTTGGCCGGATCAACGGGGTGGCCGAGATAGCGGCATAGGGCGCCGGCGATGTTCGTCACCAGAGGGTAGCCGAAGCTACCGCCCTGGCCGCGCATGTCATGGGCCGTGGTGTAGAGAGCCTCCAGGTAGACCGCGTTGTCGTCCGGCGAGGCCTGCGCGGCCCGCAAGGCATCGCGCAGTCTGACGAGATCCAGTTGCACCCAGGAAAGATAATCCTGCGCCAAGGCCTCGATCTCGGCTTCCGCCGCCGCCAGTCGGGCGGCGGCGATGCCGTCGCCGTCGCCGACTTTTTCTTTAAGGGTGTTGGGCAACTCGATGATTTCGTATTCGCCCGACGGGTGTTTGGTCACCTTCATATGCGCGCTCGGTCCGCTACCGGCTCTTCAACCGGGCGATCCTCTCCTCGGCCGATTCGATGTATGTATCCGCATCCTCGGACCGCCGGTCGCTGCCTTTGAACTCCCGCCGCTTGCCCCGGCGCCGGTCGGGCCCGAAGTATTTTCCGGAGCGGATGAACGGCCGCGGCCGCTCGATGACCTCCGCGATGCGCAGATAAACCGACCGCGCCGAAACCGGTTTGACAAGAAACTCCGTAACCCCGGCATCGCGCGCCTTGTGGATCAGATCGGGCTCACTGAAGCTGGTGACCATGATGATGGGCAGAAACGTGTTGGGGCTGTCGGGCGCGGTGCGCACCTTGCGCACGAACTGCAGGCCGTCGACCGACGCCATGTGCCAGTCGCACAGCACGATGTCGGGCTTGAAATGCTTGAGCGCCTCATAGGCTTCCTCGGCATCCATGACGTCCTCCACGTCCTTGATACCTAGCGCGCTGAGAATGCGGCGGAACAACTGCAGCATGAATCTGTTGTCGTCGAGCAACAGGATCTTGAGGTGGCGGAGATTGTAATAACGTGGATTGTGCATTTTAGGCGTGCCGGTGGTATCGCTCGGGTTTCAGGTCTTGCCGGCAGACGGTTTCGGCAAACTTTTTCCGATATCGCCTATCCTCTACGGAATGTCGTCCGTTGCCGACTCAGTCCGCACATCCGAGGGCGTGTCCGACGTGCGGTCTGCCGTATCAATCCTCCAAATACATCCCCGCGCGCTGGCCGAAGCCGCCGTGGCGGCTGCCGGACCACGGTCCGGATGGCCGTCAATCCCTCCGTGGCGGATTTTCCGGGATTATCGTTAACGCGGTGTAAAGGCGTCCCCGAAGACACTCCGCGAACGCACTGCCCGGAGATTGCCCAGTTTTTTCATGCGATACGGTACACTTTGGTCCCGTTTCGTACCGTTTCGGCCACTGTGTCGCGCCATCCGACACGCGGTAACCTATTGAATTTTAAGAAATAAAATGGTGGGCGCGGCTGGGATTGAACCAGCGACCCCTACGATGTCAACGTAGTGCTCTCCCGCTGAGCTACGCGCCCGGACGCGGCCATGCGCGCGCGGCGCGGCCGACCTTCAGTCCTATATCGGGATTGCCGGGGCGAGGCAAGGAGCGCCCGCCTCAGGCCTCGAGCAGCCGCTCGACCTCCTGCACCAGGTCCCTCAGGTGGAAGGGCTTGGAGAGCACCTTGGCGTCCTTGGGGGCCTGGTTGTCCGGATTCAGCGCGACGGCGGCGAAGCCGGTTATGAACATGATCTTCAGGTCCGGGTCCAGCTCGGCCGCGCGGCGGGCCAGCTCGATGCCGTCCATCTCCGGCATCACGATGTCCGTCAGCAGCAGCGTGAACGGCTCCTCCTTGAGACGCTCGAAGGCCTCGGCGCCGTTGCTGAAGGAGACCACGTCGTAGCCGGCCTTCTGCAGCGCCTTGACGAGGAACCGGCGCATGTCCTCGTCGTCCTCGGCCAGGAGGATCCGGCAGATGCCGTCCTTTTGCAGCTCGTTCACCGCCATAGCGTTCCTCTTCGGCTCCGATCCAGATTAGACGCCAATTTCGTACGGAATTCGTAAACGGACGCGGTCGGTCAAGAAGGCACGAATCCCGTGCAAATGGCAAGCGCGGCCGCCCCTAAACGTTACCGCCGGGTCAAAAAAAGCTGCGCCGGTCGATCTCGCCGGCACTGACGGATCTGGACAGCACCGCGCGAGCTTGGCAGAGTTCGGACCGCATTGGCCGGAACCTGGTCGACGAGAGCCGGTTCGATAGGGCGGGATGGCTGCCGGGGATGACTGCGAGGGAAGCCGCGAGCATCGACGCTGAGCTGACGCCGCCGTTCACCATCGTGCACCCGACGCGCCTCGCCGCGCCGTTCGTGTTCAACTCGCCGCACAGCGGCAGGATCTACCCCAAATCGTTCCTGGAGGCGTCGCGGCTGGATCCGGTCGCGCTCCGCAAGTCCGAGGACGTGTTCGTCGAGGAGCTGTTCGAGCCGGTTGTGGGTCTCGGCGCGCCGCTGATGCACGCCCACTTTCCGCGCGCCTACCTGGACGTCAATCGCGAGCCCTACGAGCTCGATCCGGCACTGATCTCCGACCGGCTGCCGCGCTACGCCAACACCCAGTCGGTCCGGGTCGTGGGCGGGCTCGGCACCATCGCCCGCGTGGTGACCGAGTCGGAGGAGATCTATCGCGTGCCGCTCACGCTCGACCAGGCGCTCGTCCGGATCAATCGCCTCTACAAGCCCTACCACCAGGCCCTGGGCGGGCTGGTCGACCGGAGCCGGGAGCTGTTCGGGGTCTCCCTGCTGGTCGATTGCCATTCCATGCCGTCCAACCCGACCAGCGAGCTCGCCGGTCCTCGCCCCGACTTCGTGCTCGGCGATCGCTTCGGGGCCTCGTGCGAACCGGAGCTGACGCGCTTCGTGGCCCAGCTGATCAAGGACATGGGCTATGTGGTGGCGCTCAACAAGCCTTATGCCGGCGGCTACATCACCGAGCATTACGGCCGTCCGAGCGAGGGACTGCACGCCCTGCAGATCGAGGTGAACCGCGCCCTCTACCTGAACGAGGCCAGCTTCGAGAAGGGGCCGGAGTTCGCCGAGGTGCAGGCCGATCTCGAACGGCTGGTGCGGGACATGATCGCCGCCGCCCCGGCCCTGCTGGAAGTGCCGCGCGCCGCCGCGGAGTGATCGCGCCCGATGCCCATCGCCGCCGGCAGAAAGAAAAGGGGCCGTCCGAGGTTTCCGAACGGCCCAAGTCTAGGGAGGAAACGCCCAAGGAGGGCAGCGGCACGACGACAGGCGTCGCCGATGCCGCGTTGCAACAATATGTCATTGCGCCGCACAAATTTCAAGATCCCTGCATATTTGAATGTGACTTTTTCAAAAGGCGGCGTGATCTGCGGCCCGGCCGCTGTCGGGCGGCGCAAGACCCGGACGGGAACATGTCACTCATGTGACACCCCAACGGTATGAAAATCAGGGATAAATCGCCCACTGATGACCGCTCTGCCACAACTCGAGAGTGACCTGTTCTCGCAATACTTGGCGTTCGCCCACCGTCTCGCCGACCTGTCGGGGAGCGCCATATTGCCCGTGTTCCGGAACACCGGAGCAATCGACGACAAGGCGGAACGCGGCGCGCTCGATCCGGTGACGGCTGCCGACCGGGCCGCCGAGGAGGTGATTCGCGCGGCCATCACAGAGGCCTGGCCGGAGCACGGCGTGCGCGGCGAGGAGTTCGGCAGCGTGTCGGCGGAGGCCGAGTTCTGCTGGGTGATCGACCCGATCGACGGCACCCGCGCCTTCATCATGGGACTGCCGGTATGGGGCACGCTGATCGGGCTCACGCACCGGGGCGTGCCCCTGCTCGGCGTGATGAACCAGCCGTTCATCGGGGAGCGCTACTGGAGCGACCTCGACGGCGCCCGAGTGCGGGGTCCGGCCGGTGAGAGCCGGATCGCGACCCGGCCCTGCACGTCGCTGGCCGATGCGCTGCTCGCGGCCACCAGTCCGGACATGTTCGCGGCCGGCGTCGAGCAGGACCGGTTCGAGGCCCTGGTCAACCAGGTCCGACTGCGCCGGTTCGGCACCGACTGCTACGGCTTCTGCCAGTTGGCGGCGGGCCACATCGACCTGGTCGTCGAGGCCGGTCTGCATGCCTTCGACATCGCCCCGCTGATCCCGATCGTCGAGCGCGCCGGCGGCTGCGTCACCAGCTGGAGCGGCGGGCCGGCCGGTGAAGGCGGACGCGTGGTCGCGTCCGGCGACCCGCGCCTGCACGAGGCGGCGCTGGAGGTGCTCCAGGGCTGACGCCCCCGGCTAGCCGGGACCGGGCAGGAACGTGTCGATCGCCGCCAGGGCCTGCTCGCGCAGCACGTCCCGCTCCTGCAGGATCTCGTGCCGCGCCCCGTGCAGGATGATCTGGGATCCGGCCTTGAGCTGTGCCGCCAGCTGCTCGATGGCGCGGCCGCTGACCACCTTGTCGCTCCCGGCAACCAGCATCAGCACGGGAACGTGGACGGAGGGGGGGAACGCGAAATCGTCGATCAGCCTCATGGACGCCAGCGCGGCACGCAGCCAGCCGATGGTCGGCGAACCGAGGCCGAGATCGGGCGCTGCTTCCAGAACGGCCTTGTTGCGCGAGTAGCGGCTCTGATCGGACGTCAGGATGTTGCCCTCGAACGGCGCACACTCCCACGCCTGGTTGGTGCCGCCGGGCACATAGACGTCGCCCAGGCCGACGAAGCTGGCCAGCTCGACCGTGCCGGCCACCACCGCCACGGGCAACGGCAACCTGGTCAGACCGATCATCGGCGAGGTCAGCACGATCCGATCGAACCAGCAGTCCCTCAGCCGCGCCACCCGCAGCAGGATGTTGCCGCCCATCGAATGCGCCAGCGCATAGAAGGGGGGCGGGCAGTCCGGCAGCACGACCTCGTTCATGAACAGGGCCAGGTCCCGATCGAAGTCCTCGAAGTCCTCCACGTGCCCCTTGCGCCGGTTCCTCAGCAGGCGTTCCGATCCGCCCTGGCCGCGCCAGTCCATGCACGCGACCGCGAACCCGCGCCGACGCAGGTCGGCGACGGTCTCGAAGTACTTCTCGATGAACTCGCCGCGCCCCCCGAACAGGCAGACGGTCCCCTTGCGGCGGCCGCCGGACGGGGTCCAGCGCGCGAATCTGAGATCGATGCCCTCGGTGCCCTCGATGCGGCCGACGACGGCCCCCGTCGGGATCGGATTGCGTGTGATTTCAACAAGGTCCATGCGAACCGCGTCCCTCGTCGCAGGAGCGCCCCTTATAGCAAGCGCGTGTGCTGTCACAAGACTGCGGCGCAGGTGCGACCCCGCGCGGTCCGCCGTGACCCCGGAAATCCGCGTCCGCACGTGCGCACACGGCCGATTCCCGGGCCCGGCGTCCCCGTCCCGCCCCCATCCGCAAACGCGACGAGATCCGCGCCAACCGCGCGGAACGCCGCGATCCGATTCGTTAAGCCGAACGGTTTCAAGGCGTTAAGGATCTTGAACCGCTGCCCGTGACCCCCCATATCCAGACTGCGCATGCCGATAGCGGGTGCGCGATCCAGAGAGCTGCCCGGCCAAATGGCGGGCATCACAACATGTCGCTTCATAGGAGGATATGTCATGAGGCACTTCGACTTGACCCCCCTGTATCGGTCCACGATCGGCTTCGACCGGTTGGCGTCCATCCTCGACTCCATCACGTCGCTCGACGGCGACGCGCCCAGCTACCCGCCCTACAACATCGAGCGGCTCGGCGAGAACGAGTATCGCATCACCATGGCGGTTGCCGGGTTCGGCGAGGAGGATGTCAATGCCGAGGTGAAGGAGAACACGCTCACCATTCGCGGCGACAAGACGGCGGAGGAAAAAGCCGCCAACTACCTGCATCGCGGGATCGCGACGCGGGCCTTCGAGCGCCGCTTCCAGCTCGCCGACCACGTCCAGGTCACCGGAGCGAAGCTGGAGAACGGGCTTCTCCACGTCGTTCTGGTGCGTGAGCTGCCGGAGGCGATGAAGCCTCGCACCATCGCCATCGAAGGCGGGTCCAAGGCGGCCACGGCCGCGATTGCGGACAACGCCTGACCGTTCGGAGCATCAGACTGCGGCGGGCGCCCGTCCTGGGCGCCCCCCTCTACGCCGTAGTCGATGACCGCTCTCGTTCCGGACCGGTGCCGAGCATCGTGGCCAGCGCGTCGATCTGTCGACCGACCAAATCGAGCGCCTGACTGTCCCAGCAGTCCTTGCGCACCGACCGACGACCGATCCTGCCGGCCAAGTCCGCGACCGCCGCGTTCCCGAAGAATCCCAGCTGCGCCGCGATATCCGTCGCCAGATCCCCGATCCGCGCCAGTCTCACGTAGTTCTCGATTCCGAGCCTGTCGGCGTCCTCGGGGACGATGGCGTCCAGCACACGGCGCATCTCGCCCACGCTCTCCCGGGCCTTGCACCGGAAGTTCGCCTCCAGCGACGCCAGCGCCAGTTCGGTGCGTGCGACGGACGCGGCGCGCATCTGCGCCTCATCCGGCGTCGGAGGGTTCGTCGTGTCCTGGTGAGCCATGGCCGATAGCGAGCTGTTGAAGCTCGGCGAGGTTAGCAGGCACGACTTAAACGACGGTGAACCCACGCACGGGCGGTCTCAGGCCGGCCAGTCGGAGATGGCGACCTCGGGGAGCGCCTCCGTCACGGGGAGGCCGAGAACGCACGCGTAGAACGCATACTCGGACTCCAATGCCCGCTCGAGAGCCTCCGCCTGGCGAAAGCCGTGCGCTTCCTCGGCGAAGGTGAGATAGGCGACCGGCACGCGCCGGCGCCGCAGGGTCGCCGCCATCCGCTCGGACTGCTGCGGCGGAACCACCTTGTCCTGCAAGCCCTGGAACAGGATCACCGGCGTCGCGATGCGGTCGGCCCGATTGGCCGGCGACCGCGCCGCGAACACCGCATCGGCGGTCTCGGCCGTCGTCCCGGTCAGGCCATAGAGGTAACCCGCCTCGAACTTGTGCGTCACAAGCTGCAGCTGGGCGAGGTCGGAGACGCCGTAATAGCAGGCGCCTGCCACGAACAGATCGGAGTCGGCCAGCGCCAGCAGCACGGTATAGCCGCCTGCGCTGCCGCCCGACACGACCAGCCGGGCCGGATCGGCGAGGCCGGCCTCCCCCAGATGACGCGCCGCGGCCGCAACATCGGCGACGTCGCGAACACCCCAGCCCCCGTTCAACCGCTCGCGATAGGCACGCCCGTAGCCCCAGCTGCCGGCATAGTCGACATCGCAGACGGCAAAGCCCCGGCTGGTCCAGAACTGGGTCTTGAGCTTGAAGCCGCGATCGGCAGAGCCGGTCGGCCCGCCATGGACGGTGAGAATGGCCGGCGGCAGCTGCCCGGGCGGCCCCTCGAAGTCCGCACTCGTCGGCGGGTAGTAGAGCGCGTGGATCGCGTCCCCGTCGTCGCCGGCGATGCGAAGCGTGCGGCCGACCGAGACGGCCTCCGGCGCGAGCGATGTCGAGGCACTGATGCGAAGCGTTTCCACCGATCCGTCGCGGACGCGCACATGCACGACCGAGGGCGGCGCCGTGTCGCTCACGCCTATGGCCGCCAGCCCCGCGCCCGCCGCCACCAGCCCGTCGATGCGGCGCAGACCCGCGTCAAGGGAAATCAGCTCGCCGGCCGGCAGATCCGCCACCCGCAGCCGGGTCTCACCGTCCTCGATCAGGGCCACGGCGACGCGGCCGTCGTCGAGACAGGCGTAGGACCGCATCCCGAATGCCCAGAGCGGCCGCCCAAGCTCTCCGTCGCAGGCGAACAGCCGCTCGACCGCCGCGCCGTCCCAGGCATAGAGGTTGCCCCAGCCGGTCTGGTCCCAGACGAAGCAGAGGCGTCCGTCCGGCGCCCATTCCGGCTGGAACACGGCGCTGCCGTCGCCACCTGCGATGACGCGCGGCCGCGCCGGATGCCCCGCAGCGTCGATCTCGGCCACATGCAGTGCCGCCGCCTCCCAGGGCATGTGCGGCAGGTCCCAGGCGAGCCAGGCGATCCGGCGCCCGTCCGGGCTCGTCCTCGGCGCAGCATAGAAGTCATGGCCCTCTGCGAGGCTCTCGACGTTCGCCCCCGGCGGGCCTTCCAGGTCGACGGCCACCAGCAGGTTCTCGGGATGATGACCATCGCCTTCGTGACGCTCGCCGACCGCGACCAGGCGCCGTCGCCGAGCGTCGTAGTCCATGTCGGCAAAACGGAGAGCGGTCTCGTCCGTCAGCCGGCGCGGAGCGGCAGGCGGCTGCAGCAGATAGATGTCCTGGTCGGCATCGTTGACGAAGTAGATGTCGTCGCCGGCGACGAGGAACTCGCCGCCGCCATACTCGTGCACGCGGGACCGGGCGGAGAAGGAGGCCGGCAGGAGCTCTCTCGGCGATCCGCCCGCCGCGGCACGCATGATGGTGACGCGCCCCTTCTCGTCCGGCCGCGTCTCGGACCAGAACGCGGCTTCGCCGTTCGACTGCAGCAGCCCGAAGCGCAGCGACTGGCCCGCCACAATGCGCGCGGACACCGTCGACGGCCAAGCGCCGAATGGCCTGACATGCTTGCCCATGGGGCCGATATGGCCCCCGGGCGCGGGCACGTCAACGCGGCGTGTCACTGCCGCGCCGGATCAGATGATCGAGCGACAGCACCCCCGGACCGTTGGCCATCAGGTAGAGCAAGGCAACGGCCCAGAGCCCGTGGGTGACGTAGGCGCCCGGATAGACGAAGGTCTGGATCACCAGCGTCATGATCAGGAGGGCGGTGGCGCTGAAGCGTGTGGCCAAACCGATCCAGAGCAGGATCGGGCAGATATGCTCCGCCAGCGTCGCCATGTAGGCGGCAATCTCCGGCGCAATCAGCGGCACCTTGTACTCCTCCTTGAAGAGAAAGTACGTCGATGGCTTGATGGTGAAGCCGTCCACCTTGGTGCGCGCGGAGTTCCAGAACACGAGCCCGACCACGACCCGCGCCAGAACCGCGATCAGGTCGGCCGGGATCCGCTCGTACAGGCGGATCAGGGCTCCGATCATTCCGGCGATGCCGCCGCGCGTGCTGCTTTCGCTGTTTGCCTCGACACTCATGGCTGCTGCCTCCTCCTGTCAGATCTCGGTACCGCCCGGGAGCCGATAGCCCGAGATCGCGCCACTGGCGATCAAACCGGCAATGTTGGTCTGCAGATCGAATTCCGGGGACTCGGCCATGGCGCGCTCGCAGGCGGCCGCGAGACACGCTCCCTCCGCGAGAGCGGAGACGAAGCCGACGGCCCCGTGCGGCAGGCGCCGCACCTCGACCTCGAGATGCGGCCGGACCACGAGTGCGTCCTCGCCGCCGGACGCCAGATCGATGGGCTCGACCTCGACGTCGGAGATGTTGGTCGACCAGATCGAGAACACCGGATAGGGCGAGCTGACCACGCTCACGGAGGGCAGAAGCTCGAACACCAGACGCGGGACGTCCTCGGCCGCGATCGGCGCAAGGTCGTCGGCCGACAGCGGCTGCCGATCGGCCGCATGGTAGGCCCGGTTCCAGGCCCATTCGAGCCGCGCGACGTCGGAGAGATAGGGCAGCGGGCGCGCCGGCTCGAACTCCTCGAGGAACGCCGCGAACCCGTCTCCATACTCCATCAGCACCGGAGAGCGGGGGGGACAGGCTTCGACGAAGCAGCGGGCGGCCGCGCGGAAGAAGTCGTCACCGACCAGCCGCAGGATCACCGGATATCGGCCCGCCAGCACGTCGATGAGGCTGACATAGACATTGTTGCGGTAGACGTCGAAGCGGCGCTTCGGACGGGGGCCCGTGTGGCTGGTGACGCCGTCTGGCACCGTGCGCGCGGCGTCGAGCACCGACCGCGCGAACACGCGCTGCATGTCACCGAGCCGAGACACGGTTGCTTCCGCGCGCACGCATCACGCGCTCGGCCCGTCGCGCCTCGTCCTCGAGCACCGGCCATGGCGGAACGTCGTTGTCCCGTTCGATCAGCGTCGGCATCTCGCCGGTGCGCGCGATCGCGTGTGCATAGAGATCCCAGACCGGATCGGCCACGGCGCTGCCGTGGGCATCGATCAGCAGTCTCGCGTCGCCATCGTCGCGATCCTCGGCGTGACCGCCGAGATGGATCTCGCCGACATGCTCGACCGGAAACGCGTCCAGATAGGCCCGCGCGTCGTAGGCGTGATTGGTCGCCGACACGAAAACGTTGTTGACGTCGAGCAGGAGACCGCAGCCGGTGCGCTTCACCAGCTCGGTCAGAAACTCGATCTCGCTCAGATCGCTGCTCTCGAACTGCACATAGGTGGACGGGTTCTCGAGCAGCATTTGGCGTCCGAGCGTGCTCTGCACCTCGTCGACGTGCTCCGCCACCCTGCGCAGCGTCTCGTCGTCGTAGGGGACCGGCAGGAGATCGTTCAGATAGGTGCCGTCGTGGGTGGACCAGGCCAGATGCTCGGAGACCAGGCCTGGCCGGTAGCGATCGCAGACCGCCGCGAGCCGCGCCAGGTGCGCGCGGTCCAAAGGACCGTCCGATCCGATCGAGAGACCCACGCCGTGAACGGACAGCGGATAGCGGCTGCGGATGGCGGTCAGGTAGTGGTGCGGCGGACCGCCCTCCCCCATGTAGTTCTCGGCATGCACCTCGAACCAGCCGACGTCAGGTGCGCCGTCGAGGATGTCGGCGTAGTGCTCCGGCTTGAGTCCGACCCCGGCGCGCGCCGGGATCGGATCGTCATGTTGTTCGGGCGGGACCGACATGGCGCGGACCGCGTGCAGTCACCCTGCGCGAGGCGCTACGGACGCTTGAGCTCCGTCAAGCTGCCGGGTCCGTGAGGGGTCTTGACGGTCGTGCACGTCCCCTTGGCAACCAGCTTCCAGGCGTTGCCCTGGTAGTCGACTGTCGACGTGCCCGCGCACGACGTGCCGGGACCGGCCTTGCAGTCGTTCTCGCCTTTCTTGGCGATCCCGTAGCACTTCTCCTGATCGGCCGCGCTGACGGCACCGGGGGTCGCGACCATCGTCAGGGCCGCCGCAAAAGCGCCCGCAACGGCAAGGGTGGACGCCGTTTTCACCGACTTGTCCATGTTCTCGCTCCTCATCTCCAATTTACGACCTGTCCGAAGGAAAGCGCGCCCGCCTTCCGTCTTTTTCGATCGGACCGCCTCCTATTAGGGCACGGGCGGGGCCGATTGATACAAACAGCAGCATCAAAACATCGTTATATGACGGTGTTAAATGACGGTCATGTCGCCTGTTGTCCAATTCCCATGATGAATCGGGGACCCGAGTGGCCGCTGGGACGGCGCGCGGATGCCTTCCGGGAGCGCTGTGGAGGCCGCCCGCGGTCTGCTTGTCTCACGGCTTGAAATCTGGCATTTTGGCCCCGCAATTAGGTCAGTCTTGCTGTCCTTTGCACTGGACCGGACTCGGCAGGACCGTGCGGCGAGCCATCGGGTTCGGCAAGCCGGGCGTGTGTGGAGTACGGCCTGCAAGAGGGAGAACGCAAGCCCGCCGACACGAAGTCTGTCCCGGCCGGGACAGGGTCGGAACCGGGTGTCAGGGCTTCAGGTTTGTCGGTCTCGGCGAGCACCGGTCGCGTGCTCGGGTGAGCAGGCTCGTGTGCTCCTGCGGGACACCGCGGGAGAGGGTGATCAGGCTGCGGCGAGACCGAGGCACCGGCAGCGCCGCGCAGCCGGCTTCGACTTGAGGTGCACATGGCACAGCTGACGTCATTCGACACGACTGGTCTGCCCGGCCCGCAAGGGCTCTACGACCCGGCACACGAGCACGATGCCTGCGGCATCGGGTTCGTCGTCGACATGAAGAACCGACGGTCACACGACATCGTTGCCAAGGGTCTCGAGATCCTGCGCAACCTGGAGCACCGCGGCGCCGTCGGTGCCGACCCCGAGGCCGGCGACGGCGCCGGACTGCTGCTCCAGATCCCGCATCTTCTGTATGCCGAGGACTGCGCCGCGCACGGGCTGGTGCTGCCGCAGACCGGCCGGTACGGCGTCGGGCAGGTGTTCCTGCCGCGCGACGAGGCCCTGCGCCGGCACTGCGAGGCGATCGTGGAGGAGGTGGTGGCGGCCGAAGGACAGGTGCTGCTGGGCTGGCGCGACGTGCCCGTCGACAATGCCTGCCTGTCGCAGAGCGTGATCGCGACGGAGCCCGTGCACCGGCAGGTCTTCGTCGGCCGCGGCCCCGGCATCGCCGACGCCGACGATTTCGAGCGGCGCCTCTATCTGCTGCGCAAGGTGGTCTCCAACCGCATCTTCGACGAGACCGAAGGACGCGACAACGGGTTCTACATCGTCTCGCTGTCGTGTCGCACCGTGGTCTACAAGGGCATGTTCCTGTCGGCACAGCTCGGCGCCTACTACCAGGACCTGACCGACCCGCGCTGTGCCTCGGCGCTGGCATTGGTTCACCAGCGCTTCTCGACCAACACCTTCCCCTCCTGGAAGCTGGCGCACCCCTATCGGATGATCGCCCACAATGGCGAGATCAACACGCTCCGGGGCAACGTGAACTGGATGGCGGCCCGGCAGGCCAGCGTCGCCTCGCCGCTGTTCGGGGACGAGATCTCCAAGCTGTGGCCGATCTCCTACGAGGGCCAGTCGGACACGGCCTGCTTCGACAACGCGCTCGAGTTCCTGGTGCAGGGCGGCTACTCGCTGGCGCACGCCATGATGCTATTGATCCCGGAGGCCTGGGCCGGCAACCCGCTCATGGACGAGAAGCGCCGCGCCTTCTACGAGTATCACGCCGCGCTGATGGAGCCGTGGGACGGGCCGGCGGCGGTGGCCTTCACAGACGGCCGTCAGATCGGCGCGACCCTGGACCGCAACGGTCTCAGGCCCGCGCGCTATTTCGTCACCAGCGACGACCTCGTGATTCTGGCCTCCGAGATGGGCGTGCTGCCGGTGCCCGAGGAGACCATCATCGCGAAATGGCGCCTGCAGCCGGGCAAGATGCTGCTGATCGATCTCGAGGAGCAGCGCATCATCGACGATGACGAGCTGAAGACGCACCTGGCCTCGGCCAACCCCTACCAGGAGTGGCTGAGCCGCGGTCAGATCCGCATCCTCGATCTGCCGCCCGTGGCGCATCGGGCGCCGAGCACCAATGTCAGTCTGCTCGATCGCCAGCAGGCGTTCGGCTACACCCAGGAGAGCCTCAAGTTCCTGATGGCGCCGATGGCGCATGTGGGCCAGGAGGCGGTCGGATCCATGGGCACGGACACGCCGCTCTCGGCGCTCTCGGACCGGCCCAAGCTGCTACATACCTATTTCAAGCAGAACTTCGCCCAGGTCACCAACCCGCCGATCGACCCGATCCGCGAGGA
>JANQFL010000076.1 GCA_028277845.1 Sneathiellales bacterium
CTTGAGCCCGCTGAACACCGCCACGTCGGTCCCAGCGCCGCCGTCGAGCACGTCGTCGCCAGCGCCGCCCTCAAGACGGTCGTCACCACCAAAACCAGAAAGCGTGTCGGCAATCGCGCCGCCCAACAGCACGTCGGCCTGGGCCGTTGCCGCCAGAGCCGGATTCGGGCTGTCGGTCGTGACGTTGGTGGAATTCGTATTGTAGCCGGTGAAGTCGTTGCCCTGGCCGCTGGCATCGCTGCCGGTGCCTGCGCCGTTGTTGAAGTCGAGATGGAAGCCGTTGGTGCCGTATGTGCCGGTGTATTCCTTGACCCGCCATGTACTCTGGTAGCTCTCGCCGAAATCGTCGGCCGTCAATGCGACGCCGTCGACGAAGTGCATGTCGGCCAACTGGCCATCGAAATAGTGATCGTCCGTCGCGTCATAGCCCATGAACCGGCCGACGGCATGATCGTATGTCGAATTGATGTAACTCTCGAAGTTCTGAGCCGCTTGGGTGTGCTCCGAGAAACTGGTGATCTGAACCCCGTCCATCCAGATGCGGATGCGGTCGGATGCCACTGCCTGCGTGGTATCGAACGAAACGACCAGGTTGTGCCAGTTGGCCGTATCGGTGAACGTCGAGGTGGAGCGCAGGATCACGTCCTGCGTCCCGTTTTCGAACCCATAGACGACGATGGTGTTGTCGCCACCGAATTTGATGAAGAAGCCTTTGTCGCTGCCGGCCGAGGTCGGCCGGTTGCCGGCGTTGAAAATGAAGCCGTTGGTGGTGGAGATGCTGTCGCGCTTGAGCCAGGTCGAGAACGACCAGGTCTTGCGGTTGCCCGCCGCGGACGGCGTGCGGACCAAATGTTCCTTACCTGTGGCCGTATAAGCCATCGATCCGGCGACGGTGTGACCGAGGTCGCCGACCGCCAGGTTGACGGTCGCGATGGAGGCCCAGCCGCTGGCATCGGTGGCGCGGAAGGTAAAGGAATCGACGCCCCAGTAGCTGGTGTCCGGGGTATAGCTGTACGAGCCGTCGGTGTTGACCACCAGGGTGCCGTGGGCGACGTCCTGCTCGACCGCATAGGTCAGCGCGCCTTGCGCGTCCTGCGTCAGCAGCGTTCCGTTGAGCACCGTGTCGAGGGGCGTGTGCTGGGCATTGCCGAGCGCCGTGATGATGCCTTCCTGCGGCAGTTCCTGCTCGACGACCCCGCCGCCTTCGAAGATGACCTTCTCGACACCGTAAAGCGTATCGGTGCCGTCGTCGCCACCCGTCGCAACCTTGTCGCGGACAGTGAACTTGCCGCCACCGTAATGGATGACTTCGTAGTCGGCCATGGCGCCGGCATAGACGACCTGGTCGAAGCCGCTGCCGCCATCGATGATGTCGTCGCCTTCCCCGCCGTACATGACATCGTCGCCGGTGCCGCCGGAGAGCTCGTCCTCGCCGTCACCGCCGTACAGCGCATCCTCACCACCACCGCCAAAAAGCGTTGCGCCATCGACAGTTCCAGCGGACAGGGTATCCCGTCCGACGCCACCGATAACCATCTCGGCATTGATATCACTGATCGTCAGATCAACACCATAGACACCGTCGATGACCGCAACGTCATCACCGGCTCCGGCATCGATCGCGGACCAGTGGTTGGTCGGATCGTAATCCTCGTTGTCGATATACAGGATATCGTTGCCGGCACCGCCGGTTAGACCATCCTTGCCTGCACCGCCCTTGAGCAGGTCGTCTCCGTCGCCGCCCGTCAGTGTGTCGTTACCCGCACCACCTTCTAACCGGTCATTGTCCGCCGTGCCGGTGATCGTATCGTCGCCGCCGCTGCCGTCGATGACGACAGCCTCGGTCGAAGACGTCGACAATGTGTCATTGCCGTCGCTGCCAACCAGCGCCTCGGCATTGAGATCGGCCGAGAGATCGATCGTGACGCCGGCATCGCCTTCGACAATGACCACGTCATAGCCGTCACCGGCATCGACATTGGCGAGACTGTCGTCGCCGTCCATCACCAGGACATCGTCTCCGGCACCGCCGTACAACGTATCGCTGCCGGCGCCGCCGGTGAGCACATCGTCGCCGGCGCCGCCGGTCAGCGTGTCGTTGCCGGCGCCGCCGTCGAACATGGCGCCGCCTTCCGGGTTCTCGGGATCGCCCGAGGCCTGCACGGTCAGTGTATCGGCATCGTCCCCGCCGGTGAGGGAATAGGCGACGCTGGGGTCGACCGATTGATTGAGAGTGGCGGACCCGACCGCGAAGTTGACGGATTGCCGGCCTTCGAAATCGATGCGCGCCAGATTTGGGTCGGTTTCATCGATCTTGAGGCCGTCCTTCTTGTAGGCGAAGGAGACGTTGTAGTAGCGGCCGTTCTGCGTCCTCTGTTGGCCCAATCGTGTGAAGAACGACGAATCGGTGATCTTGTTGCCGCTCGCGTTCTGTTCGAACGCCATTCCGGCGACGTCGATCGCGGTGATCTCGAGGCGGTGCAAGGCGGCCAGTTCGCCCAGGTCGACCTGGCCGTTGTGGTCGCCGTCGACCCAGATGCGCACGTTCTCGAAATCCGTGTCGTCCTTGTCGAACACGCCGTCGGCATTGGTATCGAGCGTCGACATGGCGGCCGGGCCACCGGCCGGCGGCGAAGCGTCGAGGGTGAAGAATTCGTCCAGATCCTCGATCACGCCGTCATTATCCCGGTCGAGAACCAGGAAGCCGTCGGTCGAGCCAATCCAGCCCATCTGTTCGATGTAACCGTCGCCGTCATGGTCGTAGAGCGCGGCCGACAGGTCGGTCCGGATCATTCCGATGCCGTCACCGTCGATGTCGAAGACGACGAGTCCGTTGCTGAAAGCTATCTCGTCATCGTCGGAGAGAAACTCACTGTACTGTACCGCCTGCAATTCGACCGTGTCGGCCAGCCCTTCGACCAAGGCATAGACGCTGCCGTCGGCGAAGCGCACGGCTTCCAGGCGTTTGTTGCTGTCAGTCCAGTTCCTGACCGTGACGACATCCGTGAGTTGGTCGAGGGCGGTCGTCGTGTCCCCGTCGGCCCGGATGCCGATCTTCAGATCGTCACCCTGCAGTTCGAGAACCACCTCGTCGACGTCAATACCGGCGCCGAGTTCGAGGGTGTCGCCACCGGCATCGTCCTGCACGATGACGATGCTGGGCACCTGCTGGGTTTCCGTGCTCTCGTACACCCAGCCGTCCTCGGCCCACGCACCTTGTCCGCCGTTGGCTTCGGGATCGTAGACCGGCAACCACGCCCCGTTCTTGTGATATTCGGCGGTCGTGCCTTCGCCCCGGTAATCGTACAGAACCTGGCCGCCGGTATCGTTTACCGCCCATTGGCGGACGGTGACCTGTACGTCCTGGAGCTGTTCTTCCTCGTGGCTGGCCTCGTCGATGATGGTGTCCGAGCCGTCGCCGCGGGCATACACATAGGTATCGTCGCCCGCACCACCTTCCAGCGTATCGGTACCGGTACCACCGGCCAGGATATCGGCGCCGTCGACGCCCGTGACGGAATCGTCGCCGGCACCGGCCAGCAGGACATCGTCCTCAATATCGCCTGCCAGGACATCGTCGCCGGCCGTACCCTTGGTCAGCAGTCCGTATTTGCCGCCGATGAAACTATCCGACGCCGAAGCTTGATCGACGTTGATGGCTTCGGCCCGGGCCTTGATATCGACCCAGTCGTACCGGGATTCCGAGCGCAGCTTGACCGTGACGTTGTCCGGCTCGAGCATGGGATAGAGTTTGATCGAATCGGCAAACACCAGCGCCTCGACCCGGTTCGCCTCGGTCGTCCAGCCGGTGATACGGATCTTGTCCGTGAGCTGGGCCATGGCCGTGGTGGTGTCGCCGACGGCGCGCACGCCGATCAACAGCTCCGCGCCATCGAGTTCGAGCAGCAGATTGCCGGGCTGCACGCCCGGCCCGAACAGCAGTTCGTCGTCGCCCGACGTGTCGCTGATGGTGTCGATGCCGTCGCCGCGTTCGTAATAGTACCGGTCGTCGCCCGCGCCGCCGTTCAGCGTGTGGGCGCCCGCGCCGGCCATGAACAGATCGCCATCGCCCGTGCCGGCCAGGGTGCCCGTGCCGGTAATGGCATTGGCCAAGCCGGCCAGCGCGACCTGCATGCCGCCGGTCAGGCGAACCGCCTCAATCTTTTGGGTGTCGTCGGTCCAGTTCTGGATGGTGATCTTGTCGGTCAAACTGGTCATCGGCGTGGTCGTGTCGCCGTTGGCGCGCACGCCGATCAGCAGGTCGTTGCCGCTGGATTCGATCAGCAGATCACTGAGATCGATGCCCGCGCCGAACTGCAGAATGTCGCTTCCGGCGTCGACGCCTTCTTCCGGAGAAGCGTCGGATATGGTGTCGGCACCGTCGCCGCGGTCGAAATAATAGATGTCGTCGCCTTCGCCGCCCTGCAGCGTATCGTTGCCGGCCTCGCCGACCAGAACATCGTTACCCAAACCGCCGGTAATGGTGTCGTCGCCGGCACCGCCGAGGATGACATCGTTGTCTTGTTCGCCCGAGTGTGTCTCGGAACCAGGCGTTCCCTCCTGCCGCGCGAAACTGTCGCCGAAGTTGGTGAGGAACTGTTCGCGCGCTTCGGCCGCACTGATCGTCAACAGATCGGCCACGGCGTTGTCGGACGCCGTCGGCTGCTGCTCGTCGGCCTCGTCGAGCGCTGTCATATACAGTGTCGTGTTGTCGGCATAAATGCCGTAGTGAGACGCGATGTCGAGGTCCTCGCTCAAAACCGCAAGCGTGGAGGCCGTGCTGTTCTTCAGCGCCCGCTTCATGAAGCGGTCGCCACCCTCGATCTCGACCTTCGATGCTTGCTCGATCACACCCTTTTCGATCGCCGCTTCCGGCGTCGAGAACAAGACACGGCCCTGCAAACTGCTGCCGCCCGGTGCCTGGACCGGCAACACGGGCTGATAATGATAGTGATTGGTACCGTCGCCGTCGGTGTAGTGGCCGTAGAAGAAATTGGCGCTGTCGGTCAACGGTTGACGAACGACACCGCCAACGCTGCCAAGGACGAGGTTCAGCGAGTCGTGCGCCATGGTGGCCATCTGTTTGGCCAGTGCCGGACTTCCATTGTCCTGCGAATAATAATCGTTGGGGCTGACTTCGACCGTTCCGTCGGCTGTCACGTTGACCTTGTGTCCAGCTCGGGCATAGTCCTTGTCGGCAAACAGGCTGCCGATGAGGCCACCGATGGTCGAGCCAATGAACGATCCCATAAAGGCGCCGATGAAGGTGCCGCCCAATAAAAATGTAAAGACGGCCGAACCTATTTGCGAACCAATCGGATCCAATTTGTCGCCGAAAATCATCGTCGCGAGTTGGGAACCCGCAAACGATGCTATCATTCCGGAACCAATATTCTTGATCGAAGCCGCAAGGTCTGGCGCTTGCGCAATCACAGCCCCATCGACATCAACGATAATTTTGGCACCAAAAAATTTCGCAGTTTCCGGCGTTATTAGGAATTGATTAGCGTTGTAGACTGCGGCAGCTATTGTCCCACTAATCTGCTGGGCAATGACGCCACCGGCTATCTCGACACCAAGCCGGGCAATGGGAGACTCAATCTCTAGCCGGTCAACTAGGAATGCGGCGAGTTGTTGGCCACCAACATTGACTGCGTTCTTAAGTAAAGCTGCGCCAAACCGGGTGTGCAGGTGGTCCCATTGAAAGCCGATGTTGTCGTCCCAGGCGACGTCGTTGAAGCTACGCTCAAGATACTCACCGACCAATCCACCGACCGCTGAACCGGCCGCCGACTGCACGATGCTGAGCGCCGGGTTGTCGCTGCCGAACAAGTTGGCGATCTGGCTGCCGATGGCCGAGCCGATTTGGCCGCCGACGCCTTGGGGTACGAAGAGAGAACTGTTGTGGACCCGGATGCCGCCGGCGACGTAGGTGTGGTAGCCCTCGACGGTGAAATTGTAGACCGTGTAGCGGCGTTTGGATTTGTCCTGCGGGGGTTGCAGGGCGGCTTTGGCGACGCGGTCCCGGTGGCGCTTTGCGGCATCATCCAGGGAGCCGAACACGCCGTCGGCGCTGAGAAAGCGGATCTGGCCCAGGCCGGGGACCGGGCGGTCGGGCGCTGTGGGCGGAGTCTCGGGCGTGATCGCCTCGCCCAGAAAAATCGCACGGGTAAAGTCGTTTACGGCTACGTTCTGTTTTGACACCTGATCCCCCAAAGCGTCGTCGTGTTATGTCGTGCGGCCGTGAGGCCGAACTATGTCTATGGCGCAGGCAACCCGGTCACTCCCAGGTAATGATGCGGGCCTGGCCCGTGGCTGTCGGCAAGGTGGTTTTCGGTTTCTGGCCGGCGAAGACGGTTTCCATCATCTCTTTCTTGGCCAGGTCGGCGCCGCCGAAGGGAAACAGCATGTCCATCACCCACAGCCGGTCGCCCGACTTCCAGTCCTGCGGCGCCAGCTTGTTGACGCCGCTCTCCAGCATGCGCTTCTCGACCTCTTCCGAGAGATAGGCCCAGGTGGCCAATCCGACCGGCATGCCCTTGTCGCGCCACAGTCGGAACTGGCCCAGCGCGATCGGCGGCATCAGCGCCCATTCCAGGTCGACGAGGAACAGATGCTTGTGGGTCGGCACCTGGGTCATCAGCCAGACCCCGTGGCCCATAGCCTCGACCTTGTCCAGGGACTGCGGCGGCGGCTGGCCCTGCTCGGGTTGTCCGGCCGCGGCGCCGTTGCCGCGGTCTTCCGTTTGGGCAGCATCGCCGCCGTTGCTCGTTTTCTTGGTCATCGTGATGTCTTCCGTCTCGGTTCCGGGGGATGTCATGCTCATGGCGTACTAAGGACTCCACGCAACGCCATGGCCGACGCTACCCCGTCCGGCAACGGCAGAGCAATCGGTGGCTTGGATCGTTATGGATAATTCGGGTGCTGCAACTGCGGCGGGAGGCAAGGAACTTCCAGGAATGACGCTGGTCGACAAACGTGAAAGTCCAGGTTCGGAATCGGCGGACGGCCTGAATACGCCTCTCGCCGCCGCTTCGCCTACCGTTGGACGCCCAAAAACGCTACGCACCATCCCCCTGGATTTCCCTTCTTCGCTCTCTGGCGTTTCGGGTCACTATGGCAATCTGTTAACCATACCGACGCTCCCGCAAGGAAGGTACTCCACGCGACATACACACGCAACTTTTTAGTGACTATTTAGATCGCAATATCACCAAAACGACACAAACGGCAAAGTTGCATCGCGGTCTACGCACAAATGAGGCTGATGTTGCCGCGAAGACAGCGTCTCCTAAGGCCTCGCCACTTCCGGGCGAAATAAAACGGAGCGCCCGCGATATGCAGGCGCCCCGCTCGCAACTCATCATGGAAGTTGTGGTCAATGCAGCGTATTGCCGGCCTTCTTCCGTGACGCCGCAGCCGTGACCCGGGCGCCGGTACGGTCGTTCCAAGAGGCGCCGGTGACGGCGTCGATGCGGGCCGGTTCGGCCATGGCGTCGGGATCGGAATAGAGTTCGTCGAGGGTCAGGCCGCTTTTCTTAAGCACGTAGTCTTCGGGTTTGGGCAACCCGCCGAACCAGTAGAGCGGATGCGACGCTTCGCCGTCCTTGGCCACCAGGCCGTCGGGCTGCAGCGCGTAGCCTTCCTGCTCCAGGCTTTCCAGCACCGAGGTAGTGTTGCCATCATCGGTCAGCAGCAGCGTGCCGGCGCGGATGCGGCCGCGCTTGAGGTCGGCTGTTGATTCGTCGGGTGTGTAGGCAACCTCGACAAAGCGGTCGCCCTCACTGCCCACCGGGCAGTTGGTGGCGGCACGGATCAGCTTGCCGTCCCGGTCGACGACGGCGCCGTCGTCGCGGATGATATCGAACAAAGGCCGGTGTTGGCCTTCGTACGGCCCATCGCCGCACAAAGTGACGTGGCCAGGCGTCACCATCAGGCCGTGAAAGTCGAGAATGGTGGAGACGGTGTTTGTGAAAGTCTGGGTCACCGGGGAGGGCTTGAGAGCGGCGCGGCCCTTCGCCTCGCAGTCGTCGTAAGCGAGGATCTCGTCCCCTACCAAAACTTCTTCAACGGATTTATTGGAACCATCTGCCATGTCGATCAACGTTCCGGCACCAAAGCAATAAGGGGGCTTTATTGCGGGTATCGGCGGCAGCATACTTGGATCAAATGTATGTTGATTTCCTTGATACTCCAAAACATGTAGCCTAGGTTCCGGATCAAGGTTGTGATTGCCGAAAACATGAGTTTCCGAATTACTTTTTAAATTACCATTTTGATCGTATGGACTATCCCCAACGATCAAACGATTATGCATCCCCCTTCCCCAACTATTCCAAGCTGATTGAGCATGAGGAATTGTCGGGTTTATGTAATGCGTAGCATTTCCAATAATTGATGCGCCACCGTTTACCCTATTGATTATGTGATTTTCCACCACTGTGTAGACGTATGAGTTGGCTGGTGGCAGGTTCCGCCAATCTCCACCATGATTAATCACGGGCTCATATTGGTACGGCTTGTTAATCACGCTTTGGATGTCATTCCCATACCAACCTTGAGCTGCAACTCTATTCAAAACAGAATCAACGATACTTCCAAATGCAATAGTTGGTGCAACACCTACATTGACAAGGCTCAATGCTTCAGCTTGCGCTAATCTGGCCAGTGCATCTACATCTGTTGATGTAATGTTAACTCTTAACGCGTGATTAACCATTTTCTACTCCGATTTTTTTATCCTGGCTCTTTAGCACATGTCGAAAAAACCCATACATCTCTGTATTCAATGTTGGGGTGAACTGGAGTTTTCGAAAAATAGACAATATCATTTTTTATCTTTTCCCATTCCACTCGATAAAACCAAGTTTGAACATACGGAAAGATCAATGCATATGGTGCGCTATGACTATAGCCATCCTGATTTTTCGAAATAGTGAGCCAATAGGGACTTAAGTCACGGTTTAATTCTAGTACTTTCACCGATATCCCTGATCCAATTCGGGGATCATCGCCGGCACTGGCGTAACAGGCTCCAACATTCATTGTACAGAATGATCCCAACAATATCTGACTAAGACGCCCACCCGAACGGCGATCATACATAGTTATTTTGTAAAAAAACCTCGGTTCAGGTCCAGTAGTTCCAGGCTTTCTACCAGACTTCCTAATTGACATCTCAAATTCAAAATCGCTTTCAAACCTTTCATATCTTGGATGAGGTTTGTAACGAGCACCAAAGAGTGGACAGATGTTTTCCGGATGACCTGAGCTCAGCGTTTCTGCGTGAATCGTCGACGGTAGCATTATTATGGTCAGAAAAAGTACTGCTGAGATAAATACTTGAACAATAGTCAACTCAGTAAAGTTTGTATTGTCATCACCGGTATAACTTCCTTTTGAGTTGCTAGAATTGTGCCAAAGGTGATTAGTTTTGTTGATCATTGCCTTCTCTTTCGGCTAGACTAGAATCTTTCAACAAACTATTTCGGGAACTACGATAAACATAACAATCAAGAAAAAGCTGTTGTTTGTATCTGTTCTAGCTTCAACGCCATAGTTGTTTCACTTTCGGGTAATTGCAACAACGAGCGCACGTAGAACTGACAGTATTTCACTCTTTGTCCATTAAAGCGTCATGTTGCATATGATAGTTTTTGGCGCGAAGTGCTGGCCGTTGAAGCATTCATTGCAGTTAATTCTGTTTACCAGGCTCCTGTGGGGTGCTGTTTTGTTTTCGCTCATTGAATTGCCGAAAGAGAAGTCAGGGAATCGAATATAGTAAATCAACCAATGATTGCAACTATACTGAAGATTTGTTTATGACGTTAACAAATTCTTTTGTACGTTAACTGCTCAGACACACATATGACGACGTAATCTCCTCACCGCTCCCGCAACCCCTCCTGCTTGTACCTCAGCAACGGCGCCAGCACGAACTCGATCAGCCGCCGCTCCCCCGTCTTGATCTCCGCCGTCACCGCCATGCCCGGTGACAGCGCCACCGTCCTGCCTTCCACCAACATCGTCGCCCGGTCCATGGTGAGGCGGGCGGGGTAGACGAGGCCGATGTTTTCGTCGGCGACGGCGTCGCGGGAGACGTGCATGACCGTGCCGTGCACCAGGCCGTACTTGGTGAAGGCGAAGGTCTCGACCTTGATCTCCACCTCCTGGCCGTCGGCGACGAAGCCGATGTCCTTGTTGGCGACCATGGCCTCGACCTCGAGCCGCGCCCCGGCCGGCACGATCACCATCAACTGTTGCGCCGTGGTGACGACGCCGCCGACCGTATGCACGGCGAGCTGCTGCACCACGCCGTCGACCGGCGCGGTCAGGCGCTGGCGGCCCGAGCGGCGGCTGGCCTTGATCAGTTCCTGCTCGAGCACGGCGATCTGACGCTCGGCCTCCGAAAGCGCCTGCAGGTTCTCGCGGCGGAACTCGGCGATGGCGCCGCGGCGGCGCTCCCGGGTGGCCGAGATGGCGGCCAGGGCCTCGTCGCGGCGGTGGCGCTGGATGGTCAGGTTCTCTTCCTGCTCGATCAACGATTGCTGCAGCTCGAGCATCTTGAAGCGGGCGACATTGCCGCGCTGGGCCAGGAACTCGGCCGCCTTGGTGCGCTCCTGCAGCAGCGGCAGGGTCTTGTTCAGCATGTCGATGCTGGCCTGGGTGGCGGCGTGGTCGGACATCAGCTTGTCGTACTCGAACTGCAGCGTGTCGAGCATGGCCCGGTGTTCCTGCCACTGGTTGCGCAGCAGGCGGCGCTGCACCGCGGCCTCGGCCGGGTCGGCGCCGGGCGGCGGGGCGAACGCCTTGTCGGGATTGCCGCCGGCGGTCAGGGCCTTGAGCCGGGCGGCCTCCAGCCGGGTCGAGGCGAGCTCGCGGCTGAGCCGTTCGCGGTCGGCGCCGGCCTCGGTCGGGTCGAGCTCGATCAGCGTCTCGCCGGCCGCGACCCGCTGGCCGTCCTCGACCCGGATGGTGCGCACGATGCCGTCCTCGAGGGGCTGGATCACCTTGACCCGGTCGGACGGCACGATGCGGCCGGGCGCCACGGCGACGATGTCGACATGGCCGAAATAGGCCCACAGGAAGGCGATGACGAAAAACGCCACCACCAGGCCCACGATGATGCGGCCGACCGGCGAGGGCGGCGATTCCATGATCTCCAAGGCCGCCGGCAGGAACTCGAGTTCGTTGCGGTTGCGCCTGGCGTTCTTGTTGGCGGCGGGTTTGAGGGCCAGCACGCTGGCGCCCTGTTCGTCCCGCTCGGGGCCCCGGTCGGAGGCTTTGTCGGGCGCTTGCTCAGGTTGGGCGTTGGCGCCGTGCGTCGGGTCAGCCGGCATCGCGCGCTCCCGACTGATAACTGTGCAGCGAGGCATAGCGCCCGCCCGACTGCAGCAGTTCCTCATGGGTGCCGTCCTCGACCACGCTGCCCTTCTCGATGGTGACGATGCGGTCGCAGGTGCGCACGGTGGAGAGCCGGTGGGCGATGATGAACACGGTGCGGCCCTCACTGATGCGTCGCATATTATCCTGGATGATGCGCTCGGATTCGTAATCCAGCGCACTGGTGGCCTCGTCGAAGATCAGGATGCGCGGGTTGGTCACCAGGGCGCGGGCGATGGCGATGCGCTGGCGCTGGCCGCCCGAGAGCGTGGTGCCGCGCTCGCCGATCTGGCTGTCGTAGCCTTCCGGCAGTTCGAGGATGAACTCATGCGCCCCGGCCAGCTTGGCGGCGGCGATGACCGTGTCCAGGTCCATGCCCGGATCGGCCAGGGCGATGTTCTCGCGCACCGAGCGGTTGAACAGCACGTTCTCCTGCAGCACGACGCCGACCTGGCGGCGCAGCCAGGCCGGGTTGACCACGGCGAGATCGACGCCGTCCACCAGCACCCGGCCGCGTTCCGGCACGTGCAGGCGCTGCACCAGTTTGGTCAGCGTGCTCTTGCCCGAACCGGACGGGCCGACGATGCCGACCACCTGCCCGGCCGGCACGTCGATGGAGACGTCGCGCAGCACCTCGGGCCCGTCGGGGCGGTAGCGGAACGACACCCGGTCGAAGGTGACCCGGCCCCGGATGGAGGGCAAGACCGTCCTGTTCGGCGAGGACGACGGTTCGGCCGGCGTGTTGAGGATATCGCCGAGGCGCTTGACCGACACCCGCACCTGCTGGAAGTCCTGCCACAACTGGGCCAGGCGCAGCACCGGCGCGGCAACCCGGGCGGACAGCATGTTGAAGGCCACCAGTTGGCCGACGGTCAACTCGCCCAGGATTACCAGCTTGGCGCCGAAATAGAGCGTCAGCGCGATGGTGATCTTGTTGATCAGCTGGGCGCCCTGGCTGCCCACATTGCCGGTCATGGCGGTGCGGAAGCTCGAGCGCACATAGCCGGCGAGCTGTTCCTCCCATTTGCGCTGCATCTGCGGCTCGACGGCCATGGCCTTCAGCGTCTCGACGCCGGTGACCGATTCCACCAGGAAGGCCTGGTTCTCGGCGCCCCGGTTGAACTTTTCCTCAAGCCGGGTGCGCAGCATGGGCGTCACGATCAGCGACAGGATGACGTAGAACGGGATGGCGCCGAGCACGATGTAGGTCAGGGTCGGGCTGTAGTAGTACATCACCGCCAGGAAGACGACGGTGAAGAACAGGTCGAGCACCAGGGTGAGCGACGAGCCGGTCAGGAAGTTACGCACGTTTTCCAGCTCGCGCACGCGGGCGACCGAATCGCCAACCCGGCGGGCGTCGAAATAGGCCATGGGCAGGGCAACCAGGTGGCGGAACAGCTTGGCCCCCAGTTCCACGTCGACCCGGTTGGTGGTGTGGGAGAACAGATAGGTGCGCAGGCCGCCGAGCACGACCTCGAAGATCGAGACGACGACCAGGCCGAGCACCAGCACATCCAGCGTGGTCAGGCCGCGGTGTACCAGCACCTTGTCGATCACCACCTGGAAAAAGAGCGGCGTGATCAGGGCGAAGAGCTGCAGGAAGAACGAGGCCAGCACCACCTCGCCCAGCAGCCGTTTGTAGCGGGCGATGGCGGGCAGGAACCAGCGGAAGTTGAAGGTGCGGTCGCCCAGCTTGTCCAGCACCCGCTTGGTGAACAGGATGAGGCCGCCGTTCCAGTTCTCCTCGAACTCGGCGCGGCTTAACGTCAGCGGCCGGCCGGCGATGGGATCCTGGATCAGGATCTTGTCCTCGGCCACCTTGGCAACGATGAAGAAGCGCCCGTCCTTGTGTCCGGCGATGGCCGGCAGCGGCGTGCGTTCGAGCCGCTCCCACTTGCTCTTGACCGTGCGGGCCTTGAGCCCGAGCGACTTGGCGCAGCGCAGGATGTCGCCGACGCCCAGCGGCCGGCCGTCACGGACGAACTGATGGCGGATGTGTTCGACATCGATCGGCAGGCCGTAGAACCGCGCCAGGGTCAGGACACAGGCGATGCCCGTATCGATCTCCGCAGCACTTTTTTCGGCGCTGGCCGTAGCGTTGGCCGCAGCACTGTTTCCGGTCGCCGGCGCCTCTGCGCCGCCGCTCTCGCCTTCCCCGATTTCCGACACGCCCCCTCCGGCGATACTCACGTTAAACGCGCAGCCATGGCTGCTTATGGTTGATCAACCATAGCGGCTACGGAAGAGGGCTTCTAGGACAGAATTGTCGATATTCCAAGGATTCGGTACTCTAAGATGATTTCGCAAGTTATTTTCGCGCTCCTCATGGAGATTATCACCGAAACGGAAGCAACAAATACTGACACCGGAGCCGAGCAAGAAAATTCACACGGTTCGCGCTGCCGCCGCACCGCACTGGTTTCGAAATCGAAGAAAGGACCCGGATATGACACGGGTCTGAACAGCGGGGTCCAGATTTGATTTTCGGCGGTTTCAAGGGTTTCGTACCCGATCGCACCTGGCGGTTCACGCTGATCGTCTGTATCGGGATAACCGAATTGTTTTGTTTCGCCGGGTACCTGAGCGGTTTCGCAGATGATTCCGGCGGTGCGCTGATATGGCACGCCTATGTTTGGGATGCCGAAACCGTCGCCTACACCGCCGTGCTTTGGTTTGCCGGATGTGCCGGCATCTTTTTGACTATCCGCTCTTACACTGACAGCCAAATGAGGATGGGAACAATTGCCATGTTTGCACTACCCCTTCTTGCGCATATGTGCCTGGCTTTGGGGTGGATCGAGCTCCATGTGTAGGCCACGAAGATCGAAGGAACGCGTAAACGGCCAATCAAGTATACGGCACGAATGCCTGTGACGGCTGTTCCATGCGGGTCCCATCCCGCCCCAAGCTTATCGTCCCGCATTGAGTTCGAGCGGGGTCAGGAAGCGGGCGGCGGCGGTCATACCACTCGGAATCGCAGGTGACCCGAAATGCAAAGCCCGCCGGTTCAGCCGGCGGGCCAGACTTCGGAATCTCCGTTGGACCGAACGTTTATGCCCGGAACTCAATTCGACGCCTGGTTCTCCTCGCCACCCAGCGTGCGCACCAGATCGCAGATGCGCTTGCGGGCCACCGGATCATCGATGCGGTAGTAGGCGCGCACCAGCTCGAGCGTCTCCCGTTTGGTCATCAGCTTGTCGGCTTCCGACCGTCCGGAACCGTTTTTTCCCGCGGCGGGAACGCTGTCCGACCCGTCGAGATCCTCGAAAAAATAGGAAACCGGGACGTCCAGCAATTCGGAGAACATGTACAACTTGGACGCGCTGATGCGGTTCGCGCCCCGTTCATATTTTTGAATTTGCTGAAACGTGAGTTCCACCTTGTTTCCCAGCTCGGTCTGGCTCATTCCGAGCAAAGTACGGCGCAATCGAAGTTTCTCGCCGACATGAGCGTCAACTGGATGTGTTCTAGCTGTCACGGTACGCATACTCCTTCCGAATAGCGGCAATCGGCCGCGATGGCACATATCATTTGCACGGCCTTCTTTATCTGCACGGCCTTCTCGGAACTGTGTTACCGGAAGCGTTCTGGGCCTACGCCACCCGTGTTGTGAGTATCCTGCTTGCCCGGAGGTTCTGATCAGATCTTAACCGATCATTCAAAAACTCCAACTCAAGGACGGACCGTACATGTGTTGTTCCCGTAGGGTGATAGGAGTAGTCCTATACGTCAATAGGAATTTTCCTATCTTGTCGTAAAACGACACAATTGCTGATTGGTGCTAACGCCACACGCGAACGAGCACGCCACCGGACACTTAATGGGAACGGGAAGGGTCGCCTAACGGATCGGCGGAGGCTTGCTTGGCATCGTCGCCGTGATCGTCGGCGACGACATCCCGGCGACGAGCATCGACGTCGTCCCCGCGAATGAGCCAATCCAGGCTTTTTCCGGATGCATGTGCGATGCGGTCGAGTTCATCCAATGTCGGATCGTCTTCACCGTCTTCCAGTTCGGAATAGCGGGACGGCTGAATTCCGGTGGCGGCGGCAAAGGACGACGGAACCGCATGGGGCGATTCCGCACGCGCCACCGCAAGCCGAGCAGCAAACGAATTCAATAACTTAGCCCGAGTCTCCGTGCGCGACGCAGCGGATTCCTGCTCGCTGTCCACCCGCGTTGCCTGTTTTTCGCGACGTTGGCGTTCGTCGGGTACGAGCAGTTCGGATTCATCGATATGGAAATGCTCGGCCAGAGCCTGTCGGATAAGTTCCGGCAACCTCCGTGGAATGCCGCGGTAAACGAACTGATGCAGGTACGCGTGGTTCCGGCCTATGCCACGGGACACGGCTGCCAGACTGGTGCGGTGTTCAAACACCAAGGCCAATAAGCGCCGACGAACCGGATCAGAAGGTGAACGCGCATCGCTCATGTGGACATGCTATAGGATTTTTCCTCTTCCGTCATCGTCATTCCCGACAAAAACACTCCAATAAGTCGAAATGAGCCGTCAAAACACAGCAAATTCCATATGGCGACCTCTTATAGGAGAGTAGACAAGAAGAAATAATCTCCAATGACAGATCGACGCTCTATACGCAATCAGCAGGTGCCGTCTCTATCTGTTTTTCAATACAAACAGCGCCAAACTTCCCTTTCCCGATTCAAAAGGAAAAGGAAAGTCGCTATGGAGAAAACCCCACTTGTGCTCATCCCGGGTCTCATCGCGAACAATCACATGTGGCGGTTGCAGATCAAGGCATTGCGCCACGTCGCCGATTGTTGGGTGGCCCCCTTGCCGGCCACGGACAGCCTGAGCGCCATCGCCCACGACATTCTTCTTACCGCGCCTGACAGGTTTGCGGTCGCCGGATGGTCCATGGGCGGATACATCTGTTTTGAAATGCTCAAACAGCAACCGAGCCGGATTTCGAAACTGGCCTTATTGAGCACGACCGCACAACCCGATTCCCGTGAAATGAGGCTCCGCCGCCGTTTGTTGGTGCGCAATGTCCGGCAAATGGGCCTGCTCCGGACGACTCGGACCACAATTCCCCGATTCCTCCATCCGGATCGGCGCGAGGACGCGGATTTGATCGATACGTTGGTCAAACAGGCCTTTGAGGTCGGCCCACATACGTTTGCATGCCATCAAACGGCCATGGCGAACAGGGACGACTACACCGGCATGTTGCCCCGCATATCCTGTCCGACATTGGTCGTCGCAGGGGGAGCCGACGAAGTCACGCCGGTTCACGTCCATGCGGACATGGTTGCCCGAATTCCAAACGCCCGGTTTGAAATTCTCGATCGCGCCGGTCACATGGTCACGTTCGAGCAACCTCGGGAAACCGCCAGGCTTCTGGAAACATGGATTGCCGGCAACGCGGATGCACTCGCCGCGTGAATGGCGGCCGGAAGCGACCGACCAAGTTGCAAAACACATTACTCAGTTGATGGTCACGGCCTTGATCAACGCGGCACCGATCAACATGGTCACCTGACGGTCGGCATTGACCAGCGGCGCCTGAACGGTCCACAGCTGGCACTTCACGCCGGCCGCATTGGTAAAAAACGTCGAAGTCGTGACCGGGCATCGGCGGGTCATCGTTCTGCGGCACAGGGCGAGCAGTTCCCCCTGCAATCCGGCATGCCCGAACCGGCCCAGATTGTCGTCGTGTTTATCGTCCAGGACAACGTTTGTCAGCCGTCCCGCGTTTGCGCGTTCGATTTCCGAACCGACGAATTCATACCGGAACCGCCCGTCGTCGGAAACGCGAACAAGCGTGAAGTACGGCTGCAACTCGGGAACTTCGGTCAACTTGATGTCACCAAGCGACGGCAACTGCATGCCCTGCCGCTTGCTGCGCCAATACGTCACCAATGCGTTCTCGAGCCGCTTCCACTCCGTCGGGCCGAGAACATCCGAAGATTCGATCGGATCGATTAATTCCGCAGGCCGCCCCGCCGTATCCATGCCATCATGCCGCCGCTCCGTTGCACCCGAACGGTTCCCCATGAGTTGGACGCGGATTTCGCCGAAGACGCCTTGCAGGATCTTCCGTTCGACAAGGATTCGCCGGAATCCGCAAATCATTTCGTGCGTGGGAAATTTGTCGTTCGGGCCGACACCAATGAACTCCCGAAAAGAGCGCCGGTCACGAACGTCGAAATCGAACTCTACGGCGTTGAGAGCAAACCATTGTTGTAACAGCATGGCTTTGAACAGAACCATCGGCGAACAACCGGCACATTCCGAATCAGATGTATCCAGCCAGCGGAAATACCGTTCGAACCGGTCCCAATCAATCAGGCGGTCGACCTGGTCGAGTCGATCGAATTTCGGGACGGCACCGTGTGCCTCCGACCGTTGTTTCATCCTTGACCTGCTTCCCGCCAACCGGAGCTTTCATTTCCGCGGTCTCACTATAGCGGTGAAAGCGCTCGGACACCCCATGTGAAAAAACACCTTTAGAGGGAATTTGTATATCATTCCACTATCTAAGGGCAACAATGTTCTGGCAGGCCTTCGGCTGGCCGCGTATTGCGTGGTTGCGCGGCCTCACGTAGAACACCGGTGAGGTCACTTCCAGGGTCTTTGAGTACGACGCAAACCGGAATTCACTTATGTCCAAACCCGACGGATCGGTTGATCTGATGAGCGATGGCGCCGTCGCAACGATCACGATCAACAACCCGGCAAAGCGCAACAGTTTCAATTCCGCGATGATGGGCCAATTGGCGGCCGCCGGCCGCTCGGTTCAAGAGAACGAGGACATTGCCTGCGTCGTCTTGCGCGGATCGGGAAACGCATTTTGTGCGGGACTGGATTTCGACACTTTGACAGCGGATCTCGAGTCCCCCGATTATTTCGCCGACCTGGATAGCCGCTTCACCGAAGCCATTGGAGCGCTGGAGCGCGTCGCCGTCCCCGTCATTGCCGAAATTCACGGCGGTTGCATGGGCGGCGGGGTACAGTTGGCCATGGCCGCCGATATCCGTATTGCAGCCGTCAGCGCCAGGCTTGGAATTCCGGCCGCCCGCTTCGGCATTGTCTACCCCCTTCCCGGACTACAAGCCCTTACCCGCCTGGGCGGCGGTGCGGCCGTCAAGCATCTTTTGTGGTCGGGCGAGCCGATTGACGCGATGGAGGCTCAGCGCATCGGCTGGTTTGACAGCGTCCAGGACGACGCGAATGTCGGCGGATACGTCGCCGCGCTGGCTTCGCAAATCGCCAGCTACCCCGGGGAGACGGTCAAGGCCTATAAGTCGATTCTCGATGGCCTGGCCGGTGCCGTGCCCATGGATGACCTGGCGCCGGCACGGGACCGGGCCAACCGTATTCCGCAATTGACCGCGCGTTTACGGGCGGTGCGGGACAAGCGGAAATCCTGATCAATCGGTTATGCCGGATCGCCCAGTTCGCGACAGGAATTTGATTGAGAGTCTGCCGCCCGTTTTGGTGTAGTCTGGTTGCCTCCGTAACCGTTTAAAACAGTTCCGAAGGGTGCGGAACGACCGTCCGTCCTTCTCGCATGGTACGAGCCCACGCATGCCGATGCCGATAGACCCCTCATTCGCCGGCAAGCTTGTTCACAACGTTCACGTGAACGCCTTTGAGTATTGGCTGAACAGTTGTTCCGGCGGCAAGTTGCCGGGCCGGCAAGACATCGATCCCAACGACATGAAACACTTCCTGCCATGGATCTCGTTGATCGACGTGCGGCCCGGCGAGACCGGGCCCGAATTCACCAGCCGGCTAATCGGAACGGGCATCCAGTCGTTGTTCGGCAGAAACATCACGGGCAAGCGGATGGAGGAACTCTACGAGGGCGAATATCTCACGATGGTCCGGAATGTATATTCGGAAATCACTGAAGCGAAACATCCGCAATTGTGGCAGTGCACGGCCCCCGTACCCGATGCCAAGCCGCTCGTTTACGACCGCCTGATCCTGCCGTTGGCCACCGACGGAAAATCCGTGGACATGCTCATGCTGGTATTCGCCCCGCGTAAGGGCAATCGCCCCGTCGTTCGCCAGCCCAAGACCGGGGAGTCCGCATGGGTACGCCTAGCCTGACCGGCCACTGTCCGTTTCGTCATCACCGGACGGTTTGGGCATGAAGTCCGACGTGAAATCCTGAAACTTGCCGCCCGGACTGCGCTCGATTTCATTCACCGCCACTATCGCCAGGGGATGACCCGCCGCACCGACGGCCTGTTGCCATGCGGCATCGATGCGTTCGGCAAACGCGGGATGCATCGGCCCCGCGGCGATGATCCGGAGTTCGAAACGGTTGTCCCGGAACTGGTGTATCTGAAACTGCCGCAGGTTGGCGATAATGTCCTGCGGCATGGCTTCGAGGGTTTCGCGGACGGCCCCGACATACCCCAGGGTGCCTTCCGGCAGAAAGGCGATGCGGCTGTAACGGCCCACGATCTCACCGAATGACGGCAAGGTCCGGCCGCAGGGACACGGCCCCTCCACCGCCTTGGCCATGTCACCGGTATCGTAGCGGATCAGCGGCATGGCCGCATTGTTGAAACCGGTAATCAGGATATGACCGGTTTCTCCCGGCGCGCAATGATTGCCGTCATCGTCCGCGATCTCGATCGCACAGTGCTCGGTGTGGGTATGATAGCGCCCGGCCCGGCACCGGACCGCCGCCAGGCCGATTTCGTTCAGTCCGTAGTTCTGGTCGACCGGCGCACCAAAGGCGCCTTCAATCAAACGCCGCATGGACTCGGTGAGCTGTTCCGAAATGGCGAACAACCCTTTCACGCCGGGGCATGGATTTTCTCCCTCTGAAGCCAAAACGAGATGCTCGAGTGTCTCTGAATAGCTCATCAGGTAGTCGGGCTCGACATCCCGCAGCCACCCGACCTGCCCGTCGATCTCGTTGGTGACGTTGAAGTTGTAGGCGGGACCGGTATGGAAAAAATGTCCGGCGTAGCGCCAGGCGGGAAGGCGCTGTGTGGTGTGTTCCGGATTGACGGCGCCTGACTGGCCGCGCGGCAATTGCGAACCGAGCCGGATGGTGGCGAACGTGCCTTGCGGATCCCAGCGGAACCAGCGTAGCTGCCGCTGCGACAGAATGGCGAACATCTCGTTGTTGGCCACCGTTTGGACCACGCGCGCCGGCCGTCCAGTGGTGCCCGAGGAACTGAGAACGCCCATCACCTTCTGGCTATCGGGCAATTGTTCCGGCTGCAGCCTGTCGTTTTCGTCGTAGACGTCGCGTTTGCTGAGCGGCGGCAGCAACGGCAAATCCGGGACATGGGAAATCCTGCCGCTATCGATTCCGCGCCGGGCAAACAGGTCGCGGTAGTAAGGGATCTGGTTGACGGCGTACCGAATAACCTGCCGTAATCTCTGATCGGTCGCTCGATCCTGTTGTTCCTCAGGCAGAAACTCCGCCTCGACCAAACGGTCGAAGATGTTCACATTCGCGAATTTGGGACGGAGCCGCCAGCGCGCCTGTTCCCGGCGTTCTTCTTCGAGACTGCTCATGCTCCCCCTCTACGGCTCCAGCCGGTTCACTCCGTCATGGCCAGAATAGTCGGCGGCCCATGAACAAAACGCAAATATTCGGTCAACCGAATACCGCTGATTCCGATTGCGGGTACTAGGTTTCCGCCACCCTGGCGCGCAAGGTGTCGTAGGCGGCTTGAAACTGCTTTTCCATGACCGATTTCGCGCCGTCGTCAAGATAGCTCGACCGCACGGCGTTCATCGCCAGACGAAATACGGTTTTCAACCCGAGGCCGCATTGGGTCATCGCAATGCCGTATTCCTGTTCGAGAGAGGTGCCGAACAGCGCGGGATCGTCGGTGTTCAAAGTCACCACGCAGCCGGCCTCCACCAACGCTTTGACAGGATGGCCGGCGAAATTGGCATAGACACCCAATGCGATGTTGCTGGTCAGACAGACTTCCAGCGGCACGGCATCGGCGGCCAATGTGGCCACCAGTTCGTCGTCCTCGACGGCGCGCACGCCGTGGCCGATACGCCGGGCACCCAGCGTATCGAGGGCAAATCGCACGCTGCCCGGCCCGCCGTTTTCGCCGGCGTGCGGGTTGACCGGCAAGCCGGCCTCCTGTGCCAGCCGGAACGCGGCGGCAAACGGTTCACTGGGAACGCCCTCTTCCGGACCTCCCAAGCCTAGGGCGACCACGCCGTTTTCACGCGCCCGGTCACTGATGGCCCAGCGCGTGACCAGGTCCATCGGCTGCGGGTAGCTGCGTACCAGGTCGGGAATCCAAGCCATCTCCACCCCCCACGACTCCCGGGCTCTTCGGCGGCCATCGTTGAGGGCATCCAGGATCGACGGCAGCACGTCCGGACGGCTGAGATAGAACTGCGGTGTCCAGGTTACTTCGGCATACTGGATGTTGGAGCTGGCGAGCCGTTCTCCCAGAGCGAAGACGGCATCGGAAAAGTCACGCAGGCGGCAGAAGCATCGGACAACCGACAACAGACGATCGGCGAAGGCGCGAAAATCCGTGTAATGCGGCACGGCCGCCCCGAATGGCTGACCGGCCAATGGCGGCGGCAGGCCGTTGCGGTCGGCGATCGTGTTGATGGTGTCGGGAGCCACCGATCCCTCCAGATGAAGATGCAACTCCACCTTGGGCATGGCGCGTAGAACTTCCGACGGAGTCATAACGTTTGACAGCCCCTACGAACGGACAGGGACATGTCCCTCGCGGCGAACCGCTGCCGCAGCAGCCGGTAATGAGGTTCCAGCACGTTCTTTGTCGTGAATTGGTGGCGTGGAAGGGCATAGTAGTTGACCCCGGTAAAATCCAGATTGTTGTAATCGCGCAAGACCAGGTTCAATCCCCGTTGGGTGCACTGCCGTTCGATGAAACCGATCTCTCCGAGAAAGCCCTCGGGCATGCCGTCGCGGCGAAACCGCAAGACGTCGTCGTTGGAAACCAGTCCGAACCAGCTTTGCGCCTGTACCAACGGCATGAACTGCAAATTGCGACGGCCCTTCTTTTGCAGTATCTCGTGGTTGTGGGGATGGACTTCGCTGAGCAGGACCGTGCCGTCCATCACGGCCAGGCACTTCGAAATGACCGTTCCGCCCGACCGGCCGAGCTGATGAAGCAATCGTATGGTGGGTTTGTTCGCCGCGTCTTGTGCCATGGAAACCATTGCCGTGCGTCGGACCTTGCCGTTCTGGCGCGACCTGTGCCGCGGGAGGAGAGCGGCATTGTACCGTCCCTCTGGTTGCCCGAACCTTACCAGAATTGCCGGTGATGCGAACATGCTTCAGACGCCGTCAAAGGCAAGACAGGCTGCGCGCATCGTCCGCGCTCGCGATACGTGCCGGCCTGTGCCATGATTTCGATCTCGGTGCATGTGGGGAGCGGAGCGCAAGGCCGTGCAAGCAGCTTTTGATGTGATCGTCGTCGGCGGCGGCCTGGTCGGCGCCGCCATCGCCTATGGCCTGGCGCGCCAACACCGGGCGCGCACGCTGCTGCTGGACGAAGGCGACATTGCGTTGCGCGCCTCGCGAGGCAATTTCGGCCTGGTCTGGGTTCAGGGCAAGGGGCGCGGTTTTCCCGCCTATACCCGATGGACCATGGCATCCGCCGATGCCTGGCCGGCGTTCTCCGAAGAAATAGAAGACGCGACCGGCATCGACGCGGATTACGACCGCCCGGGCGGCGTCGATCTGGCCTTCGATGCGGCCGAATTGCACGACCTGGCCACGGGCATGCACGACATCCGGTCCGGCCTGAACGGTCGGGACTACCCCTTCGACGTCCTCGACCAACGGGGACTGAAAAACATCTTCCCGCACGTCGGCGACGGGGTCGCCGGCGGCATCCATTGCCCGCACGACGGCGTTGCCAATCCGTTGCGCCTGCTGCAGGCATTGCATGCGGGCTTCGCCCGTTCCGGCGGCACCTATGTGGCGCGCTGCCCTGTCGCGTCGGTGCAGCCGCAGCCGTCGGGCGTGCGCGTTCGCACCGGCCAAGGCGACTACAGCGGCGCCACCCTCGTGCTCGCGGCGGGGTTGGGCACGACCGGCCTGGCGGCGCAGGCCGGCATGACGGTTCCCCTGCATCCGAACCGGGGCCAATTGATGGTGACGGAACCCATGCCGGCCATGCTCGGCTTGCCCACGGTGAATGTGCGCCAGACCCGGGAAGGCAGCTTCCTCATCGGCTACACCAGCGAAGACGCCGGCCTGCCGACCGAGACGACGCAGGCCGGGCTCGGCGCGATCGCCCGCAGGGCCGTCACGGCATTCCCGTTCCTCGCCGGTGTGCGCATCGTGCGCACCTGGGCGGCCTTGCGCATCATGTCGCCGGACGGGTTCCCCATCTACGCCCGCGCCCCGGATCATCCCCACATCGTGGCCGCCGCCTGCCACAGCGGCGTGACGCTCGCCGCCATGCACGCGTCGCGCCTGCCGGACTGGATTGTCGGCGCCGAGGACGCCCCCGACCTGTCCGCCTTTTCCAGCGAGCGGTTTGATGTTCCGACGGCTGCCTAGCACGGCGCCCCGCGTTGAGATTTTTGTCGACGGGCGGGCAATCACCGCCCGGTCGGGTGACACGGTCGCGGCCGCCTTGCTGGCGGACGGCCAAAACTGGACCCGGGAGGCGGCGAACGCCGGCACGCGACGCGGACCTTACTGCCTGATCGGTCATTGCCACGAATGTCTGGTCGAGATCGACGGCCAGCCCGGCCAGCATGCCTGCCTGGTGACAGTGCGCGACGGCATGCGCGTCGTCCGGACCCGGCGCATGGAAGACGGCACATGAACCGGACGTGCAGTCTCGCCGTCATCGGCGCCGGACCGGCCGGCATGGCGGCGGCGCGCGCCGCGCGGGACGCCGGCGCGGACGTCACCGTGATCGACGACAATGCCGCGGCCGGTGGACAGGCCTATCGGGACCTTCAGGCCAATGCCGCGTCCCGTCCCGGCGCCATGACCGTCCTGGGCGACGACTATGGCCAAGGACGCGCATTGCTGGAACGTTTCCAGTCGTGTGGCGCGACGATCATGACCGGCGCGGGCGTGTGGTCGGTGGAGCCCGGCGGCACCGTACATGTCGTCGACCACGCCGGTGTCGGCCAGGTCCAGGCCCGCCGCGTCATCATCGCCGCCGGCGCGATGGAGCGTCCGGTACCCATCCCCGGCTGGACCCTGCCGGGCGTCATAACACTGGGCGCCGCGCAAACCGTGCTGAAATCTCCGGGCCTCGTGCCGGATGGCCGGACGGTGATCGCCGGCTGCGGACCCCTGCTCTATCTGGCCGCCATGCAGTTGTTGGACGCGGGCGCCGACATCGCCGCCATCCTCGACACCACCCGGCCCGGTCACCGGCGCGCCGCGCTCGCGCACCTGCCGGGCACGCTGCTGAACGCCGCCCCGTTGCGCAAGGGGCTTAAGTGGCGCCGGGCCCTCAAGCGATCCGGCGTGCCGTTCATTCCTGATGCATACGGGATCCGGGCGCACGGCACCGAAGCCCTGGAAACCGTCGTGTACGGGACCGGTGGACAACACCAGACCGTCGCGGCGGATACGCTGCTGCTGCACGCCGGCATCGTGCCGTCACACCATCTGGCGGCCCTGGCGGGGTGCCGGCTACAATGGGACGGCATGCAGGCCGCATGGCACACGGTCGCCGACGACTGGGGCGCCACCACGGTCGACACCATCGGCGTCGCCGGCGACTGCGCCGCGATCGGTGGCGCCGAACTGGCCGTGCAGTCGGGTCGGCTGGCGGGACTGGATGCAGCGTACCGGCTGGGCTTCCTTGACCGGGCGGCGCGCGACCGCGCCGGATCCTCGGTACTGAGAATGATCAGGCGGCAACGCCCCCTGCGCCGGTTTCTCGACAGCTACTTCCGGCCGCCGGACGAATTTCTGATGCCACCCGACGACGACACCATCGTTTGCCGCTGCGAGGACGTCACCGCCGGTGCGGTGCGCCAAGCCGCCGCCCTGGGCGCCCCCGGCCCCAACCAGACGAAGGCGTTCACCCGCGCCGGCATGGGCCCGTGCCAGGGCCGCATGTGCGCCGCGACGGTCGCGCACCTGATCGCCGAGGTGCAGAACCGGCCCGTGTCCGGCATCGATCCGCTGCGCGCCCGCCCGCCCCTCAAGCCACTGACCGTCGGCCAGATGGCCGCGTCGGCGGAATAGGCCTATGCCGGCAAGGGGTTAATGACATTTGCCGTCGCCCGTTCCGGGCCCATATCCATGAAACACCGCCCATTGCACGGTGCCGGGAACCTTTTCGGCCGCCAAGCATCTATTCGGTATGTCGACGAAACTTATGGCGCTTCTGCGCGCAACCACCCGGACGGACTCACACGCCGCGGACAAGGCGAACGCGGACATGATCCTCATCGAACGGATTCGCGCCGGCGACTCGCTGGCGTTCGAGCTGGTCATGCGGCGGCACAACCGGCGTCTCTACCGCATCGCCCGCAGCATCGTCCGCAACAACGCGGAAGCCGAGGACATCGTTCAGGAAACCTATGTGCGGGCCTACCAGAAGCTGGACAGTTTCACCGGGCCGAACGGGTTTACGTCGTGGCTGTGCCGCATCGCGTTCAACGAGGCTTTGGGCCGGCTGCGCAAACGCGGGCGGGTCATATCCCTGGATGACTACGTGACGGCGCCCGAAGGAGGTGCCGACGGTGCCGTGCGACGGATCGACACCATGAAAACCGAACAACCCGACCCGGAGCAACTGACCGCGAACGCCGAACTGCGCCGTATCCTGGAAGCGGCCATCGACACCTTGCCCGACGACTTCCGTTCGGTGTTCGTCCTGCGGGCCGTGGAAGGCATGAGCGTGGCGGAAACCGCCGACGCCCTCGGCCTGCGCCCGGAAACCGTCAAGACCCGGCTGCACCGGGCCCGGCTCAAACTCCGTCGGATCCTCGAGGCCCGCTACAGCGCCGTCGAACCCGCCGCCTTCGACATCGCGGGCGCCCGCTGCGACCGCATCGTCGCCGGCACCCTGGCGCGGGTTGCGGCACTGCGCGCCTAATTGTCCCACCGGCCCATCACGCTCCGCCGGCGTGGGAACCTTTTTCACCCCCGGTCATCTCTCGTTGCAGGACACGGCCGATACCGGCCTCAACCGGTCCTCGACAACACAATCGCAATCGGAGGTGACGATGTTCGATCTGGATAAACCCTCATTTCTGTCCGCCAAGCTGGGTCGGCGGCAAGCCTTGCAGCGCGCCGCACACCTGACGCTGTCGGGCGCCGCCGTGGCGCTGCTGGCCGGCAAGGATGCCCTGGCGGCCGATCACAGCGCGATGAAGGGCTCGGCCGAGCAGGACGTGCGCATCCTCAACACCGCACTGGGCGCCGAACAGGAAGCCGTCGCGGCCTATCAGGCCGGCGCCGAATGCGGGCTGTTGCGCAAGCCCACGCTGGGTCTGGCGGTTCAGTTTCAGGGCCATCACAAGGAACACGCCGACGCCCTGGCCGCCACCGTCAGCAAACTGGGCGGGACGCCGGTTGCGCCGAAACGGGACTACGGCTTTCCGGTCTCTTCGTTGAAGTCGGAAAAGGACGTCCTGCAATTTGCCGCCGGCCTGGAGAAGGGTGCAGTCAGCGCCTATCTCGGCGCCGTGCCGATATTCGCCGACCGTGAACTGGCCAAGGTCGCCGCGTCGATCCTGGGGGACGAAGCCATGCACTGGGCCGTACTGCGCTACGCTCTCGGCGAAAACCCGGTGCCGTCCGCATTCGTGTCCTGAGTCCCGAACCCAGTCGCGTTCGGGACGCCGGCTCCCGGTGCTTGTGCCCCATCCCGGGAGCCGGTACTCGAATCGAGCAATCCATCCAACGAGTTCCGCGTCATGACTTCCCGTTTCCTGGCCGCACTGTTTACAACCGTTGTTGCCTTCACCGGCACGACAGCCGCATCCCGGCCGCAAGGCGACGCCGCGCGGGGCGCGCAGATCTACGAACGCTGCATCGCGTGCCACGCCCTGAAGCGCAACCGGACCGGTCCGAAACATTGCGGCATTTTCGGCCGCCGGGCGGGTGGCGTCGCGGGCTTCGACTATTCCGACGCCATGGCCGCATCCGGCACCGTGTGGGACAGTGAAAGCCTCGACCGTTTTCTCGAAGCGCCGATGGATGCCGTTCCCGGAACATCCATGGGTTACGATGGCGTCAAGGTGCCGCAGGACCGCGCCGACCTGATCGCCTATCTGCAAAGCGCCACGGCCGACAGCCCATTGTGCCGCTGACGGCCGCGCCCGACCCTAGCCGGCACCCAGCTCCTTCGCCGTCGCGTCGAGCGCCGTGCGCGCCACCTCGACCAGCGCGTCGATCTCGTCCGGCTCGATGGTCAAGGGCGGCGACATCACCATGGTATCGCCGCAGGCGCGCATGACCGCGTTGTTGGCGAAGCAGTGATCGCGGCAGATGGTGCCGGCCCGGCCGGCCGGTTCGAACCGCGTCCGCGCCGCCTTGTCGGCGACCAGTTCATAGGCGCCCAGCAATCCGACCGACCGGACTTCACCGACCAACGGGTGATCGGCCAGCCGCTGCAGCGCCTTCGCCAGATGCGGGCCGGTGACGTCGCGCACTTTTTCCACCAAACCCTCGCGGCGAATGATTTCGATGTTCTTGAGGGCGACGGCGCACGCGGCGGGATGACCGGAGTAGGTGTAGCCGTGAGCAAACTCGCCGTCTTCGTCGCGAAACGCGCCGGCCACCCTGGCGCCGACCCCGACCGCCGAAATCGGCAGATAGCCAGACGACAGGCCCTTGGCCATGGGAATAAGGTCGGGTTCGATGCCGAAGGTTTCGTGGCCGAACCAACTGCCGGTCCGGCCGAAGCCGCAGATCACTTCATCGCACACCAGCAGCACATCGTATTTCCGGCAGATCCGATTGATCTCGGGCCAGTAATTGTCGGGTGGAATCACGACGCCGCCCGCGCCCTGGACCGGCTCGCCGATGAACGCGGCCACGTTCTCGGGACCCAGTTCCAGGATCTTGTCCTCCAGCGCCTGGGCCGCCTTGAGGCCGAATGCCTCGCGGTCCATGTCGCCGCCCTCGCTGAACCAGTGGGGCTGCATGATGTGCTCGAACCCCGGCAGGGGCAGTCCGAGCTGTTCATGCATGCCGGCCATGCCGCCCAGGCTGGCGGCCACCACGGTCGAGCCGTGATAGCCGTTCCAGCGGCTGATGAAGACGCTCTTTTCCGGCTTGCCCTTGAGCGCCCAGTAGCGCCGCACCAGGCGATAGACCGTGTCGTTGGCTTCGGACCCCGAGTTGTTGAAGAAAATCATGTCGAAGCCGTCGGGCAGCAGCTTGGACAGTTCCCCCGCCAGCTCGGCCGTCGGCGGCGTGGTCGTCTTGAAGAAGGTGTTGTAGTACGGCAGGTGGACCATCTGGTCGTAGGCCGCCTTGGCCAGTTCCTCGCGGCCGTACCCCACATTGACGCACCACAGGCCGGCCATGCCGTCCAATATCTTGTTGCCGTCGGCGTCCCAGACGTAACAGCCGTCCGCCCGGGTGATGATGCGGCTGCCGCCTTCGCCGGTCAGCGCCTTGTGGTCGGTAAACGGATGCAGGTGGTGGGCGGAATCGAGTTCGCGCAGGGCGTCTTTATCGTAGTTCTTCAGGGCGGTCATGGTTCAATTCTCCTTGCAACGGAATGGTCGTCGGGGGTCTTGGGCTTCCGTTTGCAAGTCAGGGGTTGAAGCCGATCCGGGCACACAGAATGAGCAGCACCCGCAGCCGGCTCGGCACGCGCGGCAGTTCGTTCATGGTTTCATACTTAGCATTCATGCCCGGTCTTCCAATCCCATGTGCCGCCGCACGCGCCGGCGGGTGTCGTCGTCATAGGTCGGCGCGTCCGCCGCCAGGACCGACGCGACGGTATCGCGGACCGGTTCCAACGCCGGATGTTTCAATGATCGCTCCAGCAGCCGCATGACCCGCGGGATGTGCCCGAGATATACATCCTTGCCGTCCCGCGCCCACAGCCGGACGAAGATACCGGCCACCTTGCAGTGACGCTGCGCGCCGAGGATGGCGTACCAGGTATCGAAGGCGGCACTGTCCATTTCCGGGAACGCATCGCAATAGCGCGCCAGCATGGCCGCCGTCAGGTCGTCGGGCACATCGCGCCGGGCGTCTTCCAGCAGCGAGACCACGTCGTAGGCGGGCGCGCCGATGACGCCGTCCTGAAAATCCAGCAGGCCACATGCCGCCGCCCCCTGGCGGCCTTCCAGCAGCATCAGGTTGTCGACATGGTAGTCGCGCAGGACCAGGGTCGGTTCCATCACGGGCGCTGCGTCCAGCACGGTGTTCCAAGCCGAAAGATACGTCGTGCGAAACGGCGGAACGTCCATATCCGTGCCGAGGGCGGGCACATACCAGTCGGGCAACAGGCCGGCTTCCTCGAGCAGCCTGCTGCGGTCGTACGGCGGAACGCCGACATCCGCGGCCTCGGCGTGACGGTGCAGGTCGATCAGGGCGTCGACGGCCAACGTGTACAGGGCCTCCTCCGACGCGCCGTTACGCAGGAGACGGGTGTATGTGTCATCGCCGAAGTCCTCGATCAGAACGAGACCGTTGGTACCGTCGACGGCATAGATCTGCGGCGCGCTCAGACCGAGCCGGCAGAGGTGCCGGGCGACCGTCACATACGGACCGGAGTCTTCCTTGTCCGGCGGCGCGTCCATGAGCAGGCGTGACTCGCCGTCCCGGGTCAGCCGGAAATAACGGCGGAACGAGGCGTCGGCCGGCAACGCATCCACGGACGCGTCGCCCCAGCCGTTCTCGGCCAGGAACCGTTGCCGTATCTCGTCCCTTTCGCTCATTGATCGCTCACGTTCCTTGCCATCGCCCGATGCGGCGGCATCATAACAACTTGCACCGTCAAGAAAACGCCGGCCACGCAAATGTCTTGCCCTCGTCCAGTGGCAACACGACATGTGTCCGCATACGCCGGACACGACGATGATATTGTATTTTTTCCGCAATTTATACTATCTTAAGATCGCCGATGAAATCCAGCCTGACCCATCCTTCCGCCTACGATCCGACCATCCCGGTCGGAAGTTATTGGCAGGAATCGGCGCCCTCCGCCCGGTCGACGTTCGCCCCGTTATCCGGTGACGCGCACTGTACGGTGGCGGTGATCGGTGGCGGTTACACCGGCCTGTCGACGGCCTTGCATCTGGCGCGCGACCACGGCATCGGCGTGCGGGTGCTGGAAGCGGGCGCGCCGGGCTGGGCCGCCTCGGGCCGCAATGGCGGCTTCTGTTGCCTTGGCTCCTCGGGGCTCGGTTACCAGGCACTGATCCGCCGCTACGGCCTGGACGAAACCCGGCGCTTCTTCGACGCGCAGATCGACTCGGTGGACCTGGTCCGGCAATTGGCGGCCAGCGAAAACATAGACATCCAGGCCAGCGGAGACGGCGAACTGGCCCTGGCCCACAAGCCGAACCGCTTCGAACATATGAAATCGGAGCGGGACTTCCTGGCCGAAACGTTCGGGTTCGAGACCACCCTGTTGGAACCGGACGCATTGAAGGAACGCGGCCTGCACGGTCCCAAGTTCCACGGCGGCAAGCTCAATCCGGCCGGCTTCGGCCTGCATCCCATGCGCTATGCCCGCGGTCTGGCCGACGCCGCCGTCCAACGCGGCGCCACGGTGCACGGCCGGTCGGCGGTCACCGCGTGGCAGCGCGAGGGCAACCGGCATCGCCTGATCACCGACAGCGGTTCCGTGACGGCGGACCGTGTGGTGGTCGCCACCAACGGCTACACCCGCGAGGATCTTCACGCGGGTTTGCACGGCCGCATCATGCCGGTGCTGACCAACATCGTCGTCACCCGCCCGCTCACCGGTGCCGAACGGGCGGCGCAGGGTTGGACGGACACGACCATGGCGTTCGACAGCCGCAACCTGCTGCACTATTTCCGACTCCTGCCCGATGGCCGCTTCCTGTTCGGCGGCCGCGGCGGCCTGGACGCCCGGCCCCAAAGCGCCGCCCCCATGCGCGCCCGGCTGGAGCGGGAACTTCGAGAACTGTTCCCGGCGTGGCGGACCGTCGAGACGACCCACTTCTGGCGCGGCTACGCCAACCTGGCCGCCGACTTCGTTCCGCACATCGGGCCCCTCCCCGACGACGGTACCGTGTTTGTCGGCCTGGCCTATCACGGCAACGGCGTCGCCATGGGCACCTGGGCCGGCCGGGCCCTGGCCGGGCTGGCGGCCGGCGCCGCGCGGACACACGACCTGCCTGCCGTCGTATCCCGTCCGCTGCCGCGCTTCCCCATGCCGGTGCTGCGCACGGCGTACTGGAAGGCCGCGTATGTAGCCCTCGGCGCGATCGATCGTTGGCTGTAATTTTTAGGAATCCGAGAATGTCGGGCGCACATCGCGGGAGACGATGATGTGCTCGCGCATCAGCGCGGCGGCCTTGTCGCGCGCACCGGCTTCGATGGCGTCGAGGATCTGCAGGTGTTCGCGCGCCGATTCCTTCCAGCGGTCGCGTTCGTCTTCGTGCTGATAATCGCTCAGGCGGCGGATGCGGTTTTGCTGATGAATGGTCTCGGCGAAAAACTGGTTGCCCGAACAGGCGCCGATGACGTCGTGAAAGTCGGCGTCCAGATCGATCAGCCGGCCGACGCTGGCGGTGTAGACGGCGCCGTCGACCAGTTCTTCGTGCAACCGGCGCATCTGCCGGAAACGTTCGGGATCGGGTGTGAAGCCCGGTTCCAGAATGGCCGCCGGTTCGATCAGCATGCGGAACCGGTAGCTGTCCTCGTAGGCGCGGGCGTCGTTCAGGGAGGCGCGGAAGCGCCAGCCCTGTCCGGCGCTGCGTTCGATCAGGCCTTCCTCGCTGAGCCGGTTGACCACCCGGCTGATCAGCGACCGGTTGGCGTCGTAGCGCCGGATCAGCGACGTGACGGTGAACTGCCCGTTCAGGGCGCCGGAGAAATAGTCCTGGGCGATGGTGATGAACAGCTTGTCCTCGTCGACCGATGGCATGTCGATCAGACCCGGATCGAGCGACCGTCCCGGCATGGACAGAAAGTAACCCTGATTGCTGGCGTATCGCACAACATCGCGGGCGGCCAGCAGTTTCAATGCGCTGCGGACGGGCGAGCGCGATACGCCGAACTGATCGGCCAGGGCCTGCTCGGCCAGATGCTGGCCTTCCTCGAATTCGTGAACCTGCACGAAATCGACGATCTGCCGCGCCAGGTCGACATGGGACTTTCGAATGGTACGCAACGGCCTCGCCTGCTTTGCTGCACGTGTTTGCCGGACAACCCCGATCAACTATGGTAGCGGCTTCGCACCATCGGACCAATGGATTTGCTGCCATGCCCCCGCACGTCGCCGCACCGGAAAGGATGAAGGCCGATATCACCATGCCCGTTGTCGTCATAGGTGCCGGGGCCTGTGGCTTGTGCGCCGCCCTCGCGGCCAGGGAAAACGGTGCCGACGTCCTTGTCCTGGAACGGGACCACCGGCCGGCCGGCAGCACCGCCTTGTCCACCGGCCTGATCCCCGCCGCCGGAACGAAATTGCAGCGCCGGTTGGGCGTCGATGACTCGCCGGACCGGTTCGCCAATGACATTCAGGCCAAGGCCAAGCAACAGACCGACCCGCACATGGCGCGCGTCATCGCCGCTGAATCGGGTCCGACCGTGGACTGGCTGATGGACAACCACGGCATCGCCCTGACCCTGGTGGACAACTTCCTCTATCCCGGCCATTCGGTTCACCGCATGCACGGCACACCCCATCGCTCGGGCGAGGAGTTGGAGGGCGCGCTGCTGCAGGCGGCGGCACGCCGGGAGGTCGATATCCTGACGGACGCCCATGTCACGACGTTGTACGCAGACGCGGACAACCGGGTTCACGGCGTCGCGATCACCCGTCCCGACGGAACGGCCGAAGACATCGGATGCGATGCGCTGGTATTGGCATGCAATGGGTTCGGCGGTAACCCCGACATGGTGGCGCGGCTGATCCCGGAAATGCGCGACGCGGTGTATTTCGGCCACACCGGCAACCAGGGCGACGCCCTGGCCTGGGGTGACGCGTTGGGCGCGGCGGCGGCCGATCTGGGGTCCTATCAGGGACATGGCTCGGTCGCCCATCCCCACGGCGTGCTGATCATGTGGGGCCTGATGACGGCGGGCGGTATCCAGGTCAACAGCGCGGGCATGCGCTTCGCCGACGAAACCCGAGGCTATAGCGAGCAGGCGATCGACGTGCTCAATCAACCGGAGCACGTGGCCTGGGACATCTTCGATGCCCGCTGCGAACAAGTGGCGGCCGGGTTCACGGATTATCAGAACGCCCGTGCGGCCGGCGCCGTGCGGGAGGCCGAAACGCTGGCCGAACTGGCCGCCGTCACCGGTCTGCCCGAAGATGCCTTGCGGCAAACGCTGGCCGACGTCGCAGCCATGTGCGCCGGCGACCAAGACGACCCCTTGGGACGGGATTTCAGCGGCACCACGCCCCTGGTGCCGCCCTACAGGGCCGTCCGCGTCACCGGCGCCCTGTTCCACACCCAGGGCGGGCTGGTGGTCGACGAACATGCCCGGGTACTGGACGAAAACGGCCAGGTTCTGCCGAATCTGCTGGCCGGCGGCGGCGCGGCCCGGGGCGTGTCCGGACCCTCGCGCTGGGGCTATCTGTCCGGTAACGGGCTTTTGACCGCCACCGTGCTCGGCCGCTTGGCCGGGCAAACCGCCGCCGCATTGGTCCGTTGATTGCGATCAAGGCGGAATTCGGCAAAAAACCCGACTCTCGATTAGGGGCGAATTCGCCCCAAAAGAGTGCTATATGGAATTCTTGATCGCGGCAAACGGCGCCGGCAAAGCGTCGGCTGTGGTCGGGAGGATGTGTCGATGATTGACCCCTTTGGGCGTCCCGTAACCTATTTGCGTGTTTCGGTCACGGACCGGTGCGATTTCCGCTGCCAGTACTGCATGGCCGAGGACATGACCTTCCTGCCCAAATCCGAAGTCCTGTCGCTTGAGGAACTGGAGCGCGTATGCACCGCGTTTGTTCGTAAAGGCGTGCGCAAGCTGCGTCTGACCGGCGGCGAACCGCTGGTGCGCCGTAATGTCATGAGCCTGATCCACAATCTGGGCCGGCACGTCAAGAACGGCGACATGGACGAGTTGACCATCACCACCAACGGCAGCCAATTGGCCCGCTTCGCCGACGAACTGGTCGAGGCCGGCGTACGGCGGCTGAACGTGTCGCTGGATACCCTCGACGCCGGCAAGTTCCACGCCATCACCCGCTGGGGCAAGCTGGACAAGGTCATCGCCGGCCTGGAAGCGGCCCGCGCGGCCGGCCTGGACATCAAGATCAACACCGTCGCCGTCAAAGGCGTCAACGAGGACGAAATCAGCGGCATCCTGGCCTGGTGCGGCGACATGGGTTTCGATATGACCCTCATCGAAACCATGCCCATGGGCGACATCGGCGACCACCGGGCGGACCAGTACCTGCCGCTCGACCAGGTGCGTGAGCGGCTTGCGCGGGACTGGACCCTGGACGACAGCGACTTCCGCACCGGCGGACCGGCCCGTTACGTGCGGGTGCGCGAGACCGGCAAGCGGCTCGGCTTCATCACGCCGATGACCCACAATTTCTGCGAAAGCTGCAACCGGGTGCGCCTGACCTGCACCGGCCAGCTTTATATGTGCCTGGGTCAGGACGACATGGCCGACCTGCGCGCACCGCTGCGGGCGTCGGAAGGCGATGACCTGTTGAACGCCGCCATCGACGAAGCCATCGGCCGCAAGCCCAAGGGCCACGACTTCGTCATCGACCGCGACACCAACGCGCCCGCGGTCACCCGGCACATGAGCGTCACCGGCGGCTGACCCGAACCGTCCAGCAAACTTCCTTCGTTTTAGAGTAAGTCCGTTTACTCCGTCGTCATGCCCGGCCGAAGCGCCCGGTACCCACGTCTATCCGCGTAGAGTCTGTCGGGGTTCCTGGCACGCCTCTGCCCGGCACCACGTGGATACACGCGACATGCGCGGGCATGACGGCGGAGTTTACGGGAAGCACCCCTACCGAAGTATGCTCCCATGACCGATGAAATCTCCGCCTACGTCCCCGGCTTGCGGGCATTGGCGAAGAACGCCGGCTCGCCGTGCAGGCGGTAGGCGCCGATCGCCGCCTGCCCGTCCTTCGACACCAGCCAGTCGACGAACGCCTGGCCGTCGGCGGCCTTGATGTGTTTGAACCGCAGCGGGTTGACCAGGATGACGCCGTACTGGTTGAACAGCCGCGCGTCGCCTTCGACATGAACGGCCAGATCGCCCTTGTTGCCGAAGTTGAGCCAGGTCGCCCGGTCGGTCAGGGCGTAGGCGTTCATGGCGCTGGCCGTGTTGAGGGTGGCGCCCATGCCGGACCCGGTTTCCCGGTACCAGCCGCCCGACGCCGTGTCGACATCGATGCCGGTCTGTGTCCACAGTCCGCGCTCCTTCTTGTGCGTGCCGCTGTCGTCGCCGCGGGAGGCGAACGGCGCGGCCTTGGCGGCGATGGCGGTCAGGGCGGCGACGACGTCCTTATTGCCTGCGACCCCTGCCGGGTCGGCCTTGGGTCCGACGACGATGAAGTCGTTGTACATGACGTCGAAGCGCTCCAGGCCGAAGCCCTCGGCCACGAACTGGTCCTCCGACGGTTTATGGTGCACGAACAGGACATCGGCATCGCCGTTGCGCGCCAGGCGGATGGCCTGACCGGTGCCGACGGCAACCACCCGTACTTTGATGCCGGATGTCTTCTCGAACAGCGGCAACAGATACTCGAACAGGCCGGAGTTTTCCGTCGACGTGGTCGAGGCGACGGTGATGAACCGCTCCGCCGCCCAACCGGCGGACGGCGGCGCCATGAGCATCATGGCCATGGCCGCAAACAGTGCGGACAATTTGAATACGCGACTTACCACAGGAGTTCCCCCTTCAAAAAAGCGTCGGCTTCGGGACTGGTTGGTTGATCGAAAAAGGTGGACGCTGCCGCGTGCTCGACGACGCGTCCGTGATGCAGAAACACGACCTCGTCGGCCAGGCGCCGGGCCTGGCCCAGGTCGTGGGTGGTCATGACGATCTTGGTGCCGGCCCGGTGAATACCGGCGATGGCGTCCTCCACCGCGCGGGTCGCCGCCGGGTCGAGGTTGGCCGCCGGTTCGTCGAGAAACAGGATCTCCGGCTCCAGCGCCCAGGCGCGGGCCAGGGCCAGGCGCTGCTTCTCGCCGCCCGACAGCACGCGGGCGGGCCGCGCCGCGTGGCCGGCCATGCCGACCCGTTCCAGCGCGGCCAGGGCCGCCGCCGTGCGGGCCTTCCTGCCCAATCCGCGCACCGCCAAGGCATAGGTGACGTTGGCGAGGACGGAGCGCCGCAGCAGCACGGGCTGCTGGAACACCATGGCCTGGGCCCGGCGGATCTGCGTGTCGTTCAGGCCGGCGCCGTTGCCGCCCCAGCGCACCGCGCCGCGGGTCGGTTTCAGCAGGCCATGGCAGAGCCGCAACAGCAGGCTCTTGCCCGCGCCGTTGGCGCCCAGCACCATGGTCAGCGGACCGCGGTCGAACCCGTGGCTGATCTCGTCGATCAGGCGCTTGCCGCCGGCGTCGTAACCGACACCGTTCAGGTGCAGGGGCAGAACCGTCATGCGTACGCCTTCCTGGCCCAGTCCTGCACCGACAGGGCGGCCATGTTGGCGGCGAGCGACACTGCCAGCAGGACCAGCCCCAAGGCCAGGGCCAGGGCGAGGTTACCCTTGCTGGTTTCCAGGGCGATGGTGGTGGTCATGACCCGGGTGACGTGGTTGATGTTGCCGCCGACGATGATCACCGCGCCGACCTCCGCCACGGCGCGGCCGAACCCGGCGAACACCGCCGTCGACAGGCTGTACCGCCCGTCCCACAGCAGGGTCGGAATGGCGCGCAGGGGCGACACGCCCAGCGAGCGGAACTGCTCGGCGTATTCGGCGTGGAGATCCTCCACGGTTTGCCGCGACAGGGCCGCGATCAACGGCGTCACCAGGACGCACTGGGCGACCACCATGGCGGCCGGCGTGAACAGGATGCCGAGCGAGCCCAGCGGCCCGGCGCGGGAGAGCAGCAGGTAGACGGCCAGGCCGACGACCACCGGCGGCAGGCCCATGAAAGCGTTGAGCACGGCGGTGACGATGCCGCGGCCGGGAAAGCGGAACACGGCGACGGCGGCGCCCAGCGGCAGCCCGACGATCGCCGCGAAGAAGACCGCCGACAGGCTCACCCGCATGGACAGGCCGATGATCTCGGCGAGATCCCGGTCCCATGTGGCGATGAGCCGGCCTGCCGTGACTACGGCGTCGCTGAACTCGTTCATTAGGCGTCCGACCTGCAATCGTTTTGTTGTTTTTGTGTGTTTTTATGTATATTCTACGACTAAAGCTAACTATCAGTAATTTATAGCATATTTCGGAAGAGTCAAAGGCGCCCCAGATGCCGCACATGATGACGACCGGCGAAGTGGCCGACTATCTCAGAATCAAGGAACGCAAGGTCTACGAACTGGTCAAACGGCAGGCCATTCCCTGCTCCCGCGTCGCCGGCAAGTGGCTGTTCCCGCAGGACCTGATCGACCTCTGGGTCCTCCAGGGGATTCAGGGCACCGCGCCCGCACCCGACGCGCCGCCCATCGTCGCCGGCAGCCACGACCTGTTGCTCGACTGGGCCATCAAGGAATCGGCCTGCAACCTGGCCATGCTGGCCTGCGGCAGCACGGGCGGCCTGTCCCGCCTGGTGGACGGCAACGCCATGGTGGCGAGCATGCATCTGCGCGACGAGGTCGCCGGCGGCTACAACGTACCGGCCGTCAAGCACAGCGGTCTCAGCGACGTGGTCGTCTTGGCGTGGGCCGGGCGGCGCCAGGGCATCGTCACCGCGCCCGGCAACCCACTGGGGATCGCCGGCGTGGAGGATCTAAAATCGACAGACACCCGGGTCATCGAGCGCCAGGACGGCGCCGGCAGCTTTCACCTGTTCCGCCAACTGCTGGCCGACAAGGGTGTCCAGGTGGAGAGCCTATCCCGGGTACCGGGCGTCGCCAAGGACGAGGCCGATCTCGCGTTGGCCATCCGTGACGGCAAGGCCGACGCCGGGCTGGCCATCGAAGCGGTCGCCCGGCAGTACCGGCTCGACTTCATTCCGCTGGTGGAGGAGCGCTACGACCTGGTCATGCGGCGGCGCGACTATTTCAGCCGGCCGGTCCAGGATCTGATGGCCTTGTCCCGCCTGCCCAAGTTCCGCGACCGTGCCGCCGAACTGGGCGGTTACGACGTGTCGGAGACCGGGACGGTGATGTACAACAGCCCCTAGCGCGGGGGTTCAGTTCAACACGATCTCGCCGTCGACGGTGAATTCCAGATCGACGCCGGACACGGTCACCACCGCCTTGGCCGACAGGGTCTCGTTGCCGGCGAGCGCGCCCGTCTCGACCGCCCGCCGCACGGCGTCCTCGATCTCCCGCTGTGACGTGACCCCGAGCTTCTTGAGAAACTTGCGGACTTCCATGTTGAAGCGGTCTTCATCCATCGGTTTGAGCTCCCCGTCGGGTTGATGTGGTTCAGGCCTTCTCGGCCAAGGGCAGATTGACGATCAGGTTTTGCGGCTTCAGGCGCACCACGCCGTCGTCGTCCATGGCCAGGCCGAGATAGACCGGGCGTCCGGCGACGGCGGCGGCCATCAGCGTGGGGTCGCGGAACTCCAGCTTGAACAAAGACAGCAACCGGGCCTGCGCCGCCTCTTCGGCGCTGCCGCCCGCCGCATAAAGCGCGTTGAGGATGGCGCTGGCTTCGGCGTCCAGGCCGACATGCCAGGACCAGCGGTCGTCGTCGATCGATTGCAGCGGCGTGATGTCGACGGCGGCGCCGACCATGTGGTCGACCCACGTCTCCAGTACGGCACACAGGGCCGGCAGCCCGTCTCCCTCCGGCCCCAGGTCGAGGGCCAGATCGAACGCCTCGTCGCGCGCCCAGTAGTCGTTTTTGTTGTCGGACCGCAGCACGGCCATTTCCACCTGGTGCATGGGCGCCTGGGCCTGCACCAGCAGCCGGCCCAGGTCGCCATAGCCGCCGGTGGACACCAGCATGTCGACGATCTTGCGGTCGCCGACGATCAGCGCGCCGTCGGGGCGCATGACCTTCTGCGGCCGGAACAGCATCTCGGCTGCCCGCGCCTGCAGGGCGTCCGCCCCGTCGGCCAGGATGTTGCGCAGGATCACCTGCACCAGCTGGTCGGCGAACAGCATGGGCACGCCGTGGGCGCCGCCGTCGCGGAACAAGCCGGCGTAACAGGCCTCGATGGTGGGCGCGGCGATCAGCCGGTCGCGCAATGCCAGGAACACCTGCCAGTTTTCCCGGGCGTCGGCGTCCGCCATGGCCTGCAGCTCTTCATTCGCGACCCGGGCCCGCGGATCGGCCGTGAGTTTCTCAAAGAGCGCGATTTCCGCCGCGCAGGATTCGTCGACCAACTGCAGTTCGGGCCGGTCGAGATAGGCGCCGAGAAACGCTTCCGTCAACAACAGCCGGCCGTGCGGGTCGCGCTGGAGCAGTCCGTAACCGGTGTGGCGCCAATAGTCGGTCATGTACGCGGACTCAATTCCTCCCGGCACCGCCGGTCACTTGACGGAGATAATCGATCAGTTCGCCGAGCCGGTCCGGGTCGGGCACCCGTTGCAGCGGCATCTTGGTGCCGGGAAGGTACACGTTCGGCCCCAGGTCGAACAACCGGCGCAAGGTGGCTTCGTCCCAGGCGAAGTCCGCCGAGCGCAGCGCCTGGGAATAATTATAGCCGGCGACCGATCCCGCCCGGCGGCCGAACAGGTTCTCGAAGTGCGGTCCCGATCGGGCCGGACCGTCGGCGTTGAGGGTGTGGCACTTGGCGCATTTGCGGTAGAGCCGGGCACCGGGATGGCTGCTTTCGAGCCAGGGCTTGGGCTCGCCCGGCATGTCGCGGCGGATGCCGATTTCGGTGCCGGTTTCCAGGTGCCAGACATGGACCCGTTCGTCCGAACCGGCCGACAGGCCGAAGCGCCCGTCGGGCGAGAAGGCGACGGCCCACACCGGCCCGTTGGCCGTGCGGATGGAGCGCAAGATGCGTCCCGAGGCCACGTTCCAGTGGATCAGGAACCCGTCCCGGTCGGCCGACAACGCCGTTTCGCCGTCGGGCGAAAACGCCACGGCGTAGACCGGCTTGTCATGGCCTTCCAGCAGGCGCCGCAACCGCAAGCCGTTCAGGTCCCAAAGCCGCAGCCCCTCGCCGGTGCTCGACGACAGCACCAGCGTGCCGTCCGGCGAGATGGCGATTTGCGTCACGCCCCAGCCGTGTCCGCGCAGTTCTCCGAGCGCGGTGCCGTCGCGGGCGTCCCACACCCTGAGAATACCGTCGTGGCCGCCGGTCACCAGCAGGTCACCGCCATTGCCGAACGCGACGGCGTTGACGTTGCTGGGATGGTCAATGCGCAGGCGCTCCACGCCCGCGGCGGCGTCCCACACCCGGACGGTGCGGTCCCAGGCGCCGGTCGCAACCGCGTCGCCGTCCGGTGTGACCGAAACCGCCATCACCTTGGCCTGGTGACCGCGCAATACGGTTCTGACCTGGCCGTCCGGCACCGACCAGACGATGGCCGTGCCGTCGTCGCTGGCCGTGACCGCGTAGCGGCCGTCGGGTGCGAAGGCGACCGCGTTGACCGGACCGTCATGATCGTCCAGGGTGGTCATTTCCTCCTGCTCGATGAAGTCCCACAACCGGGCGGTATAGTCGAAGCTGCCGGTCAGCACCGATGTGCCGTCCGGCGACATGGCCAGGGCGCGCACCATGCCGCCATGGCCGACAAAATCCGCCTGGGCGGCGGCGGCGATACACATCGCGCCGACGACGCCGGACAGGGCGATGGTGATCGGACGGGCAGCCACGGTGCAGCCTTCGGATGTTACTGGCCGCTGCTGCGCAGCGTCCGGGTGCGTTGCGCTTCGATGGCGGCGCGCGACAGCCCGCTGCCGGTCGGCCGGACCTTGATGACGGCGTTGCCGGGCGGACGGACCGACGACGGCGCGGCAGCACCGCCGCCGCCCGGCACCGAGGACGCCAGTCCGGCCTGGCGCAGCGCCCGATCGCGTGCCCGGGTCAACGCCTCCTCGCTGATCGGCGTATGGGGTTTGCCCTTGTACACACCCGGTGTGTACTGAACCAACGGCCGCGGCTCGTCTTCCCAGCATGCGGTCAACACAAGAAGCGACAGGCTGGACAATCCGAGCAGGCAACGGCCCGCGAAACGCCTTGCGGTATCCGACATGGCAATACGCTCCATTCAACGCTGTGACAGAACGAAGAGCAGGTCCTCGTCCGCGGTGCCCGGCATTGTACGGGAAATCATGATCGGACCGAAAGCGGGCCCGCACCCGTAGCAAAACCGTGACTTCGGCACCGGCAAAAAAGAGGGCCGGAGACAGCGCAATGCCGCCCCCGGCCCGTGCCTACGACAGGATGTTAAGACCCCGTCTTGAGCTTGTAGGCGGTACCCCAACCCCAGGCACCGGAGCCGAAGCCACGGCCGACAATGCGTTCGCGGTAAATACCGGACACAATGTCGCCGTCACCGGCCAGCAGAGCCTTGGTGGAGCACATTTCCGCACAGATGGGCAGTTTGCCCTCGGCCAAGCGGTTGCGGCCGTATTTCTTGAACTCTTCCTGCGAGTGGGCGTCTTCCGGCCCACCGGCGCAGAAGGTGCACTTGTCCATCTTGCCGCGGCTGCCGAAATTGCCGGCCTGCGGATATTGCGGCGCGCCGAACGGGCAGGCGTAGAAGCAATAG
>JANQFL010000077.1 GCA_028277845.1 Sneathiellales bacterium
CTTGCGCGATGCCCGGCATCGCGCGGCCCCGTCTTCCTGGTGGATGGGCAGGCCGCTCGAGAAACAGAATGGATTCCATCTAAAGAGGAACTGCTCTAGCCGGCGAGCCGCCATCCTTTGGCCCGGTCGCGTTCGCGCCAGAAATCCGCGTATCGGCCATCCAGTTTCATCAACACGTCATGCGTGCCCCGTTCGACGATCCGGCCTTCGTTCAGAACCAGGATCTGATCGGCCGCCTCGACGGTCTGCAGCCGATGTGTGATGACCAGCAGTGTGCGGTCCTTGGTCAAGGCACGAAGCGCGCCCTGAACGGCGGCTTCGTTTTCGGGGTCAAGGGCCGCGGTCGCCTCGTCGAGCATGACGATCGGCGCGTCCTTCAGGATGGCCCGGGCGATTGAAATGCGTTGACGCTCACCGCCCGAAAGGGCCGTGCCGCCTTCTCCGACCTGGGTCCCGTAACCATCCGGCAGGCGTGCGGCGATTTCGTCGACTCGGGCCAAACGGGCGGCCTCGCGCACCTCGCCGGACGTGGCATCCGGCCGACCCATGCGGATATTGTCCTCGATGGTGCCGTCGAACAGGTAGACGTCCTGGAAAACGAGCGATATCTGCGCCATCAGATCGGCACCGGAATAGTCGCGCACGTCGCGGCCGCCGATCCTGACCGTGCCGTCGTCCACGTCCCAGAAGCGGGCGAAGAGACGCGAAATCGTCGTCTTGCCCGATCCGGATGGCCCGATCAGCGCCGTCATCGTGTTGGCGGGGACGGAAAAGTCCACGTCCTTCAGAACCTGTCGGTCGTCGTAGGCGAAGGAAACGTTTTCGAAGGTCAGGGACGCATCGTCCGGTGCGGCGCCGAGCTCCCGCTCCGGCAGCAGCGGCGTGGACATCAGCGTGTCCATGCGGGCAATGCTGTTGCGGCTGATTTCCAGCGCGCTGCCCAGATCGGCCGCGACGATCAGCGGTTCAACGTACCGCACCGTCAGGACGAGCAGAGCGACCAGTTCCGGCACGTCGATGGTGCCGCCGAGGGCCAAGTCGGTTCCCAGCAGCAGGACAATCGTGAACGCCAACTGAACCACGACGACAAAACTTGAAAAGCCGGGCAGTGCGGCGGCCAATTGTGCCCGTCCTGCGTCGCGCTGCTCCGACAACGCCTGGTCGAGCAGACGATGGCCCTCGGCCGTGCGGCCACACGATCGCAATACCGCCTGCGACTGGGCGAATTCGATGATTCGGCCCGCCGCGTCCGCGGCGGCCGTGTGCGTACGGTGTTCGGTTCGTCGCACCACGGTTGCGGTCCATCGATAGGCCAGTGCCGCCACCGGGGCCGTCACCAGGGCGGCCAGGGCCAGGCGCCAGTCGAAAAAGAACATGATGACGATCAGCGTGGCCGGCGTCACGAAAGCGATGATCACGGGGCGCAGCAAGTGGGCCGGCACCTCGACGACGTCGATGACGCCCTTGCTCGTAAGACGGCCGACGTCGCCGACGCGGTCGGCCCGAAACCAGCCGAGCGGCAATCGGGCAATCTGGTCTCCCAGTTTCGCGAACAGCGTCCGGCCAAGCTCGATGGCCGCGCGATATCCGGCCAACTGAGTCCGGAACCGTACGACCGCATAGACACCCAGGACCGCCGTCATGGCCGACAGCCATTGCCAGGCCGCACCGGTGTCGCCGGCCATCAAAACGCTCAACAAGGGAACCAAGAGAGCGAACCCTACGGCCATGAGGACGGCCTCGGCGACCAATCCGGCCAGGCTCCATCGTACCAGGCCGCCGGCGCGATGCGGCGCGATTGCGAGAAGTTTGCCGATCATGTCTTCGCCTCGACGTCGGGGTGGCCCATGTTTTCGCCGACCGCCCAGAGATGGGCGTAGGTGCCGCCGATATTCAGTAGTTCCGCATGGGTGCCGCGTTCGATGATCTCGCCGTCCTGAAGCACACAGATCTGATCGGCGTCGGCGATGGTGCGCAGCCGGTGGGCGATCACCAGCAGGGTGCGGCCCGCCACCAGTTCGGCGAGGGCGTCCTGGATGGCGGCTTCGGATTCCGGGTCGGCGAAGGCCGTCGCCTCGTCCAGCACGAGGATCGGCGCATCGGCGAGAATGGCGCGGGCGATCGAAACCCGTTGTGCTTCGCCGCCCGATAGCCTTGCATCAACCCCGACGATCGAATCGTAGCCATGGGGCAGTTCGAGGATTCGCTCATGAATCTGCGCGGCTTTCGCCGCCGACTCGATATCGTCGGCGGATGCGCCGGGCCGGGCCAGTGCAATATTCTCGCGCACCGAGGCGCGCAGCAGTTGGACATCCTGAAAGACAAACCCGACATGTCTGTAGAGCGTCTCGGCCGGCAGGTCCTGAATGGGAACACCGCCGAGAAGAATTCGGCCCTCGCTGACGTCCCAGAACCGCGGCAGCAGTTTCGCCAGCGTGCTCTTGCCCGATCCGGACGGTCCCACGAGCGCCGTGACCGTGCCCGGCGCCAGAGTGAGGCGGATGTTGCGGAGCACGTTGGTGCGGTCATCGTAGGAGAACGTCACATCCTGAAATTCGACCTGCGTATCGCGTGGATCATGCTGGCCTTCGCTCTGCGGTAAAATCGGCGCATCGAGGATCGCGACGATACGTTCGGCGGCATCCTTGGCCATCATGGTCTGGTGTTGCGCGAACGCCATGGTAAGGAACGGTGCCGTGAAACTCAGGCCCAGCACGGCGAAAGGGATCGTGTCTACCGCGGCCATCCAGCCGTTGGCGACGAACACCGTGGCGCCCGCCAGAATGATCACAAGGGAAAACACCGGCGACAGAACGATCTCGGTTGCCGCCGCGACGTGCAGCAGTCCGCGGACCCAGTTCCAGAAATACTCCATGAAACGGTTGGTCTCTTCGAGAAACCGCCCGTAGGATTTCTGCGCCTGACCGAACGTCTTGACGACCGCGATGCCCTGGACGAATTCCACCGACGCCGCATTGACGCGGCCGAGCGCTGCATTGTAGGCCTGCATCTTTTCGCCATATCCGCGCATCTGGACGGCATAAAGCGCCATGCCCATGAGCAGGGGAACGACGGAGACGAGGGTCAGGCGCCAATCGACCCAAAGCAGATAGCCGAGCGCGATGACCGGCGTGACGATGGCGGCGGACAGGTTCAGATATGCATGTCCGACCAGATGGTGCAGGTCGGCAACATCGTCCTGCAGCGCCTTCTTGATCTGCCCCGCCTGACGTTCGGTAAACCAGCCCAGCGGCACCCGGCCGATCCTGTCCACGATTTGCCGGCGCAGGCTGAGTTGGAAATCCACATCGGTGAAATGGGTGAGGGCGCCGGCGGCCATTTGAAAGAACAGCCTGACGACCAGGGCGCCGACACCGGCCCACGCTATGATCCAGGCTCTGGCCGTGTCGATCGGACCCTCCGCCAGGAAGACGCGGGCCAATTCTCCCACCACGATGAACGGAATGACTCCGGCGGCGGCGCTGATGACTTGCAGGAGGCACGCCGATATGAGGATGTGCCGGATCGGGGACAACAACCGACCCACAGCCGATACCGGCCCCGCGGCCTTGCCGCGGCTTTGCCGAGCCGTCCCGGGCCGGGCCGCGTCGCTCAACGCTTCGGTGGTTTGTGTCATGCCGAAATCACAGAAAAAAATTGCACAATGATTGACGAATATATGCAAATGATAATCATTTGCAAATCAATTGTAGCCAGACCTGTTGTGCTTCGGCCGTAATCGAACGGATTCAATGTGCGACTCCGACTGCCCGGGACGTCGGTGGTTCGAATGTCTTTTGCCGCGGTTCCGGGCATTGGGACGGAGCAAGTCAGGATATCCCGTGGACCGTTTCGGCCGCGATCCTACGAATCGGGGCGAAACTTCTGCGGTGGTGCGACGTGATGCCGAGTTCGGCGATGGCCGCCTGGTGCTGCGCCGTGCCGTAGCCGGCGTTGCGCTCCCACCCGTAGCCCGGGTATTCGGCCGCCAGCGCCGCCATGTCCCGATCCCGTGTGACCTTGGCGATGATCGAGGCTGCCGCGATGGATAGCGACTTGGCGTCGCCCTTGACCACGGTTCGTACCGCGCAGTCCAGTTCCGGCGCCCGGTTGCCGTCGACCAGGGCGCTGTCCGGCGTGCAGGGCAGGGCGGCCATCGCCCGGCGCATGGCCAGGAAGGTGGCGTTGAGGATGTTGAGGTCGTCGATCTCCGCGACGTCCGCCTTGCCGACACCGACCAAAACGTTCGGATCGTCCATCAGTATGTCAAACGCGGCATCGCGGCGCTTGGCGCTGAGGGCCTTCGAATCACGGATCATGGCGTCGGGCACGCGTGCGCCGAAAACGACGGCCGCCGCCACGACGGGGCCGGCCCACGGACCGCGCCCGGCTTCATCGATACCGGCAACCATACCGCCGAGAGCGTGTTCGCGGGACATGTCTGGAACCGGTGACGACATGGCCGTACCAAACCAGCTTTGCGCCGGATGCTCAAGACCAAGTCGATCAGTCGTCGGCGAATGCGATCAGGCGGCCACAGATCAGGGCACCGGTCCAGCATGCCAACGAGAGAAGGGCATGGGCTTTTAGAGAGGCACCACCCGCCGTCTCGAGGGCCATTCCGTGTCGGCGGTGCAGCCACAGTGCCGACAGCACGGCGATGGTAATCAGGACGAGCTTGGCCTGAAAAAAGCCGAGGCCGGCATACTCCCGCGCGCGGACCGAGTACAGCATCAGTCCGGCACACACGGCCAAGGCCAGACCGGTGGCCGCGACCGGGGCCAGAACACGCACAAGCGTGTGGCGGGGCACACTGGGCCAAAGACCGAGATAGCGCAGATTGAGCGTGACCGTTGCACCGATGAGCAGCGCGATGCCCAGGATGTGGGTTGCGTTGACGGCCGCATAGCCCCAGCGGGCTGTCCGCAGCGCCTGAGACAGCGCCGTGCCCTCGACCGCCGTGAACAGCGTGTCCACGCGGTCAGTCGCGGTCGCGGTAGAGGATGTATTCCCGGTCGCCGAGGTAGAACCGTTCGACCTTCATCAACTTGTCCGCGGTGTTCGCCGACGGCTCGCCGATGGCACGGATTTCGACGCCCTTGGCCAGGTCGCCGTCCTTCACGCCGGCCCGTTCGTTGCGCCACGGCTGGCCGACCTCAAGGGTCCAGATTTCACCGTCCACGTCCACCTTGAGGACGCCGTGCGGATTGCCGAGTTTGGCCGAGGCGATGATGCCGGTCAGCTCGATATTGCCGCCGGTGGTCCACGACCAGCCATGATGAGCTTGTGCCGGGCCAGCAAAAACGAACACGCCCAACGCTACGAACAATGCACTGACAAATCGCATGATGACAGCCTCCCGCGCCGCGTGCGGCGTCTTGTCCTGCGCCCCATGCAATGAAGTAACAGGTTGGGCCTACGGGTCAACGCCGTCGTGCAGGTCCATAAGATCAGTCCGTGTGTTGAAGGACCCTGTCGCGCAACGCTTCGTTCGCCTTGGCATAGGCCGGCTCGACCCAGCTCGCGTCCCAGAACCACACCCAGAAACCGCGATATTCTTCGTGTTGGGTGACGCGTGTGCCGCCGTCCGAGGGCTCCAGCCGCCAGGTGTGGTCGAACGTTATCATGCCGCGGATGCCGCCGAACTGATTGAGCAACCGTTCCGGCTCCAATGCCACCACCGTGGATGCGATCTCAACAATCTTGCCGCTGCCGTCCTTGACCTGGTTGGTTATCTGCGCGCCTTCACGATAGTCGCCTGCAACGGCGACGAACACGGGGTTCCAGTCCTTGTAGCCCGCCGCATCGGTCAGGACCTTCCATATGGCGGACGCCGGGGCGGGGATGACGATCTGGGTGCGCACGGTCTTGTGGCCGAACCACGCCATGGCCGCAGCCGCCAGTACGATCAACACGACAAGACCAAGTAACGTTTTAGCCATAGTCCACGACCTTGTTGCGGTTCGGTATCCCCCTGGCGAACACCGTTCCGAAGTTTAGAACGACACGGATGTGCCCACCATCTCCTCCGACATGGTCCACAGCCGTTCGGCGGCTTCGGGATCGACGGCGTAGGAGCGCACGACGGACCAGCTTTCCGCCCGGTCGTCCACGTCGCACACCCGGCAGTCCGCCAGATAAAGTCCGCCACGGCCTTCCAGCTCCGGTGCGGTGGCGGCATAGACCGTTGTCGCGGCGCCGGCCTCGACCGTCTTGACGTGAAGATCGCCGGCGGCTTGCCGCTGGCGGTAGCCCTCGATTTCCTCTTCCGACATGTGGCGGGCCAGTTCGGTCAGTATGGCGCCGGGATGCACGGCGTAGGCATGCACGCCGCGTTCGCCCAGACGCTTCTCCAGTCCGACGGCAAACAGGACGTTCGCGGTCTTGGATTGGCCATACGACAGCCACTTCTGATAGTCGCGGTGTTGGAAGCCGATGTCGTCGAAGACGACCGGCGAAAACTGATGGCCGGCGGAGCTGAGCGAGACGATGCGCGACGGCGCGCCCTTGATCAGCACCGGGGCGAGCAGACCGGTCATCAGAAAATGGCCCAGGTGGTTGGTGCCGAACTGCAGCTCGAAACCGTCCTCGGTGGTGCCGTAGGGACAGGCCATGACGCCGGCGTTGTTGACCAGAATGTCGAGGCGGTCGTGCTTGGCCAGGAAACGCTCGGCGAAGGCTCGGATGCCGGCCAGCGATCCCAGTTCCAGTTCCTCGATCTCGACCGCATTGTTGCCGGTCGACGCCCTGATGTCGGTGGCGACCATTTCCGCCTTGGCCATGTCGCGGGCGGTGATCACCACGTGGGCGCCTTTGGCGGCCATCGCCCGCGCGGTCTCCACGCCGAGGCCGCTGGAGCCGCCGGTGATCAGGACCAGCTTGCCGTTGAGGTCGATACCGTCGAGTACATCGTCGGCGGTGCTGTCGATGCCGAATTGGGATCTGTCGGTCATGTTTCAAACTCCGGGAAGGGGACGCCCGGCCACGCGTCGCAGATAAAGTTCGTGGCCGGGCAGACGGGCGCTGAATCGGTACGCTACGGATTCGGCGCTCGTGTTTACGCGAACGCGATGCCGTGTTTGTTCATCGGCAGCATGGTGACCCGCGGGCCGCCTACGGCGATGGCGTTGGCCAGCGCCGGTGCGGATGGCGGCAGGCCGGGTTCGCCCACGCCGGTCGGCGCTTCGGCCGACGGCACGATGTGGGTTTCGATGGCGGCGATGTCACCGATGCGCAGCGGTTCGTAGTCGGGGAAGTTCTGCTGCACCACCTCGCCGTTCTCGAAGGTGATTTCGTCGCGCATGGCGTGGCCGATGCCGTAGCCGATGCCGCCTTCCATTTGCGCCTTGACGATGTCGGGGTTGACCGCGATGCCGCAGTCCACGGCACAGACGACGTTCTCGATCTTCACCGCACCGTCGGCGTTGCGGGAGATTTCGACCACCTGGGCGACATAGCTGCGGAACGATTTATGTACCGCAATGCCACGCGACCGGCCCTTGGCCGGCGGCGTACCCCAACCGGCCTTCTCGGCGGCCAGTTTCAGGACGCCGGCCAGACGTTGCTGGTCCTTGCCGCCGTGATTCAGGTATTCGAGCCGGTAGGCGAGCGGGTCCCGGCCCGCCGCTTCGGCCACCATGTCCATCATGCTTTCCATGACGAAGGCGGTCTGGCTGTGACCCACCGAGCGCCACCAGTTGGGCGTGATCGGCGTTTGCAGGTTGGTCAGGCCGACAAACTGGCCGGGGATGTCGTAAAGCGAATCGTAGACACCCTCGATCGACGTGCGGTCGATGCCGTTTTTCACCACCGCCGCCGCAAAGGCCGTGCCGGTGAAGATGGACTGTCCGGCGATGCGGTGGTCCCAGGCGACGATCCTGCCCCGCGCGTCCAGCCCGACCCGGACCTTGTGGGCATAGGCCGGCCGGTAGTAGCCGCCGGAAAGATCGTCTTCCCGCGACCACACCAGCTTGACCGGCCGCTTGCCGCCGCTCATGGCGAAGGCGATGGCGGCCTCGACATGATAATCCGCCGTCATGGTGGCGCGGCGGCCGAACGAGCCGCCGGCGTAGAGCGTGTTGATGCGGATCTTCTCCGGCGGCAGTTTGAGCACCGCCGCCAATGCCGGATGGGCGCCCGCCGGGAACTGGCAGCCGTCGTGCAGCACCACGCCGTCGGCCGTCGGTTCGATGGTGCAGGTCAGCGGCTCCATCGGCGCGTGGGCCAGATAGGGCAGGTAGAACTCCTGTTCGATGACCTTGGCGGCGCCGTCGAGTGCCGTCCGGGTCGCCGCCAGGTCGGCGCCTTCCTTGGCGTTGTACTCGGGGTCGGTGTCGACCGCCGCCAGCAACGTGGCCTTGATTTCCTCCGAACTGCGGTTTTCCGCCTTGGAGAAATCCCACTCCACCTTGATCGCCTCGCGGGCCTGGAACGCCGCCCAGGTGTTCTTAGCGTAGACCAGTACGCCGGTCTTGGTCGGCATGGCAACCGCGTTGACGAAACCGGCGATCTTCGACGCGGCACCCGCGTCGACCGACTTGACGGTGCCGCCGAAGCGCGGGCTGCGTTTGATGACGGCCACGATCTGGCCGTCCAGGTGCACATCCATGGCGAACTGGGCGGTGCCGGTGGTCTTCGGTACGTTGTCCCGGCGCGACGTGTCGGGATTGCCGATCAGCTTGAATTCGCTGGGATCCTTGAGGCGTAGATTTTCCGGCACAGGGCGCTTGGCGGCCGCCGCGGCGAATTCGCCCAGCGGCGCCGAGTTTCCCGCGCCCGTGATGAGACCGTTGTCCAGGGTCAGATCCGAGGCCTTGACGTTCCAGGCGGCGGCTGCCGCGCCGATCAGCATCTCGCGCGCGGCGGCGCCGGCCTGGCGGTATTGCTGGAAGGAATTGAAAATCGCTGTCGATCCGCCGGTCCCCTGCATGCCGAACGCCAGGTTCTTGTATCGGGTGTTGTCCGACGGCGCGAATTCGATGTCCACGTCATCGAGATTGATGCCCAGTTCCTCGGCGATCAGCGTGGTCAGGCCGGTGGTCGTGCCTTCGCCCATTTCGAAATGCTTGAGGATGGCGATCACCTGGCCGTCCGGCGCGATCTTGACGAACGGGGTGAAATTGCCACCGTCGGCGGCGGCGGCCAGCGCGCCCTGCGGGTTGACGCCGATGGTAAAGACGGTGGCGGCCGTTGCGGCCGTGGCGGCGGCGCCTTTGAGGAAACCGCGGCGGGAGGTATGCATGGTCATGATCAGGCCTCCAGGATTTCGGACGCGCGCTGCACGGCGGCGCGAATGCGTTGATAGGTGGCGCAACGGCAGACATTGCCCGCCATGTACTCGTCGATCTGCTCCACGCTCGGTTTGGCGTTTTCCGTCAGCAGGCCGACCGCCGACATGATCTGTCCGGACTGGCAATAGCCGCACTGCACCACGTTCTTTTCCACCCAGGCCGTCTGCACGGCCTTGGCGACCTTGGACTCGAGACCTTCGATCGTCGTGACGGAGGCGCCGTCCACGTCCTCGATGAAGGTCTGGCAGGACCGGGTGGGCTCGCCGTTGACATGCACCGTGCAGGCGCCGCAGGCCGCGACGCCGCAGCCGAACTTGGTGCCGGTTAGCTGCAGTTCGTCCCGGATCACCCACAGGAGCGGCGTACCGGGCGCCGCCTCCACGTTCAACGCTTTACCGTTCACTTTCAGGTTGGTCGCCATCGCTGGCCTCCTTGTTCGCGGCGCGCCACGGCCGGCGCGCGTATTCGTCCCTTGGCCGAAAAACCACACAATCAATGTGACAACACGACAAATTACGTCATTTTGTCCATATTGACATTACGACAGCGTTTGTCAATATGCCCGCCATGGACCAACGAGAAGAAAAGATCGTCGACGCGGCCATCCGCGTGTTTTCACGTTATGGCGTGAAGCGCACGACGATGAACGACATCGCCAACGAGGCCGGCCTCGTCCGCCAGACGCTGTACAATGCGTTCGAGAACAAAGACGAGATTCTCCGGGCGACGATCCGGCTGCACGCTGACCGTGCGCTTGAGGCGATAGACGGTGAAATCGCGACGACGGAAAACTTGGGTGAGCGGCTCGACATCGTGTTCAAACACTTGGTCGTTGGACCGTTCGACATCATGCAGGAGACCCCCCACGCCGACGAAATCCTAGAGGGCTTCCGCGAGGCGGCGATGGAGGAGATCGCCGTCGCCGAAGAACGTTACAAGGCGTTGTTGCGGGAACTGCTGGAACCCTATCACAGCAAGATCGAGGCGGCCGGTGTCGTGCCCGAGGACTTGGCCGAAGTGGTGCACACGTCGTGGTATGGCTTCAAACACAAGGCCAAAGACAAAAAACGCCTGTTGCAGTTGCTGGACTCGTTGAAGGGCCTCGTACTGATGACCACCGGCGGCTGAGGAACAGTTGCCGGCCGGCGGGTGCGGCCTTGTTTCCATCCCGGAAAGGATTGGAATAATGGCACAAACGGCACAAACGACGTCTCGGTTCGGTTGGATTACAACGGCTCCGGCTCATGTGCCCGACGACTTGGTGCGTTACTACGTCTATTGGCGGATATTCTACATCCTCGCCGGTACGTCCCATTTCGTAGGCTTGTTGTTGTTTGCCCAGGCCGGCGTCTGGTTCATGGTCTATTTCAACGTATTCAGCGTGTCCATTTTCGCCGGTGCGTTGTTGATGTTGAAGTTCGGGTATTACCGATTGGCGTTCTGGGGTGCCTTTGCCGAACTGACATTGCACGGTATTTCGGCGACGATCTGCGTCGGGCCCGACTACAGCTTTCAGAATTTCACCTTCCTCGTCGTAATCCTGCTGTTCATCCAGCCGTTCTACAGTATGCGGTTTTCGCTCGCGGCGGCGGCGCTGACTTTGGCCGGCGCCGGGGCCCTCATGTACTACACGATCAACAACCCGCCGGTTTACATGGTGCCGGAGCATATGGCCGATCGGATGGTGGTGACGCCGATCATCAGTTGGCCGCTCTATGTGCTGGTCATGGTCCTGCCGTTCGTCCGTGCATCCGCCCGGGCCGAGAAGGAACTGGCGGCCGCGTACGGGGAAAGCGAACGCCTTCTGCTGAATATTCTGCCGAAGCCCATTGCGGCCCGCTTGAAGGCCACCGAGGGCATGATCGCCGATGACTACGACCGGGTCGCCGTCCTATTCGCCGATATCGTCGGTTTCACCCGCATGTCCGACCGGCTGCAACCGGCCGAGGTGGTGAAGCTGCTGAACGACGTTTTCAACGCGATCGACGAACTGGTGGTGCGCTACGGCGTCGAAAAGATCAAGACCATCGGCGACGCCTACATGGTGGTCGCCGGCCTGCCCGATCCCGTCGCCGATCCCGACGATACCATCGCCAGGCTGGCCTTGGACATCCAGGCTGTCGTCAGCAAGTTCAAGGACCCGGTCACGGGCGAGCCTGTCCAGGTGCGCATTGGCATCAACAGCGGCAAGGTGGTCGCCGGCGTGATCGGCAATCGCAAGTTCGCCTATGACCTATGGGGCGACGCGGTCAACGTCGCCGCCCGCATGGAATCCACCGGCGAGGTCGGACGCATCCAGGTGACCGATGACTTCGCGGCCGGCCTCGGCGAGCGCTACCGTTTCGAGCCGCGCGGCGCGGTCGACGTCAAAGGCAAGGGCCGTTTGACGACCAGTTATCTGGTGGGGGCGAAGGAAACCGGACGGCTCAGTGCGGCTGGGGCGTAGCCGCCGCCTTCGGAGCCGGTAGGGAAAACAGCTGCAGGCCGTGACAATTGCCGTACATCTCGCCGGTGCCGCAAGGGCAGATGTCGTGCGGGCCGATGTTGCTCCACGCGGACCGTTCGCGCAGCAGGTGCGCGGCGACCGGGCGGTTGTCGAGGTAATTGCCGGTCAGCATCCATTTGCGCAGCGCTACCTTGCAGGCGTCCCTGGTTGTCTCGAGCAAGTCGACGAGAAAATGAACCGCCCCACTCCGGCCAATTTCGCCAATTCGGCCAGATGCACCGTCGCTTCGAAATTGATGGCTCGGGTGGTTGCGGGGTGATAGTCGCCGAGTGGATCGTTGGACAGCCCGGCCAGATGCAAGACGGCATCAAAACCCAGAAGGTCGGCTACGTCCACGTCGCGGATATCCTTCACCACGGTCGGGACGTCTGGCATGGCGCCACCGGGTTCGAAGGTACAGCGTTCGAACAGATCGCTGTCCAGGCCTTCCACCGTATGACCGGCGTCCATCAGCATCGGTGTCAGTACCGTGCCGATGTAACCCCGGTTGCCGGTGACCAGAACCTTCACCTCAGGCCTCCCAGGTGGCCGGGGGTGCTCGCCCGATCTCCATTGCGGGATTTGGGTGCAGCCGCGTTTCCCCCGCGATGCCGGAGCCTTTGCCGCCGGCCAGGATAGCTACCTTCATGTCCCGTTCG
>JANQFL010000093.1 GCA_028277845.1 Sneathiellales bacterium
CCCCAGGGCGTCAGACGGCTTGCGTGATGCCCGGCATCGCGCTGCCCCGTCTTCCTGGTGGATGGGCAGGCCGCTCGAGAAACAGAATGTTTCCATCTAAAGAGGAACTGCTCTAGCCAGGCCATACATACCGTCTTGTAAACGGCCGGGTTTACTCTCGATTAACCATACGCTGGCCTAATGATGCGGCTGGAAATGGGGCATTCCGCCCGTATTCGACCATTTGCCGTGCCCGTATCGATCGGAGTCCCTGCCGACCTTTTTCGGGCTTGGGGGACTGATTCGTTTAATTCGCAATGGCCGCCTTACCCGAAATAGACCATGAAGAACTGGCCGCGGCCGACACGCAATATCGCCTGGGACAGGTCCATCTGACCCGAAATGCCGCCGACGACGCGCTCGATGCCTTCCGGTCGGCGCTGTCGCACAATCCGGGCCACAACGATGCCAAGTTCGCGACGGCGTATCTGCTCAACGCCATGGGTGGTTTCGACGAGGCCCATGACCTGCTCGGCGAACTTGTCGCGGCCATGCCCGACAATGCGGATGCGTTCTATCAGTTGGGCAAGAGCTGCCAGGGTAAGGACGACATCGCCGGCGCGATCGATCATTTCCGCCGGGCGATCGCCATCGATGCCGATCACTTCGAAGCCATTCGCGATCTCGCGTCGGTCCTGACGATCAGCGGTGCGTTCGCCGAGGCCGAGGAGTTGCTCAAGCGGGCCCTCGAAAACCGGCCCGACGATATCGAGAGCCAGTTCTATTTCGGCAATCTGCTGAGCGAGAGCGGCCGGCACCAGGATGCTCTGCCTTATCTGGAAACCGTCCACACGCTGGCCCGAACACCGGCAACCGGAAACAATTACGCCACGGCGTTGATCAACACCAACCAGCCGCGCAAGGCGCGTGACGTCATCGAAGCGGTGCTGTCTCAGCAGCCGGATTATGGCCTAGGCTGGTTTACCAAGGGCGCCACCTACACCCAGGAAGAAAACCCCAGGCAGGCGGTGCCCTGCTATCGCAAGGCGCTGGAAACGGGCGTGGCCGAGGACGAGTGTAAAAAACAAATCGCCAGCAGCCTGACGGCGTTGCTGCAGCTTCGCGAGGCCGTCGAACTCTATCGTGATCTTGAGCAACGCTATCCGGATGACGTTGAAGTCGTTCAGGGCCTGGGCACGGCCCTAGAAGCCCTCGGTCTGTCTTCACAGGCTTTGCCCTATTTCGAGCGGATGATCGAGCTGCAACCCAACGATGCGGCAAGCTGGAACAACATGGCCTTGTCATTGCAGCAGTTGGGCCGGTTCAAGGAATCCATTGAAGCCGCCGAGCGCGCGCTGGCGCTCGCCCCGACCCATACCAAGGCCTATCTCGTGGCGGCCAACAGCTACATCAAACTGCGACAGAAGGATAAGGCGCTTCCCTATCTGACCGATGCGCTCAAACATGTCGGCGACGATCTCGAACGGCTGTTCATGATCGGCGAACTGTTCGAGGCCATCAGACTGACCGAAGAGGCATCGCTGATCTACAAGCAGATCGTCGACGTGGATCCGAACTATCCCAAGGCGACGTCACGGCTGCTGGATGCCAGCCTGTCACTGTGCGACTGGTCGCGCTATGACGAGTTCGTCAACAACCTGATCACGACGGCGCGGCGGGAAATCGAGACCGGCAAACCGTTTTCGTTCGACGTGTTCAACCTGCAGGCATTGCCGGTCAGCTACGCGTTCATGTTCGAGGCCGCCAAGTCGTCGGCCCAGTCGATCGCCGAAACGGAGCGGGCCTTCGGCGAACCGTATGTCCACGCGGCGCGGCCACGCTCGGCGGGCGACCGTATTCGCCTGGGATATCTGCTGCCCTACACGAACTTCCACAGCCTGCCGCTGGTGCTGAAGGAAATCGTGGAACGCCACGACCGGGACAGGTTCGAGGTGATCGGCTTCAGCACCAGCAAGTGCGACGCGACGAAATTCAGCCGCGGCTACCGTGCGGCGTTTGATTCGTTCTTCGATGTGCCGGCGGCCCTGCCGGTCGAGGCGGCGCGGCAAATCCACGCCCATGGGATCGACGTGTTGATCGATGTCGCCGGCCTGACGTCACAGAACTGCATGGACGTCCTGGCGCACCGCCCGGCGCCCGTGCAGGCGCATTTCCTGGGCTATTCGATTACGACCGGGGCGGACTATGTCGATTATCTCATCACCGACAAGATCTACATTCCGCCGGAATGGCAGCGGTATTGCAGTGAAAAGGTCGTCTATCTGCCCGAAACATTCATGGCCACGAAACGCCAGGACGCCGAGGTGGTCGAATTGGAGCGGGCCCATTTCGACCTGCCCGAAAACGGCTTCGTCTTCGCCAATTTCAATCATCCCTGCAAGTTCGAGCCGAGAGTGTTTTCCGCCTGGATGGAAATCCTGTCCGCGGTGCCGGACAGCGTGCTCTGGTTCGGCGCCTGGACGTCGGCCACGCAACGCAATCTCAAATCGGAAGCGGAGAAACACCGCGTCGACCCGGACAGGCTGGTGTTCAGCGACATTGTCGACCGGCCCGTTCACCTGGCCCGCCTCGCCTTGGCGGACCTGGCCCTCGACAATCTCTATCACGGCGGCGGCATCACCACGGTGGACGCCCTGTGGGTCGGCCTGCCCGTCCTGACCATCAGCGGCAAAACGCCCGGTGCGCGGTTGGGGGCGACCCTGACGGCGGCCGCGGACCTGCCCGATATGATCGTCGACGACCTGGATGCCTATGTCCGCACCGCCATCGCGCTGGCCCGGGACCCGGCGTCCCTCGCCGCGATCCGCGACCGCCTCGTCGGCAACCGCGATACCTGCCCGCTGTTCGACCTCGACCGCTACCGCCAGGGGCTGGAACAGGCCATCGAGGCCATGTGGCTGCGCTTCGAAAACGGCGATAGGCCGGATGTGATCGATATCGGCCGCTAGACAGGGCGATCGGTTGCCGTCCGGCCCCGATTTAACCCTCGATTAACCTTACCCTGCGTTAACTGTTCGATCTCGCATCGTGGTGCGAGTGTTCGGGCGAACCGGTCGATGACCGCCTGAAATTCGCTTTCGTGGAATGACTGATGCAGGTGTTGACAGGGCATGAGGGCGCCGACGAATAGTGCCGAAACGCCGGACGATGGCGACGGATCGTACCGCCGCGCCGAACGCGCGTTCAATCTCGGCACCATGCTCAACGACGCCGGGCGCTATCAGGAAGCCGTCGCGCCCCTGCGGGAAGCCTACGAGACGGTGGAAACGCCGGAAATCGCCAACAATCTGGCCGTCGCCCTGATCCACAGCGGCAAGGCCCTGCAGGCGCGCCTCGAGCTGGAGCGCATTCTCGCCAAGCACGATGATTTCGCCCTCTTATGGGCCACCCACGGCGCCGCCCTGAAGACCATGGGGCAACCGAAGAAGGCGCTCCTGTCGTTCCGCCGGGCGCTGGAACGCGACCCGCAACTCACCGCCGCCCGGCTCAACCTGGCCACCACCCTGCACGCCATGGGCGACTATGCCGAAGCTATCGCCCAGTTCCGCACCGTCCTGTCCGGCCGGGCGGACGACGGCACCGCGATGGCCGGCCTGTGCCGCTCGCTGCAAAGCCTGGAACAGCATGGCGAGGCGCTCGCTCATCTGGCCGAATACGAGCGTCATCACGGTCTCTCCGTCGAGCTGCAGGAAGTCATGGCCCTGTCCCTGGAACGGACGGGGCAATTCGAACGGGCGCTGCACATGGTCGAGCAATGCCTGGCCCGGAACGGTGCGATGGCGTGGATGCATATGATCCGCGCCAACTGCCTCAGCGCGCTCGACCGGCACGACGAGGCCATCCGCGCGGTATCGAAGGCGCTGCGCGACGCCGCCGGCGATGTCACGCTGCTGCACGTCGCCGGCGGTTTCATGGAAAGCGCCAAGCTGACCCTCGAGGCGGTCAAGATCTACCGGATGATCCTGCGGCTCGACCCCACCGACGGCAGGGCCAATGCCCGGCTGTTCGACCTCCGGCTCACGCTGTGCGACTGGCAGCACTACGAGACCATGTGTACGGACCTGGTCGACCAGGTGATCCAGGACATCGACACCGGCCATGACCTGTCGCTGGACGTCTTCAACCTGCAGGCGCTGCCGCTGTCCTACGAATTCATCGCCAACGCCGCACGCCACCAGGCGTCGATCATTGCCCAAAAATCGCGGGCGATCGCCGAACCGTTCTCCCACCCCGAACCGGCGGCGCGGCGCGGCAAGATACGGATCGGCTATCTGCTGCCCTACACCTGGGTCCACAGCCTGCCCATCGTGCTCAAGGAAATCGTCCGCAACCACGACCGCGACCGGTTCGAGGTGATCGGCTATTGTACGCATCCGTGCACCAACACCGCGTTCAGCCGGTCCTATCGCGACAGCTTCGACCGTTTCGTCGATCTTCCCAGCTTCGCTCCCGCGGACGCCGCCCGGAAAATTCACGGCGACGACCTGGATCTCCTGATCGATGTCGCCGGCCAGACCGGCATGAACTGCATGGACATCCTGGCGTTGCGGCCGGCGCCCATTCAGGCGCACTATCTCGGCTATTCGATCACGACCGGCGCCGACTATATCGATTACCTGATCACCGACCGCGCCTACATTCCGCCGCGTCAGCAAGCGTTCAACAGCGAGAAGCCGGTCTACCTGCCCGGCACCTTCATGGCCACCGTACGCGGTACGCAAGGCCCCGGCGCGGTCGCGCGCCAACAGCACGGCCTGCCGCGCGACGCCACCGTGTTCGCCAACTTCAATCACCCCTGCAAATTCGAGCCCAGTGTCTTTTCCGCATGGATGCGGATTCTGCAGGACGTCCCCGGCTCGGTCATGTGGTTCGGCGCCTGGGCGACCGAGACCATCGCCAATCTGAGGCGCGAGGCGGAACAACGCGGCATCGACGGCGACCGGCTGATCTTCGCCGACATCGTCGAGCGCGACGAACACCTCGCCCGGCTCGCCTTGGCCGACCTGGCGCTCGATACGTTCTTCCACGGCGGGGGCATCACGACGGTGGATGCGTTGTGGGCGGGACTGCCCGTTCTCAGCGCCAAGGGCGAATTGCCCGGCAGCCGGTTGGGACAGACGCTCCTTGAGGCGGCGGGATTGCCCGAATTGGCCGTCGATGATCTGTCCGCCTATATCGGGAAAGCCGTCTGGCTCGCCAACAACCCGGATATTCTCGACGATTACAGACACAAACTTACTTCGGAACGCGAAAACAGTCCGTTGTTCGACACGAGACATCACTGCCGCAAACTCGAACGGGCGATCGTCGCCATGTGCGAACGCCGCATGTCCGGATTAGAACCGGATCTTATCGATTTAACGTCCATCGATTGAGCCTATGTCGACACATACCCAACCGCTTACCAACGACCTCGCCAGCTATCAGAATCCGTTTCCCGATATCGAGCCGTTTTGCGGGACCGTGCGGAAAGGGTTCATCGCAAATTTCCTGGGTACGGAAACCGAAACCGAATTCTGTATCTGGAACGACCTGAGCCATATGGAACAGGCACCCCACCATATGACGACGGAACGCCCGGTCATCGCCGCCGGGGAAGGGTTTTTCGAATGGGTTTCGGCGGTTGAGGCCGTGCGCGAAGCCAAGGACCGGTTCGTCATGCTGGAACTGGGCGGCGGGTACGGCGCGCGGGCGGTCGATACGTACCGCATGCTGCAACTGCTGAATCCCATGCCTTGCAAACTGGGACTTGTGGAAGCCGACCCCGGCCGCTTTTCCTGGGCGCTGCGCCATTTCGCCAACAACGGCATCGATACGCGCGATCATTGGCTGATCAAGACGATGGTCAGCGACACCAACCGGCCGATGCTGTTTCCCTTCGGGGGAATTTACGGCGACAACAACGCCATCGCCGATCCCGGCGACGCTCAGTTGCTCGCGGACAATATCATTCAGCAGGGCGTCGAGGGCGATGTGCTCAAGGGCATCATGACCAACATGCGCACCGGCGTCGTGCTCAGACAGGACGACGGCCAGACGCCCGAGCCGAGAAAGTATGAAATCGCCATCGTCAGCACCGTCACCATCGCCGACATGGTGCGCCCCTTCGAGCGGGTCGACTATATCGATATCGACATTCAAAGCGCCGAGCTTTACGCCGTTCCCGCGGCCATGGACGCCCTCAACCGCAAGGTCCGAAGAATTCATCTGGCCACGCACGGGGACCATATTCACGAAGCGCTGCTCAATCTGTTCGTCGACCAGGGTTGGGAAATCACCTTCAACTTCCAGCCCAATAAAAGCTTCGAATCCGAGTACGGCAACTTCTCGGTAGGCGACGGCATTGTCTCCGCCCGCAATCCACGCGTCTAATTCCAACGGGACCAGACATGACCAACGACTTGAAACAATTCGACTCGGCGTTCGACGACGTGGAACCGTGGCACGGCCTGGTGCGCAACGGATACATCGCCAATTTCGCCGGCGTCATGACCGAGGCGGATTTCAATGCCTCCATGGCGGATTTGTCCTGGGCCTGCCAGGGACCGCACACCATGGAAACGAGCCGTCCAAGCCTGACCCAGGGGGAAAGCTGGTTCGAATGGGTCAATGTCGTCGAAGCGGTTCGTGAAGCCCGTGGAACGTTCGTCATGGCGGAGTTCGGCGGCGGTTATGGCGGCCGCGTGGTCAACGCCCATGCCCTGCTGCAGAAGCTGAATCCGATGCCCGCCAAACTGGCCATCATCGAAGCCGATCCCGACCGCTACGACTGCGCCTTGCGTCATTTCGCCGCCAACGGCCTGGACCCGGAAGACCACTGGCTGATCAAGGCCGCGGTCAGCGACACCAACGAACCTGCCCTCTTTCCTTATGGCGGCGGCGTCGGCGACAACAACATCTTCAATGTCGAGGACGACAATATCAGCCTCGCCGAAAAACTCGCAAGCGAAGGGGTCGCAGGCCAAATCATCAAAAACATCTTTGCCAACATGCAGACCGGTGTGAAGATCCAGCGCAGCGATCCGCGGCACCGCTCCGATTTCATGCTATCAGTGGTCAGTTCACTGACGATCGGCGATGTATTGGGTCCGTTCGACTATGTCGACTATGCCGATTTCGACATCCAGAGCGCCGAAGCCTTCGTCGTGCCGCCGGCGATCGGCGTTCTCAATCAGAAAGTCCGCCGGATTCATTTCGGCACGCACGGCGAACACATACACGGCCAACTCAAACAACTCTTCGTCGAGCACGGCTGGGATCTGATCTTCGACTTCGCCCCCAATGGGCGGTTCGAAACGGAATACGGAACGTTCAATACGGGCGACGGAATTCTGTCCGCCCTGAACCCGCGCCTCGCACGCCACTGACACCGGGCCGAAATCGCCTATTTTTGGCTGAATTTCGCGCATTTTTCCGCCCGCGAAATTGCCCGGTTTTAAACCCCTATTAACCAAATTCCTCCACCATTTGTTTACCGATGGTCGAGTGAAACGGAAAGGGGTGTCCCACAGGATTCGCGCATCCAGACAGGCGGCAAACATCGCCAACGCGGACCGGACAATCAGTTGCATGCAGTATTGGCGTAAAGCTCTCGTCTCCCCAACGGATTCCATTCTCGAAACCATCAAGGTTCTCGACGAAGCCCGATATCAGATCGCCATGGTGGTCAACCAGGACACCAAACTGTTGGGCATCGTCACCGACGGCAATATCCGCCGGGGCATCCTGAACGGCGTCGATCTGTCGGCCCCCATCAACACCATCATGGACCGCAGCCCGTTCACCAGCGGCCCGGGTTTTCATCGTCTGCAGCTGTTCGAAACCATGATGCGGCACGAATACCGCCGCGTCCCCGTTCTCAACGACGAGGGCCAGGTCATCGACCTGTTGGGCATCGAGGAACTGAGCGAGCCCGAACCGATCGAAAACATGGCGGTGATCATGGTCGGCGGTCTGGGTACGCGTCTGCGTCCGCTGACCAGCTCGACGCCCAAGCCGATGGTGCCCGTTGGCAACCGGCCGGTGCTGGAAACCATCATGATGCAGCTCAAGCTGCACGGCATCCGCCGCATTCATCTGGCGGTGAATCACAAGGCGCACGTGATCGAAGACTATTTCGGCGACGGATCGGATCTCGGTCTCGACCTGCATTACATCCGCGAGGAAAAGCGCCTGGGCACCGCCGGCGCCCTGAGCCTGTTGCCGGACAAGCCTTCGGCGCCGTTCGTGGTCATGAACGGCGATTTGCTGACCAAGCTCGACTTCCGCGCCCTGCTCGACTTCCATACCGAAAAGGACGCCGCCGCGACCATGTGCCTCGGCGAACACTGGTACGAAGTGCCGTACGGCGTGGCCGAGGCCCAGGACGACCGGCTGGTATATCTGGTCGAGAAACCCATGCAGCGGTTCCTAGTCAATGCCGGCATTTACGTGCTGTCGCCCGAGGCCGTCGACCGCATTCCCTACAACGAAGCCTACGACATGCCGACGCTGGTCCACGAAATGATGGAGGAGAAGCAGTCGGTGGCGACTTACCTGATCCGCGATTACTGGATCGACATCGGCCGGATGGATGACCTGCGCCAGGCCCAGGAAGCCTACGCCGGCTAAACGGGCGATCAGAGACGAAATTTGGACGGAACGACAAAGCCAATGAGCACAAACCCCGCTGCCGCGACAATTCCCGACGATATGGATGGGCGCCTGGCCCTGGGCGCCCAGGCCGTGCAGTCGGGCGATCTTGGGCTGGCCGCGGCCTGTTTTGCCGGCGCCCATGATCTGCAGCCGGAAAACCCGCAAATTCTGCAGCACCTGTTCACCATTCTGAACGCACGGGGCGATTTGAAAAGCGCCGAGTCCGCTTTGCAGCGGTTATCGGACCTGGCGCCGCATGACACCAACATTCTGTTCCAGCTCGGCATGCTCAAGGGGCGCCGCGGCAACAACGCCGGCGCTTGCGAGGATCTGGAAAAGGCCGCTGAAATCGATCCGGGCAATATCGCCGCCGAGACCTTTTACGCTGTCTGGTCACAGGGCATCGTCGACCGGTTTCATGAAGTGCCCGGCTTGCTGAACAATGCCGCCGAAAAGGACGGCCAAGGCGCACATCTGGGTGAGATCGCGGATGTGCTGATCTATCAGCAGCACTATGAAGACGCCGTCCAGCATTTGAAGACATTGGAGACCATCAAGGGCGGTCTCGACCTGGTGCAGCTGCGCCATATCGCCGTTGCCCTGAAGGAAATGGGCCAGGACGACGAAGCCAAACACGTCTTCGAAACGGCCATATCCGTGTGTGACCGCATGATCGGCGAAACCTGGCCGGCGCCCACCACGCTCGACCAGATCCCGGCGGCCATTCGCCCAAAAGTGATGGAACTTCTGGCCTTGACCGCGCGGCTGTATTTCAACGGCGGCGCCGTCGATCAGGCGCGGGAGCTTTACAAGGCCATGGGCGCGGCGAGTAGCCAGACACTGCAATATGGCGAGCCCTACTGGCCCGATACGGATCAGCGCGTCGCCCGACTGCGCGCCATGATGCGGGGCCGTGATGTCGTGCTGATGTGCCATGGCCATTCGATCAAGGATTTCGGCGCCCGCATCAAGGAAATGGATGGCCGAGACGCCTGCTTTGTCGGCATCAACCGTTTCGGTGTGTTGGAGAGCGAAATCCTGACGCCCGCCGGACGCAAACTGGAACTGACGCTGTCCCTGACACCGGGCAGCATTCTCAAGCAGGGCGAAGATTTCGAGGCCTTTTTGTCTCGGAACGATTCCAATATGGCCTTTGTGTCGGGCACCGCGATGAATGCCGCGTTTACGCCGGAGGAACGGGACAATCTGCGGACCCGGTTCGACGCCAAGCTGATCGCCGTCAACAACAACAACCTGCGTAGCGTCACGCCCGACGATCCGCTTGGCGTGATCCAGGAGAACACCTTGCTGGCCGCCCTACCGCTGATCGTCGCCGGTGCACCGCGCCGGGTATTCCTGATGGGCGCGGACCAGCGGATCGATACCGACGGTTCGACCGATTCCCATTTCGGTACCAGGTCGGAGCACTTCAAATCGCCGGAAAAAACGGCCTTTGTCGCCCCCAGCGACGACCGGCGGTCCCTCAAGAACTTCGATCAGACCATGATCAACGACGCCAAGATCTGCGACCGGGACGTGGCCTATCAGGTCATGGCCATGGCGGCACTGCACGGTTTCGAAGAGCCGGCGGTCTACAACGTGTCGCCGAACAGCAGGCTGGAGGCTTTCGAGAAAATCGACCTGGACCGTTTCCTTGAAATGGTAGGTCAGGACACCGGGAACTGAACCATGCAAGCCCACGGCATCATGTTTCATCACTTCACCGACGACCATCACCCGCCGGTGCAAGGCGCCATGACAGCGGATGATCTGCGCGATCTCATTCGTTTTGTCGGCCGGCAGAACATTCTGTCCGCCAAGGAATGGCTGGATCGGGCGCTGAACAATGATCTGGACGCCAATCACCGCTGCCTGACCTTTGACGACAATCTGCGTTGCCAATACGACATCGTGTTGCCGGTTCTGCAGTCCGAAGGATTAACGGCATTCTGGTTCGTCTATACGTCACCGCTGGAAGGCAAGGCGGAAAAACTGGAAGTCTATCGCCAGTTCCGCACCACGCACTTTACCTCCGTCGATGAGTTCTACAGCCGGTTCTTCCGATCCGTGTCGCAATCGGAAGAAGGTACAAAGGTGCGCGAGGCCTTGAACGGCTTCGATCCGCGCGGTTATCTGCCGCAATACCCCTACTACAGTGACAGCGACAGGGTGTTCCGGTATGTCCGCGACCATGTCCTGGGCACGGAGCGTTACAACCGGGCGATGGACAAGCTGATCGCCGAAAGCGACACATCGGCCGCGGAGATCGCCGACGAACTATGGCTCAACGCGGAGCAGATCAAGCACCTGCATGACACGGGCCACATCATCGGATTGCACAGCCATACACATCCGACCGTGGTGTCGGGATTGCCGACGGAAACCCAGGCCGAGGAATTCGAACGCAACCGCAAAGCATTGGCGGACATTATCGGCACGTCGCCGACCACGGCCGCACATCCCTGCAATTCATATGACGCCGCCACCCTGTCCATTTTCTCGGACATGGGCGTCCGCATGGCATTCCGCGCCGACCAGACCAAGACCGAACACGGGCTGCTGGAAATGCCCCGCGAAGACCACGCCAACATCATGGCCCGTATGAAACGCTACACCGTCGATACGATGCCCGTCGCAGCATCATTTTGAGGACCGATTATGAGCATCAGAGTAGGAATCAACGGATTTGGCCGCATTGGGCGCTGCGTCGCCCGCTTGTGCGCCGAAAGCCCGGATGTGGATATCGTCGCCGTCAACGACATCATGGACGATCCGGAAAACCTGGCCTACCTCTACAACTACGATTCCACCTACGGCCGGGCGGAGAAGAAAGCCAAACGGGTCAATGGCAACGGTACGCTGGCCATCGGCGAAGACCAGTTCCAGCTTTACGCCAAGCCCGATATCACCGAGGTGCCGTGGGACCGCGACGACGTCGACGTGGTCATCGATAGTTCCGGCGTGCGGGCCAATGTCACCGGCTGCCAAACGCTGGTCAACGACGAGAAAGTCAAGAAAGCGGTGGTCACCCACCTGCCCGACGGCGACATCGACCGCGCCCTGATCATGGGCGTCAACGACAACGAATACGACGCCGACAGCGACCACGTGGTCTCCAGCGTCATTTGCGACGCCAACGCCATCGCTCACGTGCTGTCGGTGTTCGAGGAACAGTTCGGCATCGAGGGCGGTTTCGTCACCACCCTGCATCCGTGGCTGGCCTATCAGAACCTGGTCGACCGGGGTGTCAGCTCGCAATCCAACCCGGGCCATTTCTGGAAGGACTATTCGCTGGGCCGCGCCTCCATCGGCACCATGATTCCGAAGGAAACCACCGCGATGAACGCCCTGCGCCCGATCATGTCGGACGTGGTCGACAAGGTGCACGCATTTTCCTACCGGGTGCCGACCGGCATTGTCGCCAGCGCCGACCTGACGCTCCGGCTGAAGGACAATCCGGGACTGGATACCATCGTGCAGTCGCTGGAGAACTACGCCGACAATTCGCCATACGTTTCCATCAACTACGAATCCCTGACCGCGCTGGATTACCTGGCGACGCCGTGGTCGGCCATTATCGACATGCAGTGGACCGCCATGTGCGACGACATGGTCAAGGTGGTGCTCTGGTACGACAACGAATGGGGCTACAGCAACCGGGTGGTCGACGTGGTGCGCCACGTGGCCGCCTGAGCGGGATATCCGAGGAGAACGCGAAGACATGATAGCGGGACTGCTGATCGGCAAGGACAAGAGCGTCGGCATGCCGGGAAAGAACGTCCGGACCCTTCTGGGCCGGCCCATGGCGGAGTACGGCTTCATCGCCGGCCGCGCGGCCGGCGTTGACGCGTTCTATACCTCGACCGATTCGCCGGGCATCGCCGAGATCGGCGCCCGTTACGGCGCCGAACACATCCAGCGCCCGCCGGAACTGGCGACACCCGACAGCCTGACCGAGGACGTACTGACCCATGCCTTCGGCGAGATGGAAAAGCGCGCGGGCCAGGAGATCGACATCGTCGTCCTGCTGTTCGCAAACGCGCCGGCCATTAACGTAAATTTGATAAAGGAAGGCCTGCAGGTGCTGCAGGAAATGCCGGAGTTCGATTCGGCCTTTTCCGCGGTGCAGTACAACATGTTCAGCCCGGCCCGGGCGCGCAAGGTAACCGCCGAGCGCTCCATCGAATCCTTCGTCGACCTGGACCTCCTGGACAATGTCTCTTCGATCCGCGACAGCCAGGGCGACTGTTACTTCTGCGACCTGTCGGTGCAGGTCATGCGCCGGCGCTGCTTCACCCACATGGATGAAGGTATGCAGCCGTTCCAGTGGATGGGCCGCAAGTCCTACGCCTTGATGAACGACTTCGGTTTCGACGCCGACACAGAGTGGCAGGTGCTGGTGCTGGAACACTGGCTGCGTGAACACGGCTTCACCGAGACCACCATCCCCTACGAGCTGTCCTGGTAGGCGACCGATGCCGGAGACCAATTTCCTCAAACAAAAGCTCGACGGCGGCGCGTTGACCGTCGGTACCTGGTGCGCCATCCCCTCGCCCACCGTCACCAACGTGTTGGGCCGGGCCGGTTTCGACTATGTCATCATCGACCGCGAGCACGGCCCGAACGAATTCGAGACCATCGAGAGCATGGTGCGTGCCGCCGAACTGTGCGGCTGTTCGCCGCTGGTGCGCGTCTCGACACTGGATGAGGCGGAAATCCTGCGCGCCCTCGATGTCGGTGCTCATGGTGTCATCGTGCCGCAGATCGAATCGGTGGAACAGGCCCGCGCGGCAGTTGCCGCCGCCAAATACGCCCCGGTCGGCACCCGCGGTTTTTCGCCCTACACCCGGTCAGGCGGTTATCACCACACCCAGACCAACGCCGACAAGCAGGCCGCCGCCAACCGCGACACCTTGCTGGTGCTGCTGGTCGAGGGCCCCAAGGGCCTGGCGGCGCTCGGCGATATCCTCGATGCCACCGCCGAGTCGGTCGGGTCCATCTACATCGGCCCTTACGACCTGGCCAACGCCATTGGGTTACCCGGCCAGGTGGATCACCCGGACGTTGTGCAGCGGGTCAGCGACAGTTTCAAGACCATCCGCGGCCACGGCGTCGCGCCGTCCACGCTGGCGCGTTCGCAGGCCGAGGTCGAACACTATGCGTCCCTGGGCGCCCGCATGCTGGCCTATCAGGCCGACGTCGGCGTACTGTTCGAGGCGGTCACCGGGATCGTCGACGGCGTCCGCCGCGTACCGGTGGCATAACGATATGAAAAACACAGGGAGCAACGCCTTGATTGTCGGCATCACCGATTACGTCCGCCCGCCCTTCACCGTCGAACAGGATGCTCTGGGGGATAGCGTCGAATTCGTCTATTTCGAAAGCGAGGACGAGAACACCTTCGACGGTGGCGACCTGGCCCGCCTCGACGGCCTGATGGTGTGGCACGCTCACATCACCGAACAAACCGTCAGCCAACTGGACCGTTGCCGCATCGTTGTTCGGTACGGTGTCGGCTACGACAATATCGACACTGCCGCCCTGCAGGCCCGCGAGCTGCCGTTCTGCAACACGCCCGACTACGGCACCGAGGAAGTGGCCGATACGGCGTCCGGCATGATCCTCGGCCTGCAGCGCAAGATCGGCGCCTACGACGTGGCCTGCCGGCACTTCGACCAGGGCTGGCAGGAACACGTGCAACCGCCGCTTAACCGCACCAATCAAGTGACGCTTGGCGTGGTCGGCGTGGGCCGCATCGGCACGGCGGTGATGAACCGCATGAAGCCGTTCGGCTTCCGGCTGATGGGCTACGATCCCAACCAGCCGTCGGGTCACGAAAAGGCGATCGGTTACGAACGCGCCGGCAGTCTCGAACAGTTGCTCGCCGAGGCCGACATCGTCACCGTGCACTGCCCGTTGAGCGTCGACACCGCCGGCATGGTCGACGCGGACTTCGTCGCCAAGATGAAGCCGGGATCCTACCTGGTGAACACCGCCCGCGGCGGCATCGTCAAGGACCTGGACGTGGTCTGGGACGCCTTCCAGTCGGGTCATCTGGCCGGCGCCGCCCTTGACGTGCTGCCCGACGAACCGCCCAAGGATCATCCCATGATCCAGGCGTGGCGCGCCTTCGACCCGGCCGTCGCCGGGCGCATCGTCATCAACCCGCACACCGCCTACTACTCCGAATCGGCCTGGTACGAAATGCGCTACAAGGCCGCCGAAACCGTCAAGCTTTGCCTGCAGGACGGCGTCCTGCGCAACCGGATCGTCTGACGCCCCGCAAGTGGACACCCAGCCATGAACTACATCGACACTAGAAGCTCGCATCTTTCACACTCCTTGCGCCCTGCGTCGCCTTGCGGCGTGCTGAATGTATGCGCGGGACGGGAAGAGCGTATCACGCCATACGGTCGAGCGGCACGCGCTTACAGGCGGCCGTCGCAAGGCGACCCAAAGGGCCGGCTGCAAATGACGACAGGGTGCGTCGAACGGCTTGGCCGTACTGCCGGTACGCCCGGCGCCGCTCTTCTGCCCTGTCGTCATTTTCAGCCGGCGCAGGGCACAAGGAGTGTGAAAGATGCGAGCTAAGTCTAGACCCGAATTCGACAAGACCTATGTCATCGCCGAGATGGCGTGTTCCCACGAGGGCGATACCAAGCTGGCGCGCAAGATCATCGACGGCGCCGGCCAGGCGGGGGCCCAGGCCATCCAGTTCCAGATCTGGACCCACACCGAAGTGGTGGTGCCGCACCACAACGATTTCCCGGTGATGCAGAAACTGCAGTTCAGCCACGACGACTGGCTCGGCCTGCGCGACCATGTGCGCGAGAACTACCCGGACATGCACATCATCGCCTGTGTCTACGAGCCGGGCAGCACGAAGTTCGCCAACGAGTTCGGCGCCGACGCCTTCAAGCTGCATTCGGCCGACCTGTCGAACCCGGTCATGCTGCAGTGCGTCGCCGAGACCGGCAAGCGCATCGACCTGAGCGTCGGCGGCTCGACCATCGCCGAGATCCAGACCGCCATCGAGACCATCAACAATGCCGGCAACCGGGACATCTGGCTGATGTACGGTCTGCAGTTGTTCCCGACCACGCCCGACGTGGTGCACCTGAAATACATGATGAAGCTGCGCGAGCTGTTCGAACTGCCGATCGGCTATCAGGACCACACCGACGGCGGCGAGCCGGGCGCCTTCCACCTGCCCGCCGCGGCCATGGGCCTGGGCGTGGAGATCCTGGAAAAGCACATCACCCACGACCGTTCGTTCAAGGGCATCGACCACCAGGCGGCCCTGAACCCGGACGAGTTCGGCGACTTCACGACCATGGTGCGGGAAATCGACCGGGCCATGGGCGTGCCCATTCCGCGGCCGTTCTCGGAGGCCGAGGAAAAATACCGCATCTATTCCAAAAAGAGCATCGTCGCCGCCCACGACATTCCCGCCGGTGCCAAGGTCAGCCAGGACGACATCCGTTTCATGCGCTCGCCCGACATGGGCCTGCCGCCGGACCGCTGCAACCTGGTGCTGGGCCGCGAAACCAAAGCCGCCATCCCCGCCTACGCCCTGGTCGGCGAGGACGACCTGGTATGAGCATCGCCATCCTGCTCACGGCCCGGCTGAAGTCGTCGCGCCTCGCCCGCAAGGTCGAGAAGCCGATCCACGGCAAGGCCATGCTCGGTCACTTGATCGAGCGGCTCAAACTGGCTAAGGAGCCGGATCGCATCGTGCTGTGCACGTCGACGGTCGAGCAGGACGACCCCCTGGCCGATATCGCCGAAGAGGAAGGCGTGGATTTCTTCCGCAGCCATCCCGACGACGTACTGGTGCGCATCCGCGACGCCGCCCGCGAGTTCGGCGTCGACACCATCGTCGTGTGCACCGGCGACAACCCGTTCATCGACCCGCCGCACATCGACGCCCTTGTCCGGTTCGCCCGGGACAACACATTGGACTACGCCATCACCGCCGACCTGCCGCTGGGTGTCACCGCCTATGTGCTGAATGCTTCGGCGGTGGAGCAGGCCTGCCTGATCAAGGAAGACGTCGACACCGAGTTCTGGCCGGAATACTTCACCGAATCGGGTATTTTCCGTTTCGGCGAAATGCCGCCGCTGGCCAAGGAATTCGCCCGGTCCGACTTGCGTCTGACGGTGGACTATCAGGAAGACTTCGAACTGGTCACGGCGGTCTTCGACGCGCTGAACGAGACCGGCAACACGTTTCCGCTGGCCGACATCATCCGTTACCTCGACAGCCACCCCGACGTCCGTGATCTGAACGCCAACGTGCAGCAGGCGGTGCGCAAGCGCCCGACCCTGAAGCCGCGGGACGACTGGCAGGATGTTTTGAAGGAGGCCGCGAGCTGATGGCCGACAAGGTCCTCGTCACCGGCGCCGATGGCTTCATCGGCTCGCACCTGGTCGAACACCTGGTCGCCCGGGGCAACGATGTGCGCGCCTTCTGCATGTACAACTCCATGGGTTCGTGGGGCTGGCTCGACACCGTGCCGAAGGACGTCCGGGACAGCCTCAACGTCGTGCTCGGCGACGTGCGCGACAGCCACTGCGTGCGGGAAGCCATGCGCGGCTGCGACACGGTGCTGCATCTCGCGGCCCTGATCGGCATCCCCTACTCCTACGTGGCGCCGGAGTCCTACGTCGATACAAACGTGACCGGCACGCTCAACGTGCTCATGGCCGCCCGGGACCTGGACACGAACAAGGTCGTCACCACCTCGACCAGCGAGGTCTATGGTTCGGCCCAGTTCGTGCCGATCACCGAGGACCATCCCCTGGTCGGCCAATCGCCCTACGCCGCCACCAAGATCGGCGCCGACCAAATGGCGCTGTCGTTCCACACCTCGTTCGACCAGCCGGTCGCCGTGGCCCGGCCGTTCAACACCTACGGCCCGCGCCAGTCGGCCCGGGCGGTGATCCCGACCATCATCACGCAAATCGCCAACGGCCAACGCACCATCGAACTGGGGTCGCTGATGCCGACCCGCGACTTCAACTTCGTCGCCGATACGGCCCGCGGACTGGCAGCCGTGGCCGATCATCCCGACACGGTCGGACAGGTCACCAACCTGGGCAGCGCCTTCGAGATCAGCGTCGGCGACACGGCGGCCATGATCGCCGAGGTGATGAACGCCGACGTGGAGATCAAGCGGGACCCGGCGCGTATCCGGCCCGAAGCCAGCGAGGTGGACCGGCTGTTCGCCAGCAACGACAAGGCCAAGGACATCATGGGCTGGGAACCCGAATATGCCGGGCTGGACGGCCTGCGCCGGGGCCTGGCCGCCACCGCCGAATGGTTTTCCGATCCGCAGAATTTGGCCCGCTATCCCCACATGGGATACGCGATCTAAAGCACAGGTATCGTCATGGAATTCAAAATCGCAGACCGCCCCATCGGCCCCGACCATCCGCCCTTCGTCATCGCCGAAGTGGGCATCAACCACGAGGGCGACGTCGACAAGGCGTTGCAGATGGTCGACGCCGTGGTCGAGGCCGGCGGCGAGGTGGTCAAATTCCAGTGCCACATCACCGAAAAGGAAATGACGCCCACGGACATGAAGCCGGGCGAGATTTCCGAGGAACGGCTGTGGGACATCATCAAGCGCTGCGAACTGACCGCGGACGAGGAACGCCGGGTGCAGGCCTACTGCGCCGAGAAGGGCGTGATGTACCTGTCCACCCCGTTCTCCCGCGAGGCCGCCGACCGTTTGAACGACATGGGCATTCCGGCCTTCAAGATCGGTTCGGGCGAGTGCAACAATGTGCCGCTGCTGGACCATATCGCCCGCTTCGGCAAGCCGATGATCCTGTCCACCGGCATGAACGACATCGCCAGCGTGCGCGACTCGGTGGCGGCGATCCTCAGGCACGACACGCCGCTGATGCTGCTGCATTGCACCAGCATGTATCCGACGCCCTACGACAAGGTGCGGCTCGGCGCCATCGAGGATCTGCAATCCGAGTTTCCGGACCTGCCGGTCGGCCTCTCGGATCACTCCATGGGTATCTGGACCTGCCTCGGCGCCGTGGCCATGGGCGCCAGCGTGCTGGAAAAGCACTTCACCATCAGCCGCGACTGGCCCGGACCGGATACCGGCATTTCCATCGAGCCCGGCGAACTCCGCGACCTGATCGTCGGGTCCAACGCCATCTGGCAGGCGCGCGGCGGCAGCAAGACCATCCTGGACGAAGAGCGGCCGGTCATCGACTTCGCCTACGCCTCGATCTGCACCATCGCGCCGGTCAAGGCGGGCGACACCTTCAGCCACGACAATATCTGGGTCAAACGACCGGGAACCGGGCCGCTGCACGCCAAGCGGTTTGACGACGTGCTGGGCAAGACCGCCACCCACGACCTGCCCGTCGACGCCCAACTGTCGCCCGAAGATATCGCCGGTTTCGCCGCCTGAGGGACACGGTCATGAACCCATCCGGACATACAGTCGTCATCACCGGCGCCAACGGCTTCATCGGCCGCAGTCTGGTCGCGCACGCGAAATCGAAGGGCGCCCATGTGGTCGCCGTGTCCCGCACGGAATACAGCCATGGCCCGGATATCGAGACGGTCACCGTGTCCGACTACGGCGACACGCCGGTGCCCGAAAACGCCGTGCTCATTCACCTGGCCGGCACCCGTGACGTGGGCAAGGCCGAACGGGCCGGCCCGCAGGGGGTGAGCGAAGCGCGCGACCTGGCGCTGGCCCTGGCCGGCAGGATGTACCGCCACCGGGTTTTGGCCTCGTCCGCCGTGGTCTACGGCGATGGAGAATCCCAACCGCACGATCCGGACACACCGACCGCCAATCCCAACGGCTATTACGCCATGGGCAAGCGGGCGGCGGAGGACGTCTTCCTGGGCGCCGGCGGCGCCGTGGCGCGCCTGGCCAACGTCTACGGTCCGGGCATGGCCAGCAACAACGTCATCTCCGACGTGCTGTCGCAAATCCCCGGTTCCTTGCCGCTGATGCTGCGCGATGGCAGCGCCATCCGCGATTTTCTTTGGGTGGAGGATGCCGCCGCCGGCCTCTATGCCCTGGCGACGCAGGGCCACCGGGGCATCTTCAACATCGGCAGCGGCCAGGCCATATCGGTCTCGGAGTTGGTCGGCCTGGTGCTGAGCGAATCCGGCCAAGGCGACCGGGCGATCAAGTCGGAACCGCGCCTGACCGCGCCGTCGTGCTGCACCGTCGATATCGAAAAGACCATCCGGGAAACCGGATGGCAGCCGAAAATGCCGTTGGACCGCGGCCTCGCCCGCTTGCTCGAGGACGCCGCCTGATGCCGCGCACCATTGCCGTCTTTACCGGGAACCGCGCCGAGTACGGCCTGCAGCAGCCGATCCTGGCGGCCATCGACGCCCATCCGGAGCTGGACTACCGGCTCATCGTCTCGGGCGCCCACCTGGAAGACGATTTCGGCCGGACACTCCATGAAATTGAGGCCGACGGCTTCCACATCGACGCCGAGGTCAAGATCGATCTGCCGCGCGATACCCTGTCGGCAACGCCCCGGGCCATCGGCAGCGGCATTCTCGGCATGTGCGATGCGCTGGAAAAACTCGATCCCGACGCCCTGGTGGTCTACGCCGACCGTTTCGAAGGCTTCGCCGCCGTCATCGCCGGCACCCAGATGGGCCTGCCGACGGCCCATATCGAAGGCGGCGACCTGACCGAGGGTGGCGCGCTGGACGACACCGTGCGTCACGCCATGAGCAAACTGGCGCACCTGCACTTCACCACCAACGCCCAGGCCTCGACCCGCATCGCCGCCATGGGCGAGGAGGACTGGCGCATCCATACGGTGGGTTTCCCCGCCATCGACAACATCATGCACGGCCGCATGGCCACCGGCCCGGAACTGGCCGAGGCCTACGGCATCGATCCGGCCAAGCCGCTGATCGTCTTCACCCAGCACTCGGTGGCGACGGAATACGACGAAAGCGCCCGCCAGGCCGCGCCCGCCATCGCGGCCATGCGCCGCCTGGCCGAAGACGGCGTGCAGGTGCTGATGACCTACCCCAACAACGACGCCGGCGGCCGCGCCATCATCGAGGCACTGGACGCGGCCATGGACGGCGCGCCTGAGACGCTGCAACTGCACCGCTCGCTCGGCCGCTACAATTACCACGGCGTGCTCGCCCTGGCCCGCGACCCCGCCGCCCGGGTGGCCTGTGTCGGCAATTCTTCGTCGGGCATCAAGGAAACGCCGGCGTTCGGCTGCCCGACCGTCAACATCGGCGCCCGCCAGCAGGGCCGGCTCAGGGCCGAAAACGTCATCGACGCCGAATACGACGCCGATGCCATCTACGACGCCGTGCAACGCTGCCTGTTCGACGACGCGTTCCGCGCCACGTGCGCCGACTGCAGCAATCCCTACGGCGAAGGCGATGCCGGCAAGAAGATCGCCGACATCCTGGCCACCGTGCCGCTCGACAAGAAGCTCATCCAGAAGCGTATGACGTTGCTGGGCGAGGAACAGGACGGCTGGTTCCGATGACCGCGCACGACAAACGGCTCAAGCTGTCCGGCCATCCAATCTTCCGTCAGCTCAAGGATTTGGGCCTGTCGGCGGAGAACAGCATCGAGGTCTTCCTGCCGTCCTTACGCGATGCCGACGACGTGCAGGTCCTGCGTTGCGCCAAGTCGGGGGTGCTGTTCCTGTCCGACCTGTTCGATCCCAAGGACTTCTACGAAGACGCCGGCATCGAGGACGGCCACGACAACGAATTCAACACCGTAGCGGTCACCGCTCCCGGCAAGGATGAGATGGTGCGCACGCCGAAGCCAGACGACGACCTGCGCCGGGCCGGGGATTTCGCCTCCTACGTTCGCGGCAAGACCTGGCTCGATTTCGGCGCCGGACTGGGCGACACCCTCGACGTCATGGGCCACGAAAGCACCGAATGCGCCGCCGTCGAGCTGAATGCCTCCATGCGGGCCGGCATGGCCGCCAAGGGCATCACGGCCTTTGAGTCCATCGAGGCGCTGGGCGACCGCACCTTCGACATCATCACCCTGTTTCATGTGCTGGAACATCTGACCGACCCGCTCGCCATTCTCTCGCGCTTGAAGAAACACCTGGCGCCCGGCGGTCTGCTGCTGATGGAAATCCGCCACGCCCGCGATTTCCTGCTGCACGACGTCAACTGCCCGGCCTTCCGCGAGTTCTCCATCGGCCGCCAACACCTGCTGCTGCACACCCGCGAAAGCGTACGGCGTTTCGCCGAAGCCGCCGGTTACGGTTCGGTCAAGATCGAGGGCCGCCAGCGCTACCCGCTGTCGAACCACCTGTACTGGCTGAGCGAAGGCAAACCCGGAGGACACAAGGCCTGGGGCCACCTCAACGACGATGCCTTGGATACCGCCTACCAAGCCCGCCTCGCCGCCCTGGACGCGACGGATACCCTGATCGCCTGGGTACGGGTCTAGTTTTTCTCAGGAATCCTGATCGAGCACGTCGAGGCACTGCTCGTAGCTGATCTTCGGCTCGATGGTCGTCAAACTGTCGGGATTGACGTTGTAGATTTCCGGCCTGGGCAGATCGTAGAGCGCGCAGATCGCCGACAGGTTGGCTTCCCAGATTTCGTTGAATTCCTGGGTATCGGCGTGGATGGCGTCGGCATAGACGTCGTCGAAATTGTCCGGCAGGTGGAAAACGAACTCGTCCGTTTCCTTCTTGAAGTGGGTGCTCTTCTTGTTTTCCCCCTTCACCCCGCCGTCGGCGCCGAAAATGAAGATGCGGCGCGGCAGGGCCAGGGCGGCCACGCACATCAGCACCGACAAGGTGTTGCAGGGAATGAAGTCGAACGGCTCGGCCGGCGACGGCGGCGCCTGTGAACTGGATTCGAAGTACAGCAGGCGTTCGTTGACCGTGCGCTCCAGGTCGTCGCGGGTCGGCTGCGGCGGCAAAACCGCGCCCAGGGTGCTGAAGGTGGTCACCAGCAGATTGTCCCGGGGCCGTTGCAGGAACGCGTCCACCGCCGGAATGATGTCCTTCATCATGTGCGGCGGCGTGACGGCGATGACGTCCAATTGCTTGCCGATCTTGTCCAGCAGGTGGGTTTCCGTCAGTTGGAACCGGTTCAGGCCGAAATAGCAGAAGTCGTGTCCGGCGAAATCCTCGAGCCGTTCCTCGAAACCGCTGAGCGACGGACCGTGGGCCAGGATAGCGATGTCGCGTCCGGCGACGATCTTGCGCAGGCGTTCGATACGGCCGAAAAAATCGGGCAGATAAGCACCCTTGCTGAAGTCGTAGTCCGTTTGAGCCCAGGGCGCGCACATGGTGCGCAAGGTATCCTCGGCGGCATGCCTTTGTCCCATCAGCAACTGGACACGGGCCTTGAAGCCTTGGTGCATGATGGCTTTGTGCGGATCGTCGTTGATCTGCAAATCGATCAATTGCTGCGACAATGACAATAGGGACTCAGCCACCGACGCGGCCTCGTCGTCGGCACCAATGGCCCGCAGTGAACTCAACCGCATCAATTGCTGGAACACATTGACCTTGCCGATCGCTTCGAGCTTCTTGACGCAATCGACGACCTCCCGGTAGCGCAGGTTCCGGTAATAAAGTTGAACCAGATTGGTCAGAATTTCGGGATCGTCGGGACTGAGCTGTAATGCCCTTTCCATGGCGGCCACACCGGTGCCGGCGAACAGATATTCAGTAATGCATTGTTGTCCCAGCGCCTTGAGGTAGGACAAGTTGTCGGGCTCGAGATTGACGGCCTCCTTCAGTTCCCGGTGGGCGTCGTATAGCAGCCCCTCCTCCAGCAACACCAGGCCGTAGAAGTAGCGGAACAAAGCGGTCCCGGGTTCCTTTTCCACTGCCCGCGCCGCCGCGAGCCGGCCTTTACCCCGTTCGCCGCTCAACGCCAAGTGACGCGCCAGTATGTAGTCGATCGCGGGATCGAGATGCGTCATTTCCAGCAGCGTATCCCAAGTCTGGTTCGCAAGATCCATCCGCCCGGCCTGCTCGTAAATCGCACTCATATGAAGCAGGGTTTCGGCGTCCGCAGGATTATTCTGCAGAATCTTGATATAGCCGTCCGCGGCAAGCTGAAGATCGCCGTGCAGATGATAAAGCTGCACACGCTCCCGTTCCGACAGGATGGCAAAACGGCTGTGCGCCGGATGTTCAGTGCGCAGGGGTTCGGACGCGTCTTGAGGTGTCGCCGACATCCTTATGGTTTACGGCGATTAGGGTTAAATTGTTGTTAAGTAACACACGGTTACGGGGATTTTCCCTTATAGCGGTTCAAGCCGGTCGGCCACGGCTTCCATGCCCGCCTTGGCACAATCCTCGTCCAGTTTTCCGCCCGGCGCACCCGAAATACCGATCCCACCGACAATGGCGCCGCCTGATTCGATGGTCAAACCGCCGCCGATCATCAGGGCGTTCTTGACCTGCCGGATGCCCGACTGAGGATTCCCGGGCTGCGTCAACTCGGCCAATTCCAACGTCGACGTTCGAAAGGACACGGCCGTCCAGGCCTTACCGGTGGCGGTATCCGGGGTATGGGCCCCGGCGTAACGATCGCGCAGCAGCACCTGAAGAACGCCAAACCGGTCCACGATCGCGACAGCGACCTGATATCCCCCTTCCCGGCAGGCGTCCAACGACGCCTTTGCCAAGTCGAACGCCAACTCCGGCGCCATGGTGCGATGCGTCACGAATTCGTCGTCCTCCGCCATGGCCGGCCCGGCCAGCACTGCCCATGCCACCGTTCCGGCGGCCATAGATCTAAGTAAATTGCGAATCATTATCATCCCTCCCTAGGAAATGCGCTGCACTCCAACCGGCAATTGTCGCAGGAAAATATGGTAAACCACGGGAACGATTGCATAAATTTGTATATTAGTAGTATTATAAGTAAGTTCGAGCAGGTGGGATATATGGATACCTTGTCTTCACGCATGAACATTTCGCAGATGCAGCGAAATGCCCAGCGTGCCAGTACACTGCTGAAGGCTCTGAGTAACGAGCATCGGCTAATGATCTTGTGCAAATTGGCGATCGGCGAATGGTCGGTCGGCGAACTCGAGGAAGTGGTCGGCCTCAGCCAATCGGCCCTGTCGCAACATTTGGCGCGGTTGCGCCGCGATAATCTGGTCAAAACCCGCCGCGAGGCCCAAACCATCTATTACTCCCTGGCCGGCGAGGAAGCCAGCCGGGTCATCGAAACCGTGTACGAAGTGTTCTGCGGCACCCCCGAATCGATGAGCGATTCGTCCGCAGACAAGAAACCGGTCGCCGCCGACGTCTGACCGGTATTTCCTAGACCTGATCGATCGGAATCTTCAAATAGCGCACGCCGTTGTCTTCGCTCGGCGGCATGGCACCGCCACGCATGTTGACCTGGACCGACGGCAGGATCAGTTGCGGCAATGACAGGTCCTTGTCCCTCGTCGTGCGCATGTCGATAAAATCCTGCCGCGTTGCGCCATTTCCGACGTGTTTATTGGACGCTTTTTGGGCACCGACAGTGGTTTCCCAAACCACATCCCGTCCGCCGGGACAGTAGTCGTGACCGACGAACATGCGGGTCTCATCCGGCAGGGCCATCAGCCGGGCGATGGATTCGAACAAAGTTCCGGCGTCGCCGCCGGGAAAATCGCACCGTGCCGTGCCGTAATCCGGCATGAACAGGGTATCGCCGACGAACACCGCGTCGCCGACATGATAAGAAACACAGGCGGGCGTGTGGCCCGGCGTGTACAGCGCCTGGATCTCCATGCCACCCAGCGGCAGCGATTCGCCATCGGCCAGCAACCGGTCGAACTGCGATCCCTTGGTGCAGAAGCCGTCCTCGGCGTTGAAGAGAGAGGAAAAGACTTTCTGCACGGTACCGACCTGATCACCGATCACCGTCTGCCCTCCCAGCCGCTCTTTCACGTGGACAGCCGCCGAAAGATGGTCGGCATGGATATGGGTTTCCATGACCCAGGCCGTCCGCCAGCCTTTGTCCCGGATGTAGCCGACGAGCGTATCGGCAAATTCGGTACCGGTGCGGCCTGAACAGGCCTCGTAATCCAATACCGGATCGATCACGGCACATACGCCGTTCGCTTCGTCGGCAACGACGTAGCTGATGGTACAGGTCGGTTCGTGAAAAAATCCTGCGACGGCCGGTGTCATGCATGTCTCCGAATTGAATGCCGCGCCGACATTGGGGGCATCTGCGGCTTATGACGTTCCTTTGCCATATATTAGATTAATCTAATATTTCAATCCCTGACCGATTCCGATCCGGTCTGCATCGCCGGATTGCCTTCATAATACACCATGACCACGTGCCGGGCCTCGGCAAAGAACAGCCAGCGTTCCACCAGCATTCCGGTCATCGCCGACACCGTGGCGATCAACGCCAGAACGCCTGGCAAAACACCGGCAAGCGCCAGGGTGCACGCGAGAGCAACAAACGGCAGACCGTAGGCCAGCAGCCACACCACCCGGCGCAATTTGACCGCATGTTTGCGGGCGACACGGTAGCCCATTTCGTGCTGCAGGTAATTCTTCTGGGTATGCGGCGGATCGAGGGTCCGTACGCTGCCGAACTGGCCCAGCCCCGTGGCCGTCTCGGCGGTGACGGGAGTTTCGGAGGAATCGACCGCCGACCAGTACGCACGCTTGATCCAGGCGGCCACGGCCAGCGCGGCCAGGGTCACGGTCGCGGCGGCGGTGTTGGCCGGTCCGAACAGCATGAGCAGCAACACGAGCCAGACGAACCCGGTCGCCACGCCGTTGGCCAGATAGCCCGGCAACACCCAGGTGTTGTGCCAATGGGGAATGGTCTTGAGCGAGGCGTAGATCATCGCCGTGGCACTGACGGTGGCGCCGGCCAGGACGGCCGCCAAAACGGCGAAAGCACCGCTCAGCGCCGTGCCCGGCACCAACAACTCGGCGGCAAAGAATACCAAAGCGACCGGATAGGCCGCCACGGCCAGCACGCCCTCGCGGGACAGCCAGGACGTGCGCCATTGGGACAGGGCCCGCCACGCCCGCTCCTTGTGCCCCAGGTGCAAGGTGGAGCTGAGCAGGCCGGTGGTGATCATGCCCAGTGACAGCAGGGCCGCGATCAGCCAGAACAACCGGCTGTCCGGCGTCAGGCCGGCGACCGCCGCCACGGCCAAAGCGAACAACAGGCCGTAACCGGCGCCGGACGCGACGGTGAAGTAGATGACAGAGTAAGCCGGATGCATCAGTACCCACCTCTACCGCGAAAACAGCTTGTCGACCCACTGCAGGAACTTGCTGTCTGGATCGACGGTGTCCTGATCATTGGACAGACGGTCCACGCCGCCGCCGATTTGGGGCTGCGGACGGGGCGGCAGGTACTTGTTGGTCGGCTGGTAGCCCAGTTCGGGCATCAGGTCGTAGCCGTCACGGTCGGCCACCAGTTGCGCGACCTCGGATTTCGGATCGGCCAGGTCGCCGAAGTGCCGCGCCCCGACGGGACAGGTGGTGACACAGGCCGGCACGCGGTCGGCCTCTTCCAGGTTCTCGTTGTAGATCCGGTCGATACACAGCGTGCATTTCTTCATCACGCCTTCATGGGCATCGAATTCCCGCGCCCCGTAGGGACAGGCCCAGGAACACAGCTTGCAGCCGATGCACTTGGCCTCGTCGACCAGCACGATGCCGTCCTCGGCCCGCTTGAACGACGCCCCGGTCGGACACACGGTGACGCAGTCGGGCGATGCGCAATGCATGCAGGATTTGGGGAAATGCACGGTGCGGCCGCCATAGTCCCCCATCTCGTTGGTCACTTCGTAACCGTGGATGCGGTTGAACCAGACGCCGGCCGGATCGGCGCCGTAGGGGTCGCTGTCGGTCAGCGGCGCCGCATGGCCGCCGGCGTTCCATTCCTTGCAATTCACGGCGCAGGCGTGGCAACCGACGCAGATGTCCAGGTCGATGACCAGGCCGAGGCGCACACCGCCGGCTTGCGGCAGGCTGGTCATGGCGCCGCCTTCTTGCCGGCCCGGAACGATGCGCCGTAGCGCAGAGTCGCCGGCGTCTTGTCGAGCAGGTCTCCCGGCGTGACCGGTTCGAACTGCGGCGCGATTTCCCTGGCCTCGTCCGGCCGCGCTTTTTCGATCTTGACCCGCAGGTCGTACCAGGCGGCCTGACCGGTCACCGGGTCGGAGTTGCTGTAACGGGACTTGTCCGTGCCCTCGGGCAGCAGCTCCGAAATCAGATGGTTGAGCAGGAAGCCCTGTTTGGCTTCCGGCGCATCGACATCCAGGTTCCAGGCGCCCTGGCGCTTGCCGATGGCATTCCAGGTCCACACCGTGTCCGGGTTGACGCCGTCCATCAACTGCACCTGGCACCGAACCCGGCCCTTGTGGCTCGACACCCAGACCCAGTCGTCCTCGCCGATACCCATCGTCCGGGCGCGCCCGCGGTTCATATACAAACGGTTGCGGCTGATGATCTGGCGTTGCCAGGCGTTCTGGGAATCCCAGGCGTGGTACATGATCATCGGCCGCTGGGTCACGGCGAAGAACGGATAGTCGCCGTCGTCGATCAGCGACTGCTCGACCGGCTCGTACCACACTGGCAGCGGATCGAAGTAACAGGCAATGCGGTCGCGCTCCGCGTCCGGCGGCTGCACCGGTCCGTGGCCGTCCGCCGCCAGGCGGAATGTCTGCAGGATCTCGGAATAGATCTGCATCACCACCGGCTGGGCCTTGCCGATGAACCCCATGCGGGCGGCGTATTCCAGGTAATCCTTATTGGCGAACTTGAAGTAGCGCTGGCCCTTGGCCAGTTCGTCCTTCCAGAAACAACCGTTCGCCTTGTACATGGCCAACTGGTTTTCGTTGGGTGCGCCGGAGCCGTGCCGGGCACCGTTCTCGCCGCGCCAGCCCGCCAGCATACCGACCCCCGGCGCCCGTTCGTGGTGCACCATGTAGTCGGGGAAGCCGCCGGGATAGCGCGGGCTACCGTCTTCGTCGACCAGGCCGGGCAAGCCGAGTCGGGCGCCCAGATCGATCAGCACGTCCTGGAACGGCCGCACGTCCCGGTCAGGAGACACCACCGGCTGGCGAATGGCGTCGGCCGGACCGTCGGCATCGCAGATCGGCCGGTCGAGCAACGAGATACAGTCGTGCCGTTCCAGATACGTGGTATCGGGCAGCACCAGGTCGGCATAGGCCACCGTTTCCGACCAGAAGGCGTCGGAGTAAATGATGTAGGGGATCTTGTAGTCGCCTGTGTCGGGATCGGTATCGGTCAGCATGTCGATCATGCCGGCCGTGTTCATGGACGAATTCCAGCCCATGTTGGCCATGAACAGCAACAGCGTGTCGATGGGATAGGGATCGCCCTTCCAGGCGTTGGTGATGATCATGTGCATCAGGCCGTGGGCGGACAGCGGCGCTTCCCAGGAATAGGCCTTGTCGAGGCGCAACGGCTTGCCGTCGTCGTCGATCAACAGATCTTCCGGTCCGGTCGGGAAGCCGAGCGGCGGCCCCTGCAGCGGCGTACCGGCCTGCACCTGTCCGGTCTTACCCGCCGGTTTCTGCGGCGGCGGCACCGGCCGCGGGAACGGCGGTTTGTAACGGAAGCCGCCGGGACAATCGATGGCACCCAGCAGCATCTGCAGCAAATGGATGGCCCGGCAGGTATGAAAGCCGTTGGAATGGGCGGAAATACCGCGCATGGCATGGAAGCTGACCGGGCGACCGACCATTTGTTCGTGCAGCCGTCCGGCGAAATCGACCCACGGTACATCGAGCACCACTTCCTCCTGGAAGGCTGTATGGGCCATCTCGGCGGCAATGCGGCGGATGGTGTCGGCCGGCAGGCCGATCCTGTCGGCCACCGCTTCGGGCGCGTAGGCCGGCACCATGTAGCGCCGGGCCATCAGTTCGAAGGCCGGCACGGCGTCGCGGCCGTCGGGCAGCGTGTAGACGCCGACCACCGCCGGTTTGACATCCGTGTCCAGGGCGTTGGCGAGGCGTTTGCCCTCGCCGTCCCAGCACAACGGATTGCCGTCGTCGTCACGGGCGAACAGGCCGTGATCGGCGGCGCCTTCGTCCTGGATCACCAGCCATGGTGCGTTGGTGTATTTCACCAGCCAGGGAAAATCGACGTTGTCGCTAATCAGCAGTTCACGGATCAGGGAGAACAGGAACAGCCCGTCGGTGCCCGGCCGGATACCGAGCCACTCGTCGGCAATGGCCGAATAGCCGGTGCGCACGGGATTGACCGAAACGAACTTGGCGCCCCGGGACTTGATCTTGCCCAGGCCGATCTTGATGGGATTGGAATCGTGATCCTCTGCGACGCCGAACATCATCAGGTATTTGGTGTGGTCCCAGTCGGGCTCGCCGAACTCCCAGAACGATCCGCCGATGGAATAAAGCCCCGCGGCGGCCATGTTGACGGAGCAGAAGCCGCCGTGGGCGGCATAGTTGGGCGTGCCGAACTGGCTGGCCCACCAGCCGGTCAACGCCTGGCTTTGATCGCGGCCGGTGAAGAAGGCGAGTTTCTTGGGATCGGTGGCCCGGATGTTGGCGAGGCGTTCGGTGGCGATGTCCATCGCCTCGTCCCAGGAAATCTCCTTGAACTGGCCCGATCCGCGCGGCCCGGTGCGCAACAGCGGCGCCTTCAGCTTGGCCGGCGAGTACTGCTTCATGATGCCGGCCGAGCCCTTGCCGCACAAAACGCCCTGATTGACCGGATGGTCACGGTTGCCTTCGATGTACCGGACATCGCCATCGCGCAGATGCACCTTGATGCCGCACCGGCAGGCGCACATGTAGCAGGTCGTGTATTTGATTTCGTCGGCGATGTGGGGCGACGTATCGATATCCGGTTCGATCATGGAATGCCTGCGATTATCGTTTTATGGCGGCAAACATATCGCCGCCGCGCGGGCCACACGACCCAGCCGAAACCTTGGACCCAGATATTGTCGTTGTTTGGCCGAAGTTTAAATTAGATTTCACTAATATACAAGTGAAATCAAGCCGCACCCGGCGAACAAGGGGCTGACGGAGAAGTACAACGTTGTTGATTTAGCTTGTTGGTTTGTTGAGCTTTTTCAGAATTTCGCCCAATAAGCCATAAAACATGTCCTCGCCCGGATAGCCGAGGATACGGCCCACTTCCCTGCCCCGATCCATGACGACGAATGTCGGCGTATAACGCACGCCGCGAACCTCGGCCAGATCGGTCGGACGGTCTTCGTCGATATCGACCCGGCGCAACGGCGCCAGGCGGCCTTCCTTGGTCAAGGGGTATGCCGTGCCGACCTCTTCGTCCCACACCTCGCACCATTCGCAGCCCCACTGTTCGAACATGACCAGTTCGGCGGCGGGTGCGGACTTGTAGGCGAACAGGAGTGCGCCGACCAGAACGAACAGATATGTCAGTCCGGTCAGCGCCGGTGGAAGCGCGGTATCCGTGCGGGCCCTGGTCAAACCGGTCAGGCGGCGCTGCGGATTTGGAAGGTGTAGGTGCCGCCGTCTTCGTTCCATTCCATCAGCTCGTGGCCGGTGGAGCGGCAGAAGGCCTCGAAGTCCTTGACCGAACCGGGATCGGTGGCCAGCACCGTCAGGACCTCGCCGGACGGCACGTCCTTGATGGCCTTCTTGGTGCGCAGAATGGGCAGCGGGCAGTTCAAGCCTTTGGCATCGAGCGTGTGGCTCATTGTCGGTTACTCCTCGAAATCGCGGTTATTCAGTTCAGGTCCTGTATTGGACGTTTAAATGAACAGGTTCAGGTCCGCCTTGAGCGCGTCTTCCATATAGGTGGCGGCGCCGGCGTATTCCAGATCGTCCATCAGATCCTTGCGGTCCAGTTCGAACAGGTCGAGCGTCATCTGGCAGGCGACCATCTTGACATCGGCCTCGACCGCCAGTTCACGCAGCTCGTCGATGGATGCCACACCCTTTTTCTTGATGAGGTTTTTCATCATGGTCGTGGCCATCTTGTCGACACCCGGCAGCGCGGAGACCAGGTTGGGCATCTTCATGTGCATGCCCATCATCGGCATTTCCATGGCCGGATTGCCGAGCGTGGAGATTTCAAGGTTCAGGTTCTTCTTGAGCAGTCCCAGGCCATAGAACGTGAAGAACATGGAAACGTTGACGCCCATGGCGGCGGCGGTCGTGGCCAGGATGAACGGCGGGTAGGCCCAGTCCAGGGTGCCCTTGGTCACGATCATCGAAAAGCTTTTTTGGTTGTCACTCATGACGATTTCCTCGGCGTTTGTTGGTGCCCCTACGCCTCGATCGCAGTTAAGCGCACTGTCGGCATACGCCCTCGCGACCCGCGCCAATCCGTTGATTCGGACCGTGTCTGACGGATCGTTATCAAGCACTACACACATATTAGCAAACTTTGATATACTAGGGAATAGGCGGTGTTAAACCGCGTTTGGAGGAAACACGAATGGAAGAAACACCAATAACAACGATCGTTGCGGCATGGGGGTTTGCGGCCGGTTTGATCTTCGGCGCGACGGCGCAGAAGACCAATTTCTGCACCATGGGCGCCATTTCGGACATCGTCTTCATGGGCAGCTACAACCGCTTCCGGGCCTGGATGCTGGCCATCGCCGTGGCTTTGATCGGCTCGCAGGCCATGCACATGGCCGGCATGATCGACCTGGGCCAATCCATTTATCTTACCTCCAACTTCATGTGGTTCGGCGCCATCGTCGGCGGCCTGCTGTTCGGCTTCGGCATGACCATGGCCGGCGGTTGCGGCAACAAGACCCTGGTGCGGGTCGGCGGCGGCAATCTCAAATCCCTGGTCGTGCTCGTGGTCATGGCCGTGTTCGCCTACATGACCCTGCGCGGCCTGATCGGCCTGTGGCGGGTGGAGATCGAATCCGTGGTCAATGTGGACCTGTCGGCAGCCGGCCATACCAGCCAGGGCATCGTCGAGATGCTGAGCACTGCCCTGGGCACGGAAGGCGACGGCCTGCGTATCGCCGTGGTCGCGGTGGTCGCCCTGGCGCTGCTGGCCTACTGTTTCAAGGACGCCGCGTTCCGGTCGTCGGGCAACGACGTTGCCGCCGGGCTGATCATCGGCGCGCTGGTGCCTGTCGGCTGGTACATCACCGGCGTGATCGGCAATGACGACTTCGATCCGGTGCCGCTGTTCTCGTTCTCGTTCGTGTCGCCCTCGGCCGAATCCCTGCAGTACCTGATGACCTATACGGGCTCGACCATCAATTTCGGCATCGGCGCCGTCGGCGGGGTGATCGCCGGGTCGTTCCTCGTCTCCGTCGCCACCAAGAGCTTCCATGTCGAGGCCTTCGCCGATGCCGGCGACATGGGCCGGCACCTTCTGGGCGCCGCCATGATGGGCGTCGGCGGCATCGCCGCGTTGGGCTGCACCATCGGCCAGGGCATCACCGGCATGTCGACCCTGGCGCTGGGTTCCGTGCTGGCGCTCGTGTCCATCGTGCTGGGCGGCATTTACGGCATGAAGTACCTGGAGGAAGGCTCGCTCGGCGGCGCGCTGAAGGCGGTGTTCGCCCGCGGGTGATTGCCCGCGGATCATGGAGACGGTGCGCGGCGGGAAACACTGTTGTTCCCCGCCCGCCGATTGATTTGCCGCGCCGTCCGGCCACATTGCTGGGAGAGATCACCGACCGGCAAGGAGGCAGCACCGTGGCATCCCGCTCCGTCATCCGGCTGGTGCCGTCGCAGCAGACCAGCGACGGCGCCGGCGTCAAGCTCAACCGCAGCCTGGGATCCCAGTTGCTGCCCGACCTCGACCCGTTCCTGCTGCTCGACATGTTCGGCTCGGAGGAAGGCGCCGACTACATCGCCGGCTTCCCCGACCACCCCCACCGCGGCTTCGAGACGGTGACCTACATGCTGGACGGCCGCATGCGCCACGAGGACAACGCCGGCAATGGCGGCACCCTGGGCCCCGGCGGCGTGCAGTGGATGACCGCCGGCCGCGGCATCGTGCATTCGGAAATGCCGGAACAGGAAGACGGCCTGATGCGCGGCTTCCAGCTCTGGGTCAACCTGCCGGCCAAGGACAAGATGTGCCCGCCGCGCTACCAGAACCTGGAGGCCGAGGAGATCCCCGAAGTGACCGCCGCCGACGGCGTGCGCGTCAAGGTGATCGCCGGCGAAGCCGAGGGTACGCCCGGCGCCGTCAACGGTATTGCGGTGGCGCCGCTCTATCTGGATCTGACGCTGCCCGCGGGCGCACGCTACACGGCCGATGTGCCGTCCGGGCACACGGCATTCGTCTATCCCTACGAAGGGAGTGTCATGATCGGCGACGCCGACGTCGTTGGGGCCGGCACAATGGCCATCCTGGGCGATGGCGACACGGTTGGCCTTACGTCAACCGACGGTGAAAGCCGCTTGATCCTGGTCGCCGGCAAACCCCTCAACGAGCCCATCGCCCGCTACGGCCCGTTCGTCATGAACACGCGGGAAGAGATCGTCGAGGCGTTTCGGGACTACGAACAGGGGCGGTTCTAGGGCGATCGCCGTTCGACGAACGCCGCCATCGCGGGACTGGCGGTCATGGTGTTCAAGACACGCTCGGCCATGGCCCGGCTGCCGGCATCGGTGAAGTGCACCGAGTCCTTGAAGTGTTCCGTGTCGCCGGGGATGGCGTTTTCATCGGCGATCAGGTCCACGCCGGTGTTACGGGCCGTTTCGGTGATGACCCGGTTGTAGCCGGCGAAGCCCTCAAGCAGATTGTCGAGCGTCATATAGGGCATGTAGAACAAGCTGGTGACGGCGGCGTCCCGCAACCGCTCGGGCGTCTGGTCCGCCCGCATCTGGGTCGAGAACGTGGCGACGAAGACGACGGGTGCCACCGAACGGCTCTCCTGCAACAGGGCCTGCAGATCGCCTTCGAACTGTTTTTCGAGCGCGGCGCCGTCGAACGCGATCTTGCCCACGGTCGCTTGCGACTGCGACTGGCTGGCGGCCACCATGAGGTTCTTTTCCAGCAGATACCACAGCAGCGAGTAATTCGAGAACGCGCTCAGCTTCTGTTCCGAGCGTTGCTGCACCACGCCCTGCGCCGATGCCATGTCATAACTGTTGGACGAGAGATCGTTGGTGCCGTGATAGACCACGATGACGTCGGGCTCGAGCGGCGCCACCCGCCTGCGCAGGTTCTCGAGCGACGTCGAGGCGGTGTATCCGGGCACGCCGGCATTGACGTAATCGAACGACTTGTCCGGCCAGCGCTGGCGCAATCCCGCGACAACCAGATGCGGCCAGGCGGCCTCGTTGGAACTGACCTCGGCGCTGTAGGTCGTGGACGCGCCCAGGAAGGCAATACGGATCGTGTCCGCCGGTTTCGGCACGGCGATCTCCGGTCCGCGGAAACCGCGGCTGTTGATGGAGATATTGCCGAACCGCCCGTTGGGTTTGGGAATGCGCAACCCGGATTCGGCGTCCTTGACATAGGTGTCTTCGATGCCCCAAAGACCGCCGTATTTGATGTAGTGGCGGACCCGGACCCCGGCTTCGGCCAGGGCGTAAAGGACGACGCAACCGATGACCGTGACGGCGGTCAGGATCGCGGCCTGCCGGGATTTGGATACGTCCTCAAGCGCCATGACAGACCGGCCTAGTCCAGTTCGAAGGCGTCTTTGTAGTCTTGTTTGAGCGCCGGGTCCTGCCGCTCCTTGCGCAGGAAGCTGTTGCCCACCACCAGCACCTCGATGTCCGTGCCCATGAAACAGTGAAAGGCGTCTTCGGGCGTGCAGACGATCGGTTCGCCGCGCACGTTGAAGCTGGTGTTGACCACCAC
>JANQFL010000034.1 GCA_028277845.1 Sneathiellales bacterium
GATCCGCTTGCCCTTGGCGCCGAACTTGTCGAGAAGCTGGTCGGTGATGGCGGCAAACAACTTCTGTTCGTTCAGTCCGGCCATGTCCATCAGGGGCGATCCGGCGAAAAAGGCACCCTGGAATGCATTCCCCTGCATGCGCAACTCCAGGTCGGCGGTGGACGCCTCCTCCCTGGCGATCTTGAACCCGTCGACGTAGAACACGCGGATGTCATTCTCGACGATGTATTCCTGGGCGTGGCGCGGGAAGCTGTCCCACACGTCTTCCGGGTCCTCAGCGGTGGATTGGATGATCAGCACCCCGTCCTTCTTCAGGCCGGACAACGGGTTGGAGTGGCTGAACACGTTGGGGTCGGGGGACAACACCACGTCTACGTGGTGGTATTCGCAGTTGAGCGGAATGGGCTCGGGAGCCGCGGACATATAGTAAGTCGTCGGCTGTCCTTTCTTTTCGGAGCCGTATTTCGGGTTGGCTTTGATGTCGTAGCCCAACAGCTCGAACAGGGTCAGGGCCAAGTTCTTGCCGGTGGTGATGGCGCCCCATCCGCCGACCGAGTGCATGCGCACGGTGATGGCTCCCTTCGGCAGCAGGTCGGGATTCTCGGAACCCCGCAGGGCCATCGCTTCGATGCCGGGATAGAGTTCCTTCAGCTTCTCCTGGTGGATCTCTTGTTTCGGTGTGGTGGCGGACGGAGGCATGAAGTCGATGCCGAGGTAGAACATCTTCCTGGCCCTGCCTTCCGGCAGCATGTTCTCGATCGCGGCGATGATACCTTCCGGCTGCAGGTCGCGGCTGCCCAGGCCGTAGACCCCCGAGTACAGCGGTGGCACCTCCTTGAAGGACTTGTAGACGGCGTAGTCCGGATACGGCTCGGCGCCACCGGAGGCACCGCCGTTCTCGATGCTCTTCAAGATCGAAGCACGCACCTCGCGCATCAGCGGCAAGTCTTCCGACAGCGGCTGATCGGTGCGCTCGAGGACAGCGACGCCTTTCCTGCCGGCCAGGGCATTGCTGATCAGGTCGCCGGGGAACGGCCTGTACATGGTGACGTCCAGCACGCCGATGTTCAGCTTTCGGGTTTCATGCAGATAGTTGGCGACGGCGATGGCTTGCGGGATCAGCGACCCCATGCCGACGATCACGTAGTCGGCGTTCTCCAGGTTGTGGGTGACGATCCGACGGTATCTCCGGCCGGTCAGCGTCTCGTATTCCGCCATGACCTCGTCGGCGATTTCCTGGATGTGGTCATAGAAGTAGGGCCGCTGGGCCGCCACGGTCTGCATGTAGGAGTCCTGGTTCTGCACGGCGCCGGAAACCACCGGGTTGTCCACGTCCCAGACGATAGGGATGCGTCGGCGGGTTTCGCCGAAGATCATCTTCTGCGCCGGTGTGGGGCAGTCGATGATGTCGTCTGGACGGCCAAGGAACTCGGCGATCAGCTCGCGCTCGGGCACCAGCACCGGTTCGATCAGGTGCGTGGTGAGGAAGCCGTCCTGTCCCACCGCGGCCGGGGTCAGGGCCAGCTCGGCGATCTTGCGCCCGATGAGGTTGAGGTCGGCGGCCCCCTGGGCGTCGCAGGCCATCAGCTGGAAGAACCCGGTGTCGTCGATGCAGTGGTAGTCGTCATGCCCGCAGTGCACGTTCAGCGAGGCCTTGGTGATCGCCCGGCAGCCGATGTTCAGCACATAGGGCAGGCGCTTGCCCGCGGCCGCATAGAGGGACTCGTGCATGAATGCGATGCCTTGCGCCGAGGAGAAATTCGTGGCCCGCAGACCGGACATGGACATGCCGGCTGTCACCGCGGCGGCGGCGTGTTCGGATTCCGGTTCGATGAAAACCAGGGATTTGTCCGAGATGTTGACGTGCCCTTTGGCTGTCTCCTCGGCCCAGAACTCGCCCATCTGGGTTGACGGGGTGATCGGATAGGCCCCCGCAGCGTCCGAGGCCTCCCTTTCGCACATGATCACGGCCGTGTTGCCGTCCAAGGCCATGCGGGTCCCCGGGTACCTCGGCGTGGTCTCGGATTTTCCCATCTTCGTCTCGGGTTTTCCCATGAAGGTCATGATCACACTCCCGCTGAGTGATAGGCTTGCCGCGCGGGCAAGGATTCGGTTCGTATGATGTTCTTGGCTCCCAGGCCCTTTCGGACTCCGGTTTCCTCGTCGATCCAGACGATGGCGCCGGTCGGACACCGCTCGATGACGTCGGGCGAGGCCAACTCGTTCCTGTCATAGTCGACCACCGCCAAATTGTTTCGGATCTCGATCAGCCCCTCGGCCGCGTCCTTGACGCACCGTTCGCAGGCGGTGCATGCCACCTCGCAGTCTGATTCGGCCAAGTCTCCGTGCAGCAAGTTGGCGCAGGCGACCCACAGCCTGTGGCTGACCGGATGCAGTGAGAACAGGTGCTTCGGGCAAACCACGACGCAGTCGTTGCAGGCAATGCACAGATTCGCGTCGACCACGGGGAGCCCGTTGCGGTCCAGGGTGATGGCGTCGAACTCGCAGGCGACGGCACAGTCGCCCAGCCCCAGGCAGCCCCAGGCGCAGGCCTTGGGGCCGCCGGCGACCTGAGCCGCGGCCCGACAGCTCCCCATGCCCACGTAGTAGGCGCGCATGCGGGCCACGTGGGTGCCGCCGGCGCAGGCAAGATAGGCTAGGCGCTTTTCCGCCTCGCCCGCATCGACTCCCAGGTATTCGGCGACTTCCTCGGTCGCTTCCTTGGAGGAGACGGTACAGGCCGATGGCAAAACCGTTCCGGCGATCAGGGCCTCGGCGAACGGATGGCAGCCGGCCAGCCCGCAGGCGCCGCAATTCGTTGCCGGAAGAAGCTCTTCCACTTCCTGGATGCGGGGATCCTCGTACACCCACAGGAACTTGTTGGCGACCGCCAGCGCGGTTGCCAGCAGGATTCCCAGACCGGCCATGAAGGCCGAGGCGTTGCCGATCAGGATGTAGTCAGACGGTTCCATGGATCCTCGATTCAGTCTCAACGACCCCCAGAGTCCACCAAAGCTATAGGGTCGACAGAATCGAGTCCGCGCACAGCCTTGCTTGATTTAGGGCGGATTCTGCTGTCTTGGATCCCTGACCGCGGTCGTTTGCGTCGCCAAGAATCCAGGTGTCTGGACGTAGCCGCGAACGGAGGCTCCGAGCTTCCACGGGGCACCAGCCCGTCGCATCCTTCATGCCACCGACTTGTGCGATGGTTCCCGCCTGTTGGGCGGGAATGAAGTTGATGACATTGCCCGAAATCCATCCGCAGCTCGTCAGCAAGCGCTTGCCTGCAACGTCGATGGCGGTCACCTCGCCTCCAGCGCCCGCCCCAATCCATTCGAGAGTGCCGCCGGGAAATTCAGTGGCCCATTCTGCGAGAACGGCGTCCCGTTGCGGGAAATCGTCCTTGGCGTCGAGAACGATGACCTTGCCGCGGGGTTTCGTCTGAGCCAGATACCGCGCGATGCACCGAGCCCGGACATACGGGCCTTGGAGATAGCGGTGCGGACCGGCGGGTGCGCGGACGATCACGACGCCACCGTCCGGCATGGCCTCGATCTGGGCCTGCAAACGCTCTGCCTGACCGCCGCCGGCCCAGGCATGGGGAAACTCGTAGGCCGCCAAGCGGCCATAGCCCTCGATGCCTTCGTCGCGCGCCGCAATCCCAGGCGCGACGACAAGGTGATCAAAGGGGAATCTCCTCCCGCTAAAGGCAAGGACCTCTTGTCGGTGCCAATCCACATCGACGATTTCGTCAATCGCGAGGTCGACACCCGCGGCCTGCAAGTCTCCATTGGGGACACCGCGCACAGAACCCCTCACCACGGGCCGATGAGGTTGCGGTACCAGCCGTGTCGGGTCGCGTTCAATCAGCGTGACCTTGGCGTCGAATGTCCGTTCACCGAGCAATAGGGCGGTCGTGCCGCCGGCCACGCCTGCGCCGACGACCACGATTCGGCCGGATGCTGTTCCGGGGTCGAGCAGATATCCCAAGCTTGCGAGAGCCAAAGACCCTACGCTTGCCTTGAGTACGTTTCGCCGAGTCACTCTGTCATCGACAGCCAATTCCCTCCCCCCAAGCCGGCCGACCACAAATTTAGTAGGGCTTTGATGTTAAATTAATATCGCCACATATTCAAGGATTCTAAAAAAACGAATTGCTCTTGGTGTCGTCCTGAAAATACCAAATAAAATAAAGTCATTGTGGCCTTTGTGTGGATTAATTTTTTTTGCACTTCAAGGCACATATTGCCAAAAAAATTCCACACCGATGATTGTGACTTAGTGGCGTCATTCAGGCTCTGTCGCGACATCCTTCTTCGTGGGCTTGGGCGCATCGGTGTGCCGCCAAGGTGGGACGACGACCTTTTCGGGTGGAGTGCCTACGAAGGTTACCCTCTTCTTCATTTCCGGCGACAAATAGACGGTGCCGGTCTTCTCCACCAGGAGCACGTAGTTGACCCCCATTCGACGGGCGACCCGACTCCAATCGGTTGGCCCGGCGATGCTCAAGGCCGTTGCCGCCGCGTCCGCAAGGGCGCCATTGGGATGGATGACGCTGACGGATACGATCCGGTCGATGGGCATGCCGTTCCGCGGATCGATGATATGGGTATAGCGTCGCCCCTCGTGTTCGCGGTAGCGCTCGTAGTTGCCGGAGGTAAAGAGGCCTTCTCCGGCCACCAGGTCAACGGACGCAATGAGCCCCCAATCCAGGGGATGGCGTATGCCGGCGCGCCAGCGCCGGTTTCCATGGTCGCCGAGAACCCTGAGATCGCCGCCGGCATTCAACACCGCATTCTCGATCCCGAAGGATTTTAGAATCTCCGCCGCCCGATCCAGCGCGGCACCCTTGGCAAAACCGCCGAAATCGAGCCGGACGGACCTGTTGCGGGAGGCGATCCGGGTGCCGTCGAAAACCAGGTCGTCCATGGTTGGATTTTGCGAGAGCAGCGCCCGGATCGTTTCCGGGGAGGGGATTGCCCCAGTCTCCGGTTTATCCGCATGGAAACCCCATTCGGCGACGAGGGCGCCGATGGCCGGGTTGAACAGCCCGTCGCTCAGCCGATAGAACTGTTTTGCCTGATGAATCAGGGGAAGCAGAAACGAACTGACAGTCTCGCTGCGGCCGACGGCGATGGCCTGGTTGAGGTCACGCAATTCACCGTGTTCCCATGAGTGCCAACCCGTGTGCATGCGCTGAAAGCTCGCGGACACCGCCGAGATCGCCCTTTGCGCCGCGGCCTCGTCCGTATCCCGAATGATGATTTCGACCAGTGTGCCGAAAACGTGAAGGGTCGACCTGAACTCAGTGTCGGGACTTCGAAAAGCCGCCCAGAAAACGAGGAGGGCAACCATAGAGAAGACAAAGATCCATCGAAAAATGCCGCTGGCAGGCATGGCGCTGAACCGTGCGTGCGGCCTACCGGACGTCCGCGCTTTCGAAGTCAATAGAAAGCTCTTACTGAAAAAAACCGCAATGTATCGGCCGCTTTTGGTCCCGCCTGCAGGACGAGGCAGAGCTCTGTTTGGCACTGCCCAAATGCACGGAGGATAGTATACCAGTTCCTTCGAACTTCGGCGCGCGCCCTATCCGCGTCGAGGTCTTCGAGCCCGAGGGCCAGTTGATCGGGATCGAGGCGCTCGGAGCAGCGGCCGAATACCCTGTTCGGTCAGAGGATTTCCCTGTTCCAATAGTCAGGGAACCCGCCCTACTCTCCCTCTCGCAGGTTCGAATCGCGGGCTGGAAACCACCGAGAACTGACTCTGCCTGCCTTACGGGTATGAACCGCGCGTCCGGAATAACCGAATTCCGCGCTGCCGATGATCGGCTCCATCTTCGTTTGGTTCGATCTGTTCACGAAGGCCGGCCGTACGGGATTTGGCCTCAGCGCGTCCGCCGTCCTCCTGTCCTTTCCGGTGGCCGGGCCCGCCTTTGCGCTGGTCTGGCTCGCCTACAGTGCTGGTTTGAGCGAGTTGTTCGGCTTCGCGTTCGAGGACGCGGTGGCCTGGCGAGAGTATCTCCTGGCGGCCCTCCTCGTTCTCTGTTTCATCGGCGCATTGATTTTTGGCATCCATTTGAAATTCTTCTCCTCATAGGTGGAAGCCGGGCTTTTGCGGCAGATGTGAGGAGGCGGGCGCCCGGCAGCACATAAGGATCCACGTCCGCTTCGCCGTGGATAGTCGCCAGATCGTCGCCAAAATTTCAAACTCGCTTATTTGACGAGCTTATTTCGGTCAATCATCATTTCGTCCGGATGATGCACGCCTGCGAGTACTATCTTTCATAGAAAAGATATGGAGCAAAGGGTTGTTATAGCGTGTCCCGTGCGGCAAAATTAATATTCAATGGTTAACTTCCTCTATATTTTAATAAATTTAAAACGCAATGTGCTCCAGGGGATGAGATGATGGCGATGACTGAAAAGGCGCCGGATGCACTGGCCGACGACCGGGGAGCGGTTCTTGAAGGGGAAGCGGACGGCGATCGGGTGACCGACGCCGCGAACCCGAGGCCGGCACGCCGTCCGGTCACCAGGGGCAAGAAAGCGGGCGCGAAGAAGGGCGGAAAGGCAGACAGCGCCGGCGGTAAGGGCACCGACCTGTCCGTCGATGCGGCCGAGCCGGCGACTGCGACGGATCAAGCCGGAGGGAACGACGCGGTCGCGCGCGCGGCCGGTGCGGGGCGGGAGTGTGCCGCGGGCGAAGACGCGCCCGCCGCGGCCGGGGCCGGCACGGCGCCGCCGCAACCGGCCAGCCCGCTGGAGGTCATCGGGCCCGTCGTCGGGCTGATGATGCAGTCGCTCGCCCACAAGTACGTCTTCGTCAGCGATCTGGAGTGGATGGTCGTGCCCGCCCTGGCGGCGCGCCAGTTCCGCCTCTACCGGCGCGACGGCCGCGCGGTCGCGTACGCGAGCTGGGCCCTCGTCGACGAACATCGGGAGCAGCGGCTGAAGGCCGGTCAGGTGCGGCTCGCCCCCCAGGAGTGGCGCTGCGGCGACCGCGTTTGGCTCTACGACATCGTGGCGCCGTTCGGCGGCGCCGACGACATCATCCGCGACATCCGCGAGAACGTGTTTCCCGACCGGCCGGTGCGCACGGTTCAGATCTCGGCGGACGGGAAGGACCGCGTCACGGTCGAGTGGCCCGCCGCAGGACGGGAGCGTGCCGCGGCCGACGCGGCCGCACGCGCATCAAACGGCGACACTTAGGGGCGGAAGATGGATGCGATGGGGGCGATCCGCCGGTAGCGCTGGCAAGGCCCAACCGATGGTCGTCTCGTTTTCATCCCGCCTTACGGAAATCCTTGTTATGCAGGGAATTAAACAGATCACTGAAAGAAATTAGATATCGCTGAAGCATGTTGTTTTATTTTCATCTGAGCTATCGAAACACTAAGAAGATGATTCTTGATATTTCCATCGCCGTCCTTCAGCACAGGAGATTTTTGTCATGGACAGTATAAGTAACTCTAATGTGCATTTCGTTCTTGATGTTCTCTATTTGCTAATGATTAGCGCGACCGTGTATTTTTTGCACCTCGTTGTTCAGGGCATGTTCTTGAAAAAGATCAAGCAAAAAAGAGGCACTAAATATTTCACTGCAATTTTCCCGGCAGCGCTGCTTTTTATATTGGCCACTGAAAGGAGAGGTATTCTTATATACGACAAAGATATTTTATTTTTCGTCGCTTTCTTATTATTTTTGCACACTGGCTTATTGTGGCATTGGATTTTTTCAAAAAGTATTATAGATAGGAAAATTACCAGCTTCCAAATACAAACCACTTTCTTCATTTTATTTTGCGTCCCGTTTCTTGGAATTTTTATTATGGCATTTTGGTTGTTTATCAGTCGAAACAGGCAAGAATTGTATTTTTTTGGAGGGCCGCAACCTTGAGGCGCCGATGACAGGTGACGTCTTAGGAGGCCTGATGGCGGATGCGAAAACACGGAGCAGTTGTGCGAATCAGCTTGTGGGGCACCGCACGCCGCCGAAATGACAGTTAGCCAAGTCGCCGGTTTTTCATTTTGAGGGAGAGTGTCGTGAGGAAAGAAAGCGACCAGTCGACGGTTCTCCAACCTGTCCTGGCGGCAGACGGGACAGCGAACATTGGCGGCGGGACCCCGAGCTTTGACGGCGCATTAGGGCTCAGCGACGTCTTTGTCGACTTGCCGGGTGTGGAGGCGGCTGAGCCCGCCTTCACCTGGCCCGACGGTGGCAGCGAGATTGGGTATCTGGTGGGCAACGGGGCGACGGGCGAGGGCCTTGGCCAAAGAACGCCGTTCCATACGCGTGGCGGCGGAATTGTCGAGACCGCCCCTGGCCTGGGCCGAAGGGATCGGGCGACGTTTCGCCGCTGGTGGGACGACGACTTGGCCGCCTCCGATGCCGCCGCTCAAGGCGGAGATGTGGGCGGCACCGCGGCCGCGACTCCCGTCGCACCGAGCGACGGCACGGGAGCCGATGAGCCGGCGGCAGATTCCCCCGTTTCGTCCGCCGCAAGCTCGGTTACCGTCGCGCTCAAAGGCTCCGCTTCAGTCGCGGGCAGTTACGGCATGACGGTCAACGGCTATTTCGGCGGCGGGGGCTACCAGCCGCCGCCCAGCCCGCCGCCGGCGCCGCCGGCGCCGCCTCCCGGTTCCACGACGACGCCCCCGCCCCCGCCCTCCTCCAATTGGGATACCGGCGGCGGTGCCAAATTCGGCAACTCGTCCCCGCCGGCCGACGATTTCGAATTTTCTATCGATTTCGACGCTGATCTTGCGGATCGCTTGACGGGCGATATTGATTTCACGTCCGGCCTAAACGACACGACGTCGCCTGCCGTATTTACAGACATTTTCAGTGTCATCAGCGACGTCAGCCATTTGGACCGAGTTTTGACAGACTATTCGGCGAACACCAGCGTTTCGAATTTCGTATTTAACGCCAAGTATTTTCCAAATACAACAGCTGACCATATAGAAAATATAAAAAATACTGTAAATAAATTAGGTGAGTTGTCTGCGATTGTTGATTTCATAAACAAAGGCGTCGCATCCCAACAAATTCGGGATGATTTCAATAGGATTGCACCAGCCCATGCGGCTAATAAGTTAGGCGACCACAATAAAGCAGTAGTAGATTTAGCAAAAAAACTAAAGATTGAAGAAGCTATTGATGCAATTAAGACGCCGGATGCTCATTCAAAAATCATCGCCAAAGAGCTTGTAGAAATGGGCAAAAGTCTAAAGTACATAGGAAGGGCTGCAAGTTTTATTACCGTGTCCGCCGCTGGATTTGAAGAGTATTACAGGGATGAAGACGGGACCCGTGCAGTTGCGGCAACACTCGCTGAGCTTGGTGCGACCGTTATCACCGGGTTGGCTGCGAAAGGCACAGTTGCTGCTGCCGCATTTTTTGGTGTGGCTGGGTGGCCTTTAGTTCTTGTTGGTGTAGCCGCCGTTGTCGGGTATGGATTAATTGCAGACAGCCCATTAGCAGAAAACATGAAAAAGGAGGCACTTGAATTCTTAGACAACCTCATTGAGGGGGGCATTTCTATAATTGATACAATACCCCCTAGTCCTGGTGTTTCCGTCCCGATGTCGGCATTGTATTCGGCCACCTCTCCCATCGTCCTCGACCTCGACGGTGATGGGATCGAATTGGTCGACGCTCCGTCTTCTTTGGCGACCTTTGACTGGGACGAAGACGGCTTCCGGGAAAAGACGGGGTGGGTCGGGCCGGATGACGGACTCCTGGTCATCGATCTCGATTCGGCCACCGGGAGCGCGGGCGCCGACAATGTAATCGACCGTGCCGATGAATTGTCGTTCGCGCTGCATGGCACGACAGCGGAGACGGATTTGGAGGGGCTTGCCGAGGTATTCGACACCAATCAGGACGGCAAGCTCGACGCACAGGATGCCCGGTACGGCGAGTTCCGGATTTGGCGTGACCTGGACCAGGACGGTGTGGCGGATGCGGGGGAGTTGCAGACCCTCGACGAGGCGGGATTCACTTCCGTCGATTTGGCGGCAGGCTCGTTCACGGGAAGTCACGGCACGTCCAACGAAATCCACGGCGTTGCCGACGTGGAGTGGGCCGCGGGCTCCATTTTCGCCGGCGATGCGAACGCGACGGGCGACCATATCGGTCAGGCGGCAGACGTCGGCCTTCGATACCTGGAGGCGGGCGCGACAACCACGACGACAGCGGAAGGCGACGACCTGCTCACTACCGAAGGGGGTACCACCGCGCTGCTGGCCAACACCCCCGGCGGCGCCACCCTCGATACGGTGTCGAGCGCCGTGGATACCCTCATCGGTACGGACGAAAACGATTCACTGAGCGCCGGGAGCGGGGCAGGAGGGGCGGTACTGTATGGCGCCGGTGGCGACGATACGCTGACCGGAGGCGACGAAGGGGACTATCTCGACGGCGGTGGCGGCAGCGACGAGATATCCGGTGGGCTAGGCGACGATGTCATCATCGTCGATGCCGATGATCTTCTTGCCAACATCTCCGGCGGCGATGGCCACGATATCCTCAAGATCTCGGGCAGTCAGGGTCTGGTCGTCGATGCTCTCGCCCTCGGCGTCGAATCGGTATTCGGCGGCGACGGCGGCGACGATCTCAAGACGACGGGTTCGGACAGCGTCGCTCTCTGGGGCTTCAACGGCGACGATACCATCACCGGAGGCGCCAGCGCCGACATGCTGGTTGGCGGCGACGGCGACGACACCATATCAGGCGGTGACGGCGGCGATCGTATCGAGGGCGGTTTCGGTGCGGATGAGCTCCGCGGCGGAGCAGGAAACGATGAGGTGCTGTTCGATGTCGACGACACAACCGTCGACGGCGGCGCCGGATACGACCTCGCCCTCGGCATCGGGAGCGACAACCTTACGCTGAACCTCGGGGCGACGTCGTTTGAGGCCGCGTTCGGCGCGGCCGGCAACGACACGCTCACGGCAGGAACGGCGACAAACGTTTTCCTGCACGGGAACGGCGGCGACGACACCCTCACCGGCGGCAGTGGCGACGACGCCCTCGTCGGCGGCGAGGGCAACGACAGCCTCGCCGGCGGCGGTGGACACGACATTGCCCTGTTCGCGAGCGCGTTCCGAGACTACGACATCACCAACCAGGGCAACGGCGATTGGATCGTCCGCGATCTCCAGGCGACCTTCGCCGGCGCCGACGGTGTCGATACGCTGACCAGCATCGAGGAACTTTGGTTCTCCGACCGGATCGTCGCGCTCGATTCGAACCAGAACAACGCGGCGATCGCCGCCGGCGACCGGGTCGAGCAGCGCGGCGACAGCGCCATCACCCTGTCGAAGGCCGATCTCCTCGCCAACGACGTCGACATGGACGGCGATGCGCTCACCATCGTCGAGGTCGCCAATCCCACCGGCGGCAGCGTGCGGATCGCCGACGACGAGTCCATCGTCTTCACCCCGACGGAGGGCTTCGTCGGCAACGCGTCCTTCGACTACACCATCGACGACGGCCGCGGCGGGCGTGCGACCGCCACCGTCGACCTCGATCTTCGCCAGGGCATGCCGACCGATCATCTGTTCCAGCTTCAGTGGTACCTCTCGGCCACCAACGCCATCGACGTCTGGGACGACTACACCGGCGCCGGCGTCGTCGTCGGCATCAACGACCAGGGGGTGCTGCACACCCATACCGACCTCGACGACAACTACCGCACCGACATCGACTGGGATTTCCACGCCAACGACGACGATCCGACGCCCACCGATCCCGACGAGAACCACGGGACGTTCCTCGCCGGGATCATCGCCGCGGAGCGCAACGATGCCGGCTCGGTGGGGGTGGCCTACGGCGCCGATCTGGCGGGATTCCGCACCGGGGCGGTGGGCGTTGGCTTCGCGCCGGCGCAGAACGTGGACGTGTCCAACAACAGCTTCGGCAGCACCTTCTTCCAGATCGACAAGAGCAATCCGTCCTACGCCACGTGGTTCAACGAACTGCAGACCGCCGTCTCCTCCAAGCGCGGCGGTCTGGGAACGGTCGTTGTGTTCTCCGCCGGTAATGCGCGGATCGAAGGCGACAACACCAACTACAGCAACTTCAATAACTCCCGCTATGTGGTGACGGTGGCCGCCGCCGGTGGTGCCGGTACCAGCGTCGATACGGTCGAAGGGGACGGTGGCGCGGCCAACTTCTCGACGCCCGGCGCCAACATCCTGGTGACCGCGCCCGGCACCGACATCACCTCGACCGACCGGCTCGGTATGGACGGCTACAACGCGACCCCGTCGGAAGATGGCGGCGACTACGCCTTCGGCCAGGGCACCTCGTATTCGGCGCCGGTGGTCTCCGGCGTGGTCGCCCTCATGCTCGAGGCCAACGACCAGCTCGGCTATCGCGACGTCCAGGAGATCCTCGCCTATTCGGCCCAGAAGTTCGATTTCGACAGCTCCGGATGGGCGACCAATGCCGCCACGAACTGGAACGGCGGCGGCCTCCACTACAACCATGACCACGGCTTCGGGCTGGTCAATTCCTACGCCGCGGTCAGGCTGGCCGAGGCTTGGCAGGCCCAGTCGACCTACGCGAACGAACAGGCGACCCCGCAGGTGGATAGCAACCCGGCCCTCGCCATCGTCAATGGCGGAACGGTCACGGATACGGTCACCGTCGCCAACGGCCTGGAGATCGATTTCGTCGAGGTCGATATCCGCCTGCACAACGACACCCGGCTTCAGGACCTCGTCATCACCCTGATCTCGCCGGACGGCACCGAGAGCGTGCTGCTGGACCGGCCCGGTATCCGCGCCGACGGCAGCGAGACGGGGGGCGTGCCGCAATACGGGCTCGATTACGGGATGTCGAGCGCCCATTTCCGCGGCGAGACCGGGGCCGGTCAATGGGCGCTCCGCATTGAGGACGACGGGAACTACGGCAACAACGGCTCACTGGAGAGCTGGTCGCTGCGGCTGTATGGCGACGCCACCAGTGACGACGACGTGTACGTCTACACGCATGAGTTCGGCGAACTCTCGGCGGAAGAAGCGGTGGCGCGAGGGGTGCTTGCCGACGATGCCGGTGTGGACACCATCAACGCCGCGCCGGTCGCCGAGAACACCCTCATCGATCTCAGGGAATATGGGACCAGCACCATTGCCGGCAACACGTTCGAGATCGCCGACGGCACCATCATCGAAAACGCCTTCAGCGGCGACGGTGACGACCTGCTGATCGGCAACGACGTGGCCAACGACCTGCGCGGCGCGCGCGGTGACGACCTGATCGTCGGCGGCGCCGGGGCCGACACCCTGTCGGGCGGGGCCGGCGACGATACCCTGTCCTATGAGACATCGACCGCTGCCGTCACAATCAACCTATCCGACGATTCAGCAAGCGGCGGCGATGCCGCCGGCGATGTCATCTCCGGTTTCGAGTCGGTCGTCGGCTCCGACGCCGCCGATACCCTGACCGGCGGCGACGGCGCCAATACCTTGGAAGGCCGTGCCGGCAACGACGACATCGACGGCGGGGCCGGCGACGACGCCCTGATCGGCGGCGATGGCAACGACACCCTGACGGGCGGCCTCGGCGACGATGTGCTGCGGGGCGGCGCGGGAGACGACGAGCTCCATGGCGGGGACGGGATCGACACGGCACAGTTCCGCGGCTTCAGCGACAGTTACACCATCACCGGGGCGGGCACATCGACGGTGACGGTGTCTGGTGTCGACGGCACGGACACTCTCGACGGCGTCGAGCTCCTGCGCTTCTCCGATGCGGAGGTCTATGTCGGTCCGGAAAACGCCGCGCCGACCGCGGGCGCGAATGCCGAGACCACCGACCAGGACCAGCCGGTCACGATTCCGATCAGCACCCTACTGGCGAACGACACCGATTCCGACGGCGATCAGCCGACCTTCGTCGGTGTCGGCAACCCCGAGAACGGGTCGGTCGAGATCGACGGGTTGGGCAATGTCGTCTTCACGCCCGAAGAGGGTTTCGCCGGCGTGACATCGTTTGAATACAGTATCGCCGACGGCAAGGGCGGCACGTCCACCGGCATCGTCAATGTGACCGTCAACAACGCAAATGACGCACCGACGGCAACCGACTCGGTCGCCGTCCTGCGCCGCAATCAGGCGATCACCGCGCCCCTCACGCTCGTCGATCCGGATGGCGACACGCTGACGATCATCGAGGCTGCGGAGTCGCGCCGCGAATACGGAGCGGTAACGTTCGATGCCGTTGCCAACACCTATACCTACACCCCGAATACCGATTTCATCGGGGTTGACGAGTTCACTTACGAGGCCTCTGACCCCTCGGGCGAGACAGCGACGGCGACGGTCCGGATCGAGGTCGGCCGTCTCGACGCCACCGCCGGCGACACCACGCTCGCCCATGCCGATACGCCGAGCCAGTACGAGTGGACCCCCGCGATCACGCCGCTCTCGACCGGTGGGTATATGGCGGTCTACCGCGTGTGGGCCGCCGCCGATACAATCTATGCGCGCGAGTTCCGTGCGGATGGCAATCCCGTCCCCGGCAGCGTCGAGACCCAGATCATCTCCGGGGCGGACGACCAGCGCCGACCGAGTATTGCCGCGTTCGCCGATGACAGCTTCGTCGTGACCTGGACACGGCTGAGCAACGACCGCACCCACTCCGGAATCTATGCTCAGCGGTTCGACTCCTCGCTGACCCCCATCGGGAGTGAGATCGCGGTCAGCCCGCTGCACGATACGAGCGCCGGCGCAATCGACGAGAACCCGGTCGCCAAGACGTTCTCCGACGGGCGGTTCATCGTCGCATGGCAGGCCGATGACACGGCCGGCAGCGGCATCTACGCCCAGATGTTCCTGGCGAACGGGGACGCGGACGGCGCCGCCTTCCAAATCAATACCGAAGTCGGGGAACCCCAGCGTTTTGTCGCGCTGGACGTGTTGTCCGACGACAGTTTCGTCGTCTTCTGGGATCAGTTCGACATCTTCAATCAGGGGGCGGAGCACAAGACCGGCCTCTACGGACAGCTTCACGACGCCGACGGGACGGCCAACGGCGCCAACATGACGGTCGTCGAATACGAGAGTTCGTGGACACCGCGCCGACCCAGCATCGCGGTGTTGGCCGACGACACCTACGTCGTCACCTGGGAAGAGGCTGTCGGTCAAAAGGACGCGGAAACCGGCCGCGATTTCAACGAATCGGATATCTATTGGCAGCGGTTCCAGGCGGATGGCATGGCCCTCACAGACATCGAGAAGGCCAACGATTACTTCCTCGATATCCAGGAGAATGCACGGGTTGCCGCACTCACTGACGGGGGGTTCGTCGTTGCTTGGGAGTCTCGTGCAAACGACATCTCCAAGAACGGCTCGCCGGAGTTCAGCCAGGACGGCAGTCCGGGAATCTACGCTCGGCGTTTCGATCACAACAACAGGCCGATCGGGGCCTCGTTCCGCGTCGGCGAAGCCTGGGAGTACGGCGACTCCTATTTCGACCAACCGCCTCCGAACACCCCCAACGAAGATCTGTATCTGTACCGGCAGGACGCCAACAACGCCGTCGCCGTCGCGGGGTTGAACGACGGCGCATTCACGTTCGTTTGGCAGGCGCCCAAGGCGGAAGGCGAGTATACGGGTCCGACGAATATCGCCTCCAGGACCTACACGCTGGACCCGACCCTGCCCATCACTGCAGTCGGCAGCGAGGGGTACGATGTCCTCTATGGCGCGGATGGAGACGACTTGGTTGCCGGAGCGGCCGGTCACGATTTGCTCGATGGCGGCGCCGGTGACGACATCCTGATCGGCGGCACGGGAAACGACACCATCTACGGTGGCGATGGTAGTGACGATGTGGCGGTCTTCGCCGGGAGTTACGCGGATCACGACTGGACGGTCACGGGAGGCGGGGCGCACGTCACGATCACCGATCTGGAACCCGGTGTGGACGGTGATTCGGGGTCGGACACGCTGTATGACGTCGAGCGCCTTCGTTTTGAAGACCGGGATATCTTCGTCGATCTGGCCAATATCGAACCGACGGTCGGAACCCCCGGCGACGACATCATCGACAAGAGCGCGGCTACGACTCCCCAGGACATCGACGGGCTCGCCGGCAACGATACCCTGAGCGGCGGCTCGGCGACCGACATTCTGCTCGGCGGTGGCGGCGCTGATTCACTGATCGGAAACGCGGGGGACGACCAACTCTACGGCGGGGCGGGCGACGACATCCTGACTGGCGGCGTTGGCGCGGACGGGCTGCGCGGCGGCCTCGGCACGGATCTAGCGTCCTACGCCGGATCTTCGGCAGCGGTCACGGTCGACCTTTCGGAGGGGACCGGCAGCGGCGGCGACGCCGACGGCGATGTGATCGTGGACGTCGAGAACGTCGAAGGCTCGACGCACGGGGATACGCTGACCGGCGATTTCGCGGGCAACGTGTTGGACGGCGGTGCCGGTGACGATACCGTTTCAGGGGCTGACGGCGACGATACCCTCAGCGGTGGTGCGGGCGCCGACTGGCTCATGGGCGACCCGGGTGCCGACGCAATTCACGGGGACGACGGCGATGACGAGATCCACGGCGGCACGGATGACGATTCCCTCTTCGGCGATGCCGGCGTGGACGACCTTTACGGCGACGCGGGCGACGATACGCTGACCGGCGGCGCCGGCGACGATACGCTGCGTGGCGGCCAGGGGGCCGACCGCTACGTGTTCGGGATTGGCGACGGGCAGGACTTGGTCAGTGAGGTCGCGGGCGACGCCGATCCCTTGATCGAGGACACGCTCGTTCTGACCGACGTCTTCTCGCTGACGGACGTCGATTTCAGCCGCGCGTTCGTGCTGGGCGAGACGACCGCGAACAGCCTGCGGATCGGCTATGGCGTCTCGGATTCCGTCGATGTTTACCGGCATTTCGACGTCGCCAACCCAGTGCGGCGGGTCGAACGGCTCGAACTGGGCGGGGGTCAATCCTACGTGCTGCAGACCGACCTCTCAGGCGGTGCGGACAACGACATCATCATCAGCGCGGCCGGCGCCGACACGATGGCGGGCGGATTCGGCGACGACACCTATGTTGTCGACGATGCCGGCGACACCGTGACGGAGGCCGCGGGCGAGGGCAACGATACGGTGGTCGCGGGCGTGTCGTTCTCGCTCTCTACTCACGTCGAGAATCTGACGCTGACGGGAACGGCGGTCTCGGGCACCGGCAATGCGCTCGACAACACCATCACCGGCAACGCCGGTAACAACGTGCTGGACGGCGCCGCCGGCGCCGACGCGCTGGCGGGTGGTTCGGGTGACGATCTCTTGATCGGCGGTGCAGGTGACGACGAGCTCGACGGCGGTCAGGGGTCGGACACGGCAAGCTATGCGGCCTCGGCGGCAGCCGTAACGGTGGACCTGTCGGCCGGGACGGCGGTCGGCGGTGACGCTGAGGGCGACGTGCTCATAGGCATCGAGAACTTGGCCGGATCAGCCCACGCCGACGGGCTGACCGGCGATGCCGGCGCCAACGTCCTCGACGGCGGTGCCGGAGACGACACGCTGGATGGCGGCGATGGAGACGACGTGATGTCCGGCGGTGACGGGACCGACGCGGCGGTGTTCACGGGCGGTTACGAAGGTCATGACATCACCATCGCCGGCGACGGCACGATAACGGTGACGGACACGGTGGGCACTGGTGGCACGGACACGGCGACGGCGGTCGAGGAACTGCGGTTCAACGATGCGACGCTGTTCGTCGACGGGACCAACATCGCGCCCCTGGCGATGCCGGACGCGGCAGCGACCGACGAGGATACACCGGTTACGATCCTGGCGGCCGATCTGCTGGCCAACGACGCGGACGTGGATGGCGGCACGTTGAGCCTGACCGCGGTGGTCAACGCCGTCGGCGGCACGGTGGCGCTGGACGGCAACGGCGACGCGGTGTTCACACCCGACGCCGACTTCAACGGGACGGCCACCTTCGACTACACTGTCGCCGACGGCAATGGAGGCACCGCGACCGCGTCGGTGACCGTGGACGTGGCGGCGGTCAACGACGCGCCGGTGGCGGGAGACGACACGGCGGCGGCCACCGAAGACACGCTGGTCACCATCCTGGCCGGCGATCTGCTGGCCAACGATACCGATGTCGACGGCGACACCCTGACGCTGCAGTCGGTGGGCAATACCGTCGGCGGCTCGGTGGCGTTGGACGGCAATGGCGACGCGGTGTTCACGCCCGACGCCGACTTCAACGGCCCGGCCACCTTCGACTACACCGTCGCCGACGGCAACGGCGGCACCGCGACGGCATCGGTCACGGTGGACGTAGCGGCGGTCAACGACGCGCCGGTCGCCAACGCCGACACGGCATCCACCAATGAGGACACGCCGGTCACCATCCTGGCCGGCGATCTGCTGGCCAACGACACCGACGTGGACGGCGACACCCTGGCGCTGCAATCGGTGGGCAATGCCGTCGGCGGCACGGTGGGGCTGGACGGCAACGGCGACGTGGTGTTCACGCCCGACGCCGACTTCACCGGCCCGGCCACCTTCGACTACACCGTCGCCGACGGCAACGGCGGCACCGACATCGGCGCGGTGACGGTATCGGTCAATGGCGTCAACGACGCGCCGGTGGCGGTAGACGACACGGCGGCGGCCACCGAAGACACGCCGGTCACCATTCTGGCCAGCGATCTCCTGGCCAACGACACCGATGTCGACGGCGACACGCTGACGATTCAATCGGTGGGCAACGCGGTCGGCGGCACGGCGGCACTGGACGGCAACGGCGACGTGGTGTTCATGCCGGATGCCGGCTTCACCGGCCCGGCCACCTTCGACTACACCGTCGCCGACGGCAGCGGCGGCACCGACACCGGCATGGTGACGGTCACGGTCAATCGCGTCAACGACGCGCCGGTGGCGGGAGACGACACGGTCTCGACCACCGAAGACACGCCGGTCACCATCCTGGCCGGCGATCTCCTGGCCAACGACACCGATGTCGACGGCGACACCCTGACGCTGCAGTCGGTGGGCAACGCGGTCGGCGGCACGGCGGCGCTGGACGGCAACGGCGATGTGGTGTTCACGCCCGATCCCGACTTCAACGGCCCGGCCACCTTCGACTACATCATCACCGACGGCAACGGCGGCGCCGACACCGGCACGGTGACGGTCACGGTCAACGGCGTCAACGACGCGCCGGTAGCGGGAGACGACACGGCGTCCACCACCGAAGACACGCCGGTCACCATCCTGGCCGGCGATCTGCTGGCCAACGACACCGATGTCGACGGCGACACCCTGACGCTGCAGTCGGTGGGCAATGCCGTCGGCGGCACGGCGGCGCTGGACGGCAACGGCGATGTGGTGTTCAC
>JANQFL010000119.1 GCA_028277845.1 Sneathiellales bacterium
TCAGACGGCTTGCGCGATGCCCGGCATCGCGCTGCCCCGTCTTCCTGGTGGATGAGCAGGCCGCTCGAGAAACAGAATGGATTCCATCTAAAGAGGAACTGCTCTAGTTTGCCGCACCGCGGCCAAGAAGGGCCGATCGGCGGTCGCCAACGGTTGATCGCCGGTGTGAAATGCCGGCGGCATCCTCCTCCGGCAAGCCTCAACAAAAATTCATGGGGCCATGCATTTCGTGCAGAAGAATCCACTTGCAACACCGTGGCAATTCAGGCAAACACCGCGGCTCTGATTTTCAGTTTGGACGAAACAGCCATGAAGCCAGCACATCTTCTCGCCGTGGAAACCTCTGAGACCGAAGGCTCCGAAGAGGATTTCTTCGTCCATAAGGACGGTTTGCGTTTTGCCGGCACGCATTTGCTGATCGACATCTGGGGTGCATCGCGGATCGACGATCTTGACTGGGTGCGCACCGCCATGTGTGACGCGGTCACGGCGGCGGGCGCCACGATCCTCAATGTGGACTTGCACCATTTCACGCCCAACAACGGTATTTCCGGAGTGGTGGTGCTGGCCGAATCCCATATGAGCATCCATACCTGGCCGGAGCGGGGATATGCCGCGCTGGATGTTTTCGTCTGCGGCACGTGTGATCCCTACAAGGCCATTCCGGTGCTGCGGCGTGCATTCCGCCCCGAGAACGTTCAGGTGACCGAACACAAGCGGGGCCTGGTCACGTGACCCGCTGGCACGACGAGGTTCTGCACGAAGGCATTCAGCAGCGCCTCCGGGTCGACCGGATGCTGTTCGAAGGCCGCACCGACTTCCAGAAGGTCGAAATTTTCGACAATGTGGACACCGGGCGTGTACTGGTGCTGGATAATGTCGTCCAGACCACCGAGAAAGACGAGTACGTCTACCACGAAATGCTGACCCACGTTCCGCTGATTGCACACGGCGGCGCCAAGCGGGTACTGATTATCGGCGGCGGCGACGGCGGATTGCTGGAGGAGGTGCTCAAGCATCCCGTCGAGCAGGTCACCATGGTCGAGCTGGATCCGCAGGTCGTCGACCTGTGCCGCGAGCACCTGCCGTCCATTTGCCTCGGCGCATTCGACGATCCGCGCACCAATCTGATCATCGGCGACGGCGCGGCCTACGTGGCCGAAACCGAAGACCGGTTCGACATTGTCCTGGTGGATTCGCCCGACCCAGTCGGCCCGGCCACGGTGTTGTTTGAAAGCCCGTTCTATGAGGGCTGCCGCCGGGTGCTCAGTTCAGGCGGCATCGTGGCCACTCAGAATGGGGTGCCGTTCTACCAAAGCGACGAAATGATCAACACCCACGGTTGCCTGAAGCAGCTGTTTGCCCACACCGGCTTCTACGTCGCGCCGGTTCCCGCCTATATCGGCGGCCACATGACTTTCGGCTGGGCGACGGACCGGGAGGATATGTCCGCCGTGTCCCATACGGTCATCGCGGACCGCGTCGACGCCGTTCGTTTCGACCCGGCGTTGAAATACTACAACGCCCGCGTACACGGCGCGGCGTTCGCCCTGCCCAACGACATCCTCGCCGCCCTGGCGGGCTGAGATCAATCCGGCGTGTGGGCCGGAAGGCCCAATAGCGCGCGGCGGCGCACCCACTGGCTCGGCCGGTAGCGGTCATCGCCGGTGATGGCCTGCAGGTTGGTCAGGATGGTATGCAGCGTCTCCATTCCCATGTCCTCGGCCAGTTCCAAGGGGCCCTGCGGATAGTTCAGACCCAGTTTCATGGCCGTATCGACGTCTTCCGGACTGGCCACGCCGACCTGGGCGATTTCGCAGCCCAGGTTGGCGACCATGGCCCGTAGCCGCTGGGCGACAAATCCCGGCGAATCCTTGATCACCGTGATTGCAGCGCCGGTTTTGGCCATTAATGCGGCGGCCGCGCGTACCGTGCGTTCGTCCGCGCCCGGCGCATGCATCAGGGTCAGCCGCTTGGCGATGTTGCCGGTGACGTCGATGGCCACCAGCCGCTTGTGATCGACGCCCAGCCGGTTGGCGACGGCGGTGCAGTCCTCGCCCAGCGGCGCGCAAACGATCGGGCTTTCACCATCGTCCGCCGCCAGCACGCGTGCACCGGCCGCAGCGATCAACGCGTCCAGTTGCGGTGACGGTTCGGCGATCAGAACGGCGTCGGCGGGCGGCGCCGTGGTGTCCGCGTTCGCGGTTTCGGCGACCATCTTGCCGTCGGCGTCGTAGTCGAAGAAGCCGCAGCCGGTCTTTCGGCCCAGACGGCCCGATTCGCGCATGCTTTCATGCAGCGGAGAGGTGGTCAGCCGCCGGTCCTGGAAGTAGCCGTTGTAGATGATCATGCGGACCGGAAAATTCACGTCGATGCCGGTCAGGTCCATCAACTCGAACGGACCCATGCGGAAGTTACAGGCGTCGCGCATGATGGCGTCCACCTGAGCGGGCGTGGCCGCGCCTTCGGACACGACGCGCAATCCTTCCGTGGTGTAGGCGCTGCCGCCCAAATTGACGAGAAAACCGGGAGTGTCCTGCACGACCACGGGAACCCGGCCCATGCGTTTGCCGATGGCACACAGGGTTTCGACCACCTCCGGCGTGGTTTCGGGGGCGTCGATCACTTCGACCAGTTTCATGATCGGGACCGGGTTGAAAAAATGCAGGCCGGCGATGCGGTCGCGCCTGCTGCAGGACGACGCGATGGAGGCGATGCGCAGACTGGAGGTGTTCGACGCGAAAATGGTGCCGTCGCCGACGATGTCTTCCAGTGACTTGAACAGGTCCTGTTTGATTTCGAGGTTCTCGACGATGGCCTCCACCACCAAATCGCAAGGCGCAAGTGCATTGATGTCGTCGACGACCTGCAGGCGCGCGAGCGCGGCGTCCTGGTCGGCGGCGTCCATACGGCCCTTTTCAACCTGTCGCGACAGCATGCTGGCGATAAAGTCCGCGGCTTTTTGCGCGGCACCCGGTGCCGCGTCGTAGACGATGGCCTTCATGCCGCCCGTGACCGTCACCTGGGCGATGCCCCGGCCCATGGCGCCCGCGCCGACCACACCGACCGTCAGTTCCGCCGTATCCGCGCTATCCGTCATGGCATTACCTCCCAAATCACGCTGTTCCGTCGAATTTCGCGGCGCAATCATCCCCACGGGGCGTAGGGACGCAAGGCCTTTTTTTGGGTCTTGCGGCACCTCTTGAACCGGATTTGCCCGATTCCCACATTTATTGTACGTGCCGGGCGCAATCAGGCCGGGACGCATCGGATGCCGTCATGGGTCCGGGCAAGGCGCTTTCCGGCTGGGAATGTCCGGTCAAGTGCACCTTGCTGGCACACTCGCTCATTCGCAGGAGATTGCCTTGTCTCGCTTGTCACTCTTCAACAGCCCGCTGCTGCTCGGATTCGACCATTTCGAACGCATGCTCGACCAGGTCAACAAGTCCTCCAGCGACGGCTATCCGCCCTACAACGTGGAGCAAATCGGCCAAAGTCATTTGCGCATCACGCTCGCGGTGGCCGGTTTTTCCGACGATGAATTGAATATCACGTTGGAGGAAAACCAGCTCTCCATCAGCGGCAAGCAGCAGGACGATGGTAAACGGGTGTATCTGCACCGCGGTATCGCCGCGCGTCAATTCCAACGCACGTTCGTGCTGGCCGAAGGTATGGAGGTGACAGGGGCGGAGCTGGACAAAGGCCTGCTGCACGTCGATCTGGAACGGCCCAAGCCCGAAAACGTCATCCGCAAGATCGACATCCGCAACCGCGCGGACGGTAACTAGGTGGGCGTATAGGAGTACATCAAATGATGAGAGACGACAGCGTAATCGGCGCCGAGCCGTATCCCGCCAGCGAAGACAAGATGGCCTATATCAAGCGTCACATCGTATCGGGGGCGCCGGTCTTCACCGTCTATTCGTCCAGCGGCGACGAGTTGGCGTCGTTTGACGATCTCGAGGTCGCCGTCGGCGTGACCCTTCAGAACAATCTGGTTCCGGTCAGCGTGCACTGACCGGGCGCCGGTGAAGCCGACGGCACACCGGCTAGTGAATCTTCAATCTGATTTTGCGGTCGAAGATCGATACCATTTTGCCGTCCCGCGGCCGGAACAGGCGGACGTCCGCCGTATATTCGCCGGGCGGCCATTCCAGGCCCTTGCGTTTCACCCGATAGCCGTGCGTCACCCGGGCCTTCTTGCCGGGCACGGGTTTGGTGACGGATTTTCCCAGAACCTTGCCGTCGGGCGCGCGCAAGCGAAACGCCGAACGGTCGCCGGGCAGGCCGCCCTTGTAGACCGACCAGACGATGATTTCCGGTGCCGTCCGTGAAACGGTGTAGGCGTCGATGATGCCGTCGGCGGCCTTTTTCACATCCTTGACGCTGCCGGCAAAGCCCGACTTGACGGGTTCGGTCAGGCGGTAGTCCAGCACGCGGGCGCTCGGGTCCCGCCAGATCGACCGGTGCACATCTCCGCATTGGGTGCCGCGTTGCGGCCCGGAGAACGGATCGATCACTTGGTCGTTGTGCGTCAGTGTCAGGTGAATGTGGGGGAACTCGGCCTTGCCCGACATGCCGATCAGGCCAAGGGGCGTACCGCGCTCAACCGTATCGCCCGGTTTGACCTTCACGCTGCCGCGCCGCATATGGCAGTACTTGCCGACCCATCCGTTTCCGTGATCGATGATGGCGCCGTTGCCGCATTCCCTGCGTTTGACCGCATCGGGCCGCTTGCGATTGTAAACGCCATCGGGTTCGCCGTCCCTCGTGCGCAGCACGCGTCCGGAGGCCGATGCGACAACCGGAACCCCGCGACGCATGGCGCGCAAATCCCGGACCGCGAAATCCGTACCCTTGTGTCCGTCGTAGGACAAGTGGCCGCAGCGGTAGTCCTTGTGGCCTGGGCCCGGCAACAGATCGACATAGTTCTGAATGAAGCAAGCGCCGGATTCGAGGCACGTCACCGGCGGTGTGAACCGTGGCTCGCTTTCGGCTTGAGCCTGAAAGGCCCATACGGCCAATGCGACGGTAGCAGGCCAACTGAGGGTACGCATGCAGCCACTCTCCTGATTGCGATCCGTGCACTGAACACCGAACGGTCGGGCGGAGCAAGCCCAACGCACGAAAGTCACGGCGAAGTGTAAGGATGACGGTGGGTTAGGCGGCGGCTATCAACACCGTCACGCGGCGTGTGGCGCGGAGAATTCCGTCAGCAACGCATAGAGTTCGTCCGCCGTCACTGTTTCACGCAGTTTGTCGCGGGCCGATTTATCGCGCAGAAGGCGCGATACGCGTGCCAGGGCCTTCAGGTGGTCCGCACCGGCGGACTCGGGCGCCAGAAGCAGAAAAATCAAATCCACCGGCTCGTCGTCGACGGAATCGAAGTCCACCGGTTCCTCGAGACGGGCGAACAGTCCATACAGTTTGTCCAGTTCGGCGATCTTGCCGTGGGGAATGGCGATCCCCGATCCGACGCCGGTCGTTCCCAGCCGTTCCCGTTCCAGCAGAACGTCAAAGATGGCCCGTTCATGCAACCCGGTGATATCGGCGGCAACGGCGGCCAGTTCCTGCAGGGTCTGTTTCTTCGAAGAAACCTTGAGCTGCGGCAGTACGCCCTCCGGCGTAATCAGATCCGAAAGTTCCATACCGGCGTCAGCGCTCCGTGCCGCCGTCCGGGTTTTTCGGGTCGATCCAGCCGATATTGCCGTCGGCCCGGCGATAGACCACGTTCAGTCCGCCGTGGGCGATGTTACGGAACATCAAGGCCGTGGCATCGGTCAGGTCCAGGCGCATGACGGCTTCGCTCGTGGTTGCGACCGGAATATCCATCGTGGTTTCGGCGATCACGATCGGTTGCGGTTCGTCCGCGTCTTCCGCCAGATCCGGCGTCTCGTCCGCCGGGCTCAGCACATAGGACTGGGCCAGCAGTTCTTCGTGGTTGCGCCGGTTCTGCGCGTTATGATGATTGCGCAAGCGCCGTTTGTAGCGGCGCAGTTGCTTTTCCAGGCGATCGGCGGCGGCGTCGAAGCAGGCGTGGGCATTGTCCGACGTGGCGTGGCTTTTGGCATGGATTCCGGTTCCCACGTGGACCGTGCAATCCGTGCGGAACTGGTGGGCGTCGCGGGAAAACACGACGGTTGCATCGATAGCGTTGTCGAAGTATTTGGCGACGCCGTTTTCCAGGCGTTCCGAGACATAGCCGCGCAGAGCATCGCCTACGTCGACCTGCTTTCCTTTAACCAGGATCTGCATTGTCAGGATACCAGTTGGTTTTAATACCAAACGATCAAGTTCTGGCGGACACGGGAATCTAAGAACTCGTCCGGTCCATTCGAGGGGCGGGACCATAATTCTGCGCCCACACCCTGTCAACAATAAGCTTGAGTGGCCCGTTCGTCAAAATCTTCGTCGATCGGAAAGTCTTAAGTTGTTGTTATGCAAGCATTTTCGCCGCCCGGCGCCGCTGTACCGAAGACGGAATTCTCATGGCTTCGCGATATTTCGCCACGGTCCGGCGGGCGATGTCGACACCGGAACCGCGCAGCAATTCGACGATGCGGTCGTCGGAGAGGATCGCATCGGGTGTTTCCTCGTCGATGAGCGCCTTGATCTTGTGACGCACCGCTTCCGCCGAATGCGCCTCGCCGCCTTCGGCGGAGGAAATCGCGGTGGTGAAGAAATACTTCAGCTCGAAGATGCCCCGTGGTGTCGCCATGTATTTGTTGGCGGTGACCCGGCTGACCGTGCTTTCGTGCATTTCTATGGCTTCGGCGATGGTGCGCAGATTGAGCGGCCGCAGATGCTCGATGCCTTCCGACAGGAAGCCGTCCTGCTGGCGGACGATTTCGGTCGAGACCTTGAGGATGGTGTTGGCCCGCTGGTTCAACGACTTGACCAGCCAGTTGGCCGAATTGAGGCAGTCGTTGATGTAGGACTTGTCCTTTTCGGTCCGTGACCCCTGACTGACCGTCGAGTAATAGTGGGTGTTGACCAGGACCTTGGGCAGGGTGTCGTTGTTCAGTTCGACCATCCAGCCGCCGCTATTGTCCGAGCGGACGAAGACGTCCGGGACGACGGTCTGCACCACGTCGCTGATGAACGCCATGCCGGGTTTCGGATCGAGGGCCGTGATCTCGCTGATCATGTCGCTGATGTCGTCCGCGTCGACGCCGCAAACCTTGCGCAATTCGTCGAACTTGCCCTTGCCGACCAGGTCCAGGTTCTGCAGCAGCGCCTGCATGGCCGGGTCGAGCCTGTCTTTTTCCTTCAGTTGAATGGACAGGCATTCAACGAGGTTGCGGGCGCACACACCGGCCGGGTCGAAACCTTGCAGGATGGACACCGCCTCATCGATTTGTGGCGGCGTGCAGTTCAGGCGCTGGCCAACGGCGGCCAAATCCTCCGGCAGGCGGCCGGCTTCGTCCACCATATGAAGCAGTTCGCCGCAAATGAACCGCATCACCGGGTCGGTCACGGTTTCCTGCACTTGCAGCGACAGGTGCTCGACCAGCGTCGGTTCCGCCGTCAGCGTGTTTTCCAATGAATAATCGGGATCGTCGAATCGTGCCGACCCGCCGCTGCCGCGGATGCCGCTGTCCAGGCCCAGACTGGGCGACGGCGTCGGCGCGGCTTCGTTGGTGAAGACGTTATCGTAGTCCACGTCCAGCGCGGCTTCGGCCGGGGCGCTGGTTTCGCCGTTCAGGTCCAGAGATTCCAGTGCCGCCTCGCCATTGGCTTGGGCCGGTTCTTCGGCCGGGGCCTCGTTGTCCCCGGTATCCTCCCGTTCCAGCAGCGGGTTGCGCTCCAGTTCCTGTTCCACGTAGTTGGCCAGGTCGAGATTGGAAAGTTGCAGCAGCTTGATGGCCTGCTGCAATTGCGGCGTCATCACCAGCGTCTGGGATTGCCGCAGCTCCAGTTTGACGTTTAGCGCCATAATCTCGATCCGGGGCCCGAATTACAGGCTGAACCGGTCACCCAGATATACGCGGCGGACCGCTTCGTGGGCGACGATCTCGGACGGCGGACCTTCCATCAGAACCTGGCCGTCATGCAGGATGTAGGCCCGGTCGATGATGTCGAGGGTTTCCCGCACATTGTGTTCGGTGATCAGCACGCCGATGCCCCGGTCCTTCAGGTGGGACACCAGGTCGCGGATTTCGCCGACGGCAATGGGATCGATGCCGGCGAGCGGCTCATCCAACAGAATGAAGCCCGGCTGCGACGCCAGGGCACGGGCGATTTCCACCCGCCGGCGTTCGCCGCCCGACAGGGCCACGGCCGACGCCCGGCGCAAATGGGTAATGGAAAACTCCGCCAGCAGCGCATCCAGCATGGCTTCCCGTTTGACGTGCACGGGTTCCACGACCT
>JANQFL010000045.1 GCA_028277845.1 Sneathiellales bacterium
CGGCAGATCGAGGCCGGCCTGGTCTGGGTCAACAGCTGGTTCCTGCGCGACCTGCGCACCGCCTTCGGCGGCGCCAACCAGTCGGGCATCGGCCGCGAAGGTGGTGTACATTCGCTGGAGTTCTATACCGAGCTCAAGAACATCTGCGTCAAACTGTGATCGAACCGAAACCATGACAGAGAACATCCAGAAAGCCGCCGACCTGTTGTTCGAGGCCCACGCCAGCGGTGTGCCGTGCGACCCGGTCCGCGAACTGCTGCCCGAGGGTGACGTGGACGCCGCCTACGCGGTGCAGGACATCAACACACGGCGCTGGCTCGACGCCGGCCGCCGCCTGGTCGGGCGCAAGATCGGCCTGACGTCCAAATCCGTGCAGGCCCAGCTGGGCGTCGACCAGCCCGACTACGGCATGCTGTACGCCGACATGGACGTGGCCGAAGGCGAGGAGATCGACGTCTCCCGCGTGATGCAGCCCAAGGTGGAGGCGGAGATCGCCTTCATCATCGGCGACGACCTGAATTCCGAGCAGTTGACCAGCGCCGACGTGATGGGCGCCATCGACTACGCCGTGGCGGCCATCGAAGTGGTCGGCAGCCGGGTGGCCAACTGGGACATCCGCATCCTCGACACCGTCGCCGACAACGCGTCGTCGGGCCTGTACGTCCTGGGCCACGAGCCCAAGCGCATGGGCGAATTCGATCCCCGCCTGTGCGGCATGGTGATGGAAAAGTCCGGCGAACCGGTCTCGGTCGGCGCCGGGGCGGCGTGCCTGGGCAGCCCGGTGAGCGCCACCCTGTGGCTGGCCAAGGTCATGGCCAAGGCCGGCCGGCCGCTCGGCAAGGGCGACGTTGTGCTGTCGGGCGCGCTGGGCCCCATGGCCCCGGTGGCGCCGGGCGACGTGGTCGAGGCGCGCATCCACGGCCTGGGCTCGGTGCGGGCGGCGTTCGCCGCCGAATAAGGCAAAATCGCAGGAACAGATGACGGCACGGCCGGCGCACCGGCGTGTCACAGATGGAGAACCAACATGAAGCCCAAGGCGGCGATTATCGGGTCCGGCAATATCGGTACCGATTTGATGATCAAGATCATGCGCACGTCCGACGTGATCGAGATGGCGGCGATGGTCGGCATCGATCCGTCCTCGGACGGCCTGGCCCGCGCCGAACGGCTGGGCGTGGCGACGACCCACGAAGGCATCGACGGGCTGACCCAGCTCGACTGCTATGACGACATCAGGGTGGTGTTCGACGCCACCTCGGCCAAGGCGCACGAACGGCACGACAAGGTGCTGCGCGCCGACGGCAAGCAGGTCATCGACCTGACGCCGGCCGCCATCGGCCCCTATGTGGTGCCGCCGGTCAACATGGACGCCCATCTCGATCAGGCCAACATGAACATGGTGACCTGCGGCGGGCAGGCGACCATCCCCATGGTCTATGCGGTCAAGCGCGCCACCGACCGGCTGCTGTACGGCGAGATCGTGGCGTCGATTTCATCGAAATCCGCCGGTCCCGGCACCCGCGCCAATATCGACGAGTTCACCGAGACCACCCGCGCCGCCATCGAATCCGTCGGCGGCGCCGAGCGGGGCAAGGCGATCATCGTCCTCAACCCGGCCGAGCCGCCGATGATCATGCGCGACACCGTGTTCACCCTGAGCCAGGGCGGCGACCAGGACGCCATCCGTCAATCCGTCGCCGAGATGGTCGAAACGGTGCAGGGCTACGTGCCCGGCTACCGGCTCAAGCAGGACGTGCAGTTCGAGGTGATCGGCGACAACAACCCGGTCAACCTGCCCGACATCGGCCCGGCGTCGGGCCTCAAGACGACGGTGTTCCTGGAGGTCGAAGGCGCGGCCCATTACCTGCCGGCCTACGCGGGCAATCTGGACATTATGACGTCGGCGGCGCTGAAGACGGCGGAACGCTGGGCGGAAACCACACTGCAGACGAGGGCGGCCTGACATGACCAACCCCCATCCCAAGGAAGTCTACGTCCAGGACGTGACATTACGCGACGGCATGCACGCCGTGCGCCATCAGTTCGGCATCGACACGGTGCAGACCGTCGCCAAGGCGCTGGACGAAGCCAAGGTCGACGCCATCGAGATCAGCCACGGCGACGGCCTGACCGGCACCTCGTTCAACTACGGCTTCGGCGCCCACTCCGACGCCGAATGGATCGCCGCGGTCAACGAGGTCACCAGCCACGCCCGGGTCGCCATCCTGCTGCTGCCCGGCATCGGCACCATCCACGACCTCAAGGAGGCCTTCGATGCCGGCGCCCGCTCGGTGCGCATCGCGACCCACTGCACCGAGGCCGATGTCTCCAAACAGCACATCGAGAACGCCCGCGCGCTCGGCATGGATACCGTCGGCTTCCTGATGATGGCGCACATGGCGCCGACCGAGACGCTGGTCGAACAGGCGCTGCTGATGGAAAGCTACGGCGCCGAATGCGTCTATGTCACCGATTCGGCCGGCGCGCTGCTGCCCCACGAGGTGACCGAGCGGGTCGTCGCCTTCCGCCGGGCGCTCAAGCCGGAGACCGAGATCGGCATCCACTGCCATCACAATCTCAGCCTGGGCGTCGCCAATTCCATCGCCGCCATCGAACACGGCGCGACCCGCGTCGATGCCTCCCTGGCCGGCAACGGCGCCGGGGCCGGCAACGCGCCGCTCGAGGTGCTGGTGGCGGTGATGAACCGTATGGGCATTCAGAACGAATGCGACCTGTTCAAACTGATGGATGCGGCCGACGACCTGGTGCGGCCCTTGCAGGACCGGCCGGTGCAGGTCGACCGGGAATCCCTGTCGCTCGGTTACGCCGGGGTCTATTCCAGCTTCCTGCGCCACGCCGAAAACGCCTCCAAGCAGTACGGCATCGACACCCGCGACATCCTGGTCGAACTGGGCAGCCGCAAGATGGTCGGCGGCCAGGAGGACATGATCGTTGACGTCGCCCTCGACCTGCTCAAGCAAAAGGAGAACGCGGCATGAAGAACCTTGCCGAAGCCGCGGTGACCGTCGACGAGGCCGCCCGTACCGCCACCGCCATTCCCCAGTTCGAGGGCGAGAACAGCTTCTCCGTCGACGAGGCCTACGCCGTGCAGGCCATGTCCATCGCCCGCCGCCTGGACCGCGGCGAGAAGCGGGTCGGCGTCAAGATGGGGTTGACCAGCAGGGCCAAGATGATCCAGGTCGGGGTCGACGAGGTGATCTGGGGCCGCCTGACCGACGACATGCGGGTCGAGGAGGGCGGCAGCATCTCCATGGCCGATTACGTGCATCCCCGGGTCGAGCCCGAAGTGGCCTTCCTGATGGGCGCGCCCTTGTCGGGCGACGTCTCGAACCTGGAGGCCATGGCCGCCGTCGAGGCGGTGGCGCCGGCGCTCGAGATCATCGACAGCCGCTACAAGGACTTCAAGTTCGCTCTCGGCGATGTGGTGGCCGACAATTCGTCGTCGTCGGGTTTCGTGGTCGGCGACTGGCGGGCGCCGGATATCGATTTCTCCAATCTGGGCATCGTGCTCTCGGCCGACGGCCGGCCGGTGCAGATCGGCTCCAGCGCCGCCATTCTCGGCAACCCGGTCCGTTCCCTGGTGGCCGCGGCGCGCATGGTGGCGCGCTGGGGCGAAACCCTGGAGCCGGGCTGGATCGTCCTGGCCGGCGGCGCCACGGCGGCCCATCCGCTGGCGGCGGGCATGACCGTGCGCTCGGAAACCCAGGACCTGGGCACGGTCGGGTTCAGCGTCGCCGACTGACGCGGCCCGGCACGACGGACGGAAAGGCAGGCTCCCATGACCGCGGCGGTCGACATCCAATTCTATTACAACTTCCGCAGCCCGTACTGCTACCTGGTGTCCAAGTCGGTGTGGGACATCTTCGACGACTACCGCGCCAACCTGGTGTGGCGGCCGCTGGGCGGCTGGTCGGGCCGCTCCGATCCGGACCGGGCCAAGGTGAAAATCCCGCTGGTGCGCCAGGACGTCAAACGCTGGTGTCGCAAGCTGGGCATTCCGTTCGTGCCGCCGCCGATCACCACCGAATCCACCCTGGCCGGCGCCGGTTCGCTGCTGGCGGAACGGGAAGGGCTGCTGCGGCCCTATATCGTCGAGGTCATGCGCGCCGAATGGGCCGAGGGGCGGGACATCGGTCAAGTTGACGTGCTGCGCGACGTGGCCGCAACGGTCGGCCTGGACTCGGACGCCCTGATCGCCGCGACGGAAGACCCGGAAAACCTGGCCACCCTGGACCGTTACGCCGCGGAAGCCCAGGAGAAGGGCGTTTTCGGCGTGCCGTCCTTCGTCATCGGCGACGAGGTGTTCTGGGGCAACGACCGGCTCGACTTCATCCGCGACCATCTGCGCGAGCTGGGTCTGAGAAACGTGTGATGTCTGCCGCGCGGCCGTGCTTCGCCCTGGCCGAACGCTACGGCGTCGGCGTCGACGGCCGTCATCCCGGCCTGCTGAACTGGTATACGGTGCCGCGTACCCGCCCGGGCTGCGCCACCACGCCGCCGGCCGGCTGGGGGTAGAACCGATGAGCCAAACCGACAGCGGCGACCCGGTCACGGTCAGCATCTCGCGCAAGGTGCTGCCGGGCCGCGAGGCCGATTACGAGGCCTGGATCGGCGACGTCTCCGCCGCCGCGGCGCTGGAAGCCGTGTTCATGGGCCCGGAACTGGAGTTCACCGCCGACGCCGTCGTCGCGGTCACCGGCGCCGAACTGCCGCCCCATACGCCGTCCCGGTTCGTCGAGGTGGGCATGGATGCGGCCCTGCAAGCCCGGCATGATCGGCAGGATCTCCTCAACCAAATCAGGTCCTCCCTCGCGTAAATCCGATTGCCGCAGTTATGAACGCAACGCTCGCCTCCGCCCTCCGGTCGCCGTCCCGCAACCGGCTGCTGTACAACGCCGTTCTGCCGCTGGCCTGGCGGGCGTGAACGAGCAGAGAACATCTTCCCCACACTTTCCCCACACTTTTGTCGCGTGTTCTCGCAAAGTTCCGCAAAAACTCGCAAAATCCCAAATTGACCAATTTGGTTAAGTATTGATTTTATTAGGAAAAATGGTGCCGCCGGTGTGAATTGAACACACGACCCCACCCTTACCAAGGGTGTGCTCTACCCCTGAGCTACGGCGGCTGAGACCATTTTCGGACCCGTATGCCGGGCAAACATGAACAAACGGCAAACGGGCAGCGCGGGGGCTGTAAGGTGGCGGAAACTGCCACAGGCGGGCGCGGGGCGCAAGGGGCTATGCGCTTGGGCGCACGGGCGGCGGATCGGGGCTTGACCGCCGTCCGGGGCCGGGCCACCATCGCCGCCCCGTGATTCCAATAAAACGGCTGTTTTCCTTGACCTCTTCAGACTCCGCCGACGGCAACGCGGCCGGGCCGCGCAAGTCCCGCAAGGACGCCGAACGGGCCGACAGGAAGGCCCGCCTGAACGCCGCCCTGCGCGAAAACCTGCGCCGCCGCAAGGCGCAGGACCAGGCGCGCCGCGAACAGGCCGCGCCCGGCAAGCCGGAATCCGAGTGAAACGGTCGGGAGATCGCGGCAAAAATAAGGCATAGACAGCGTTTGCCCCTCGCCGGGGCATGGGATAAAAGGGGCTCGCCGTGGCGCGGCGGTAGGGCCGGACACGCGTGTCCGGCCGGAGTTTCGAGGGGCGCGCCCAGGAGCGGTCATCGGCGGGACCGGGACGCTCCCGGCCTGTTCGCAGGAGTATTCATGGACAGAATTCGCATTGTTGGCGGCGTGCCGCTGAATGGAAGCATTCGTATCAGCGGCGCCAAGAACGCGGCGCTCAAACTCATGGCGGCCAGCCTGCTGACCGACCAGACTCTGACCCTGTCCAACCTGCCCCACCTGGCCGACATCACCACGCTGATCCACCTGCTGCAGGAACACGGCGTCGCCGTCGTCATGAACGGCGCCGAAGGGGACGAGGGCCATGTCGGCCGGGTGCTGTCGCTGAAGGCCGCGGACATCGCCAGCACCACCGCGCCCTACGACATCGTGCGCAAGATGCGCGCCTCGATCCTGGTGCTGGGGCCGCTGGTGGCGCGCTGCGGCACGGCCCGGGTGTCGCTGCCCGGCGGCTGCGCCATCGGCCCGCGGCCCGTCGACCTGCACCTGCAGGGACTGGAGGCGCTGGGCGCCGAGATCACCCTGGCGGACGGCTATGTGGATGCCAGCGCGCCCCGTGGCCTGACCGGCGCCACCGTGCGCTTTCCCTTCGTCTCGGTCGGCGCGACGGAAAACCTGCTGATGGCGGCGACGCTGGCCAAGGGCGAGACGGTGCTGGAAAACGCCGCCCGCGAACCCGAAGTGGCCGATCTGGCCCACTGCCTGCAAGCCATGGGCGCCGACATCGGCGGCATCGGCACCGACCGGCTGGTCATCCAGGGCAAGCCGGCGCTGCACGGCGCCGACTACCGGGTCATGCCCGACCGCATCGAAATCGGCACCTACGCCGCGGCGGCCGGCATCACCGGCGGCACCCTGGAACTGCAGGGCGCCGAGGCCGAGCATCTGGGCGCGGTTATCGAGGTGATGGAACGGGCCGGGCTGGAGATCGCGGAGACCGGCACGGCGGCCAAGCCGGCCCTGACCGTGTCGCGGCCCGGCAAGGTCATCGGCACCGACGTGACGACCCAGCCCTATCCCGGTTTCCCGACCGACATGCAGGCGCAGATCATGGCCCTGATGAGCGTGGCCGACGGCGCCTCGACCATCGTCGAGACCATTTTCGAGAACCGCTACATGCACGTGCCGGAACTGATCCGCATGGGCGCCGACATCACCGTGTCGGGTTCCACGGCGGTGGTGCGCGGCGTGCCGGCGCTGAAGGGCGCGCCGGTGATGGCGACCGACCTGCGGGCCTCGGTGTCGCTGGTGCTGGCCGGCCTGGTGGCCGAGGGCGAGACGCTGATCAGCCGGGTCTATCACCTTGACCGCGGTTACGAGCGAATCGAGGATAAGCTGGCGGCCTGCGGGGCGCGCATCGAACGGTTGAAAGGGTGACGAAGGGCGGTATGACGGACGCGGGGGCGGCATGAACGAAGACCGGAACAAGCCCGAGGCGCGCAAGCTGCGCGCTGAGGATGAAGACGACCTGACCGTGCTGGCGGCCTATCTGCAGGACGCCACCGTGAAGGCCGACGACATGGCCTATCTGCCGCGCCAGCACCGGTTCGCCGCCGTCGCCAACCGCTACCGCTGGGAGCTGCAGGAGACCAAGTTCTTCAAGCCGTCAAGGCGCGAACGGGTGCGCTGCGGCTTTCATTTCGACGGCGTGCTGAGCGCCCAGTTCGCCGGTTTCCAGCCCGGCGACGACCAACGGGTTCTCGAATTGTTGACCATTTCGTGCAATGCAAAGGAAGACGGCGCCGCCGCCATCACCCTGGTTTTCGCCGGCGGTGCCGCGGTGCGGCTGGAGGTGGAGTGCATCGACGCCCATTTCGCCGACATCAGCGCGCCCTGGCCGGCCCGGCGCCGGCCCGATCACAAGTTCACCGAGTAACCTACAAACGCGTAAACCGACACGATGACCGACGTCATGAACGACACACCGACCGATGGGGGCAGCAACGAGCCCCTCGTCCTGGCCCTGCCCAAGGGACGCATCCTCAAGGAGGTCATGCCCCTGGTGCGCCGGGCCGGCATCGAACCCGAACCGGCGTTCGACGACCCCGGTACACGGCTGCTGCAGTTCAGGACCAATCATCCCCATATCAGCATCATCCGGGTGCGCTCGTTCGACGTGGCCACCTTCGTCGCCTTCGGCGCGGCGCAGATCGGCGTCGCCGGCAACGACGTGCTGATGGAATTCGACTATCCCGAGCTGTATGCCCCGGTGGATCTGGATATCGGCCATTGCCGCATCTCGGTGGCCGAACCGGCGGAAATGGAGGCCCACGACGATCCGTCGCGCTGGAGCCACGTGCGCGTCGCCACCAAATACCCGGCCATCACCCGGGCCCACTTCGCCCAGCGCGGCGTGCAGGCGGAATGCATCAAGCTGAACGGCGCCATGGAGCTGGCGCCGGGGCTCGGCCTGTGCCGCCGTATCGTCGACCTGGTCAGCACCGGCAGCACGCTCAAGGCCAACGGCCTGGTGGAGATCGAGGTGATCGCCGAAGTGACGTCGCGCCTGGTGGTCAACCGGGCCGCCATGAAAACCCGGCCCAGGGAAATCGGCGGCTGGATCGACCGCTTCCGGGAGGTCTGCGATGCCGCTTAGGCTGAACAGCACCGATGCCGGCTTCGCGCAGGCCTTCCAGGACCTGCTCGGCGCCAAGCGCGAGACGGACGTGGACGTCAACGACACGGTGGCCGCCATCATCGCCGACGTGCGCGGCCGCGGCGACGCCGCCGTCATCGACTACACCGCCCGCTTCGACCGCCAGCAGCTGACGGCGGACAGCCTGGCCTTCTCGGCCGACGAGATCGCGGCGGCGGTGGCGCAATGCGACGCGGCGACGCTGGACGCCCTGAAGACCGCGGCGGCGCGCATCGAGGATTACCACGCGCGCCAGAAGCCCGCGGACATGCGCTACACCGACGCTGCCGGCGTCGAGCTGGGGGCGCGCTGGACCGCCCTGTCGGCGGTCGGCCTCTACGTGCCCGGCGGCACGGCGGCCTATCCGTCGTCGGTGTTGATGAACGCCCTGCCGGCCCGCATCGCCGGCGTCGGCCGCGTCGCCATGGTGGTGCCGGCGCCCGACGGGGCCATCAACCCGCTGGTGCTGGCGGCGGCCGAGATCTGCGGGGTTCGCGAGATCTACCGCATCGGCGGGGCCCAGGCCGTGGCCGCGCTGGCCTACGGCACCGCGACCATCGCGCCGGTGGACAAGATCGTCGGCCCGGGCAACGCCTATGTGGCGGCGGCCAAGCGCCAGGTGTTCGGCCAGGTGGGCATCGACATGATCGCCGGGCCGTCGGAAATCCTGGTGGTCGCCGACGGCAACAACGACCCGGCCTGGATCGCCGCCGATCTTTTGTCGCAGGCCGAACACGACGAAGCGGCCCAGAGCATCCTCATCACCGACGACGCGGCTTTTGCCGATTCCGTCGTCGAAGCGGTCGAGACCCATCTGGCGACGCTGGACCGGGCCGCCACGGCGCGGCAAAGCTGGCAGGACCACGGCGTCGTCATCGTCGTGCCGTCCCTCGACGACGCGCCGGCGCTGGTCGACCGCATCGCGCCCGAGCACCTGGAACTGGCGGTCGACGACCCGGATGCATTAGCCAATCGCATCACCCACGCCGGCGCCATCTTCCTCGGCCGCTATACGCCCGAGGCGGTGGGCGATTACGTCGCCGGGCCCAACCACGTGCTGCCGACGGCGCGCAGCGCCCGCTTCTCGTCGGGCCTGGGCGTGCTCGATTTCGTCAAGCGCACCTCGCTGATCCGCTGCAGCGCCGACGGCCTGGCCGCCATCGGGCCGGCGGCGGTCGAACTGGCGCGGGCCGAGGGCCTGGGCGCCCACGCCCTGTCGGTCACCATCCGGCAGAACCGCTGATCGGACCGGGCCATGCCGGACGCCAACCGCATCGTCAACATCACGCTGGATGAGCGCACGGTGGTGCGCCGCAATCCGGACGTGGAGCACGAGCGCAAGGTCGCCATCTTCGACCTGCTGGAGCAGAACGAGTTCGCCCTGGCCGAGGGGCAGGGCGGGCCCTATTCCCTGCGCCTGGGGGTGGAGGAAAACCGCCTGATCCTCGACGTGCAGCAGGAAGACGAGACGCCGATCGAGAAGGTGACCCTGCCGCTGTCGCCGTTCCGCCGCATCATCAAGGAATACTTCCTGGTCTGCGAAAGCTATTTCGAGGCCATCAAGACCGCCAGCCCGTCGCGCATCGAGGCCATCGACATGGGCCGGCGCGGCCTGCACAACGAAGGCTCGCAGCTGCTGCAGGAACGGCTCGACGGCAAGGCGACCATGGACTTCGACACGGCGCGGCGCCTGTTCACCCTCATCTGCGTTCTTCATATAAGGGGCTGAGCGGGCGGATGGACAGGCGCCCCGGCAGCGTACTCTTCGCGTGCAGCCAGAACGCCATCCGCTCACCCATGGCCGAGGCCATCGCCAAGCAATTGTTCGGCCACAGCATCTATGTCGACTCCGTCGGCGTGCGCACCAGCGACGTCAACGGCTTCGCCATCGCCGCCATGGACGAGATCGGCCTGGATATCTCGGATCACCAGCCCAAGTCGTTCGAGGATCTGGAGGACACGTCCTTCGACCTGGTCGTCACCCTGTCGCCCGAGGCCCAGCACCGGGCGGTGGAAATGACCCGCACCATGGCCTGCGACGTGGAGTACTGGAACACCCTGGACCCGTCCATCATCGAAGGCTCGCGGGAAACCATGATGGATGCCTACCGCCAGGTGCGCGATTCCCTGCGCCAGCGCATCAAACAGCGCTTCGACGCCGGCCCGGCCCCCCAGGTATAGGGCGTCGGGCCTTCACGACGCCGGCTGAAGCCCGTCTCGCCTGGACGGCGTGTGTAGGATGTGACCGCGCTGTTCGGGAGGTTATGTTAGATATATAGATTGATTTCCGCATTATGCACGATAATAATCTGCATTATGCGGATTATTATCGGTATTTTAGCATGATCTATCAAGAGCCTGAACTCTCGGATTTAGACCAGGCGGTACTGGGCCTGATCAACAAACAACGAGAAAAACTAAAAATTCATACCCAGAACAATCCACGTCGATGGTTCGGCTCGCTACGACGGTCCACATTCGCGCGAGCTATACAAGGATCAAATAGTATAGAGGGGTACAACGCCACTCTTGACGAGGCAATTGCCGTAATCGAAGACGAGCCGTCTTTGGATGAGCGAACGGAGACGTGGTACGCAATCAACGGATATCGGGCAGCGATGACTTATGTCATTCAAGCAGCCGAAGACCCTACATTTGAATTCAGCAAACAGTTTCTGAAAAGCTTGCACTTCATGATGATCGGATTCGATCTCAACAATCGCCCGGGACAGTGGAGAATTGGGCCAATCTACGTTGTTAGGAAAAAGGACGGCGAACCAGTTTATGAGGGACCAAACGCAGATATCGTCGATGAACTCATATGTGAACTGGTTGATTACCTGCAGAGACATGACAATGCGCCGCTGCTTGTGCGTGCGGCAATGGCGCATCTTAATCTAACAATGATTCACCCGTTTCGCGATGGAAACGGAAGAATGGCAAGGGCGCTGCAAACCTTGGTGTTGGCGAGAGAAGGTTTGTTGAATCCCGTATTTTCGAGCATTGAAGAATGGCTTGGGAGGAATACCGAGGAATACTATTCCGTTCTGGCCGGTATGAGCGATGGCGCCTGGAGTCCCGCCCACGATACTCGGCCATGGATTCAGTTTTGCCTAAAGGCCCACTATCAACAGGCGTTTACCCTCATTCGCCGGAACGAAGTCTATGGCAGACTATTTGACGAAATAGACAATATTGTCCAACGTCGGAAACTGAACGATCGCGCTGCATTGTCCCTGCTTGATGCGGCTTTGGGACTGCGAATAACGAATGGCCGTTATCAAAAGGACGCAGAAGTCACACAGTATGTTGCGGGTCGCGATTTAAAGCTACTGTCTGACTTAGAGTTACTGGAACCGATTGGTGAAAAGCGGGGGCGCTATTATGTCGCCGGAACAGAGCTAATAAGGGCTCGAGAAAAGGCCGCAATAAGAAGAAAGATGCCGGATCCATATGAACTGGCGGAGGAGTCGTTAGCTAGATCGGCAGATTCCGCATCGCCGCGACTACCAGGTTTTTGACAACAGGATTTTGGCGCAGCTTTAGTTTCCTCGTGAACCGTCGATTCCAAATTAACCGCTTGATATGAAAACTCGTTTGTTTTGCGCCGGCTGACGGACTCATTGAGTCGGCTGTTCCAAAACGTCCATCGGGCCGCTGACGGACCGTCGCCAGGGCGTACAGTTGGAATGTCCGAAATTCAGCGAAACCGGCCGCGCATCCACACATATTTCCGGGAAAAACCTTGACCTTGCGGGCCGGTACGCTCATCTTTCTGCCGGTCTCGAAATGAAATGGAGAAATGATGGCCAAAGAAGAACTTCTCGAGTTTTCCGGCGTGGTGACGGAACTGCTGCCCAATGCCATGTTCCGGGTCAAGTTGGACAACGATCACGAAGTCCTGGCGCACACCGCCGGGAAAATGCGCAAGCACCGCATCCGCGTGCTGGCCGGTGACAAGGTCACCGTTGAAATGTCGCCCTACGATCTGACCAAGGGGCGGATTACGTTCCGCTACAAATAACCGGCGCGAGGTCGACCCCGTGGCGCGCGCGCCTCAGCAGCCACCGTCCAAGCAGCCACTGCCCGAGCGATCCGAGCGCGAACAACCGACGTTCGTCCTGGCTTCCGCCTCGCCCCGCCGGCTGGACCTGCTCAGGCAGGCCGGGCTGGAACCCGACCAAACCGACCCGGCCGACATCGACGAAACCCGACTGCCCGACGAAACGCCCTGCCAGATGGCGGAGCGCCTTGCCTGCGCCAAGGCCCAGGCCGTGGCGGCGCGGCATGCCGGCGCCGTCGTGCTGGCCGCCGATACGGTGGTGGCCTGCGGCCGCCGCACCCTGCCCAAGCCGGCCGACGAGGCGGATGCGCGGCGCTGCCTCGATCTGCTGTCGGGGCGGCGTCACCAGGTGCTCACCGGCCTGGCCGTCATCGACCCCGCCGGCCACCGCCGGTCACGGGTGGTGGCCACGGCGGTCGTGTTCAAGCGGCTGAGCGACGATGAAATCGCCGCCTACCTGGCGAGCGGCGAATGGCGGGGCAAGGCCGGCGGCTACGCCATCCAGGGCCGGGCCGAGGCGCTGATCCGCGGCATCAACGGCTCCTGGTCCAACGTGGTGGGATTGCCGCTCCGCGAAACCGTGGCCATGCTGCAGACCGCCGGCCTGACGGTGTGGGCGCCATGCTAGATCCCGCCAAGCCGGTCGACGAAATCCTCATCAACCTGGGTCTGGTCGAGACCCGGGTCGCGTTGCTGGCGGACGGCTTGCTGAAGGAACTGCTGGTCAGCCGCCGGGGCGATACGCGGCGCTCGCTGGTCGGCGACATCTTCCTCGGCCGGGTCATCCGCGTGGTGCCCGGCATGCAGGCGGCCTTCGTCGACATCGGCCAGGAGCGGGCCGGGTTCCTCGGCGCCCGCGAGGCCCAGGAGCTGGCCGCGGCCGACGGTTCAAACGACGCCGGCGACCGGCCGCGTATCGAACGCTGCGTGCGCGAGGGCGAGCACATCCTGGTGCAGGCCATCAAGGACCCGGTCGGCGACAAGGGCGTGCGGCTGTCGGCCAACGTCACCATGCCGGGCCGTTACCTGGTCTACGCCCCGCTGCAACAGGGTGTCACCGTGTCGCGCCGCATCGCCGGCGAGGACGAACGCGCGCGCCTGACCGCGGCCGGCGAGGCCCTGCTGCCGGAGCTGGGCGGCGGCGGGTTGATCATGCGCACGGTGACCGAGGGCGTCGGCGCCGACGATCTGGCCGGCGAGATCCCCGGCCTGACGGCGGCGTGGCAGGCGGTGCAGGACAAACGCAAAGCCGCCAAGGGCCCCGGCGCGCTGCACGGCGAGGCCCATCCGGTCGAGCGCGCCCTGCGCGACCATGCCGGCCCGTTCGTGCGCCGGGTGGTGATCGACCAGGCCGACGGTCTGAAACGGGCCAGGGACTACTGCGCCGCCCACGCGCCCGACTTCGCCCAGCGCCTCGAACTGCACAAGGGGCCGGGGCCGCTGTTCGACAGCCACGACCTGGAGGCGGTGATCGAGGAGGCCATGGAGCGCCGCGTGCCGTTGCCGTCGGGCGGCTCCATCACCCTCGAAACCACCGAGGCGCTGACCGCCATCGACGTCAACTCCGGCAGCTACGCCGACCCGGGCGGGCTCGAGCGCACCAGCCTGCAGACCAACCTGGAGGCCGCCCGCGCCATCGCCTGGCAGTTGCGGCTGCGCGGCATCGGCGGCATCGTCGTCGCCGATTTCATCCACCTGGAGGACAAGGCCAACATCCGCGCGGTGCTGGAGGTGCTGGAGAACGCCTTCGCCGACGACCGGGTGCCGGTGCGGGTCGTGGGCATCAGCGAACTGGGCCTGGTGCAGCTCACCCGCAAGCGCACCGGCGAGCCGCTGGCGCATTATTTCAGCGAACCGTGTTCGCACTGCGGCGGCGGCGCCACGGTGCCCACCCGCGCCACCATGGCCGCCCGCATCGAACGCCGTGCCATGGCCGAATCGGGTCACCACGCCGGCGGGACGCTGACCATCCGCACCGCCGCCGACGTGGCCGACTGGCTCGCCGACCCGGCCCATCTCGGGGTGGAGGCGTTGGCCAGGCGGCTCGGCCGGGTGGTCGAACTCGACCCGCAGGCGGGCTACGCGCGCCACGAGTTTTCCGTCTCCATAGCAGGGTAGGACGCCATGCCGGACGACACTTCAGGCGATTCCGCAAGCAAATCCCCGGACGATTCAGCGGACGACTCCAAGGTCACGCCGTTCCGCCGGCCGCGCAAATGCCCGATCTGCCGCAAGCCCGTGGCGGCCGAGCACAAGCCCTTCTGTTCGGCCCGTTGCGCCGACGTCGACCTCAACCGCTGGCTCGGCGAGGCCTATGCCGTGCCCGGCGATCCGGTGCATATCCCCGACGACGACCCGGAGGCCTGAAACCCCCGGAAAAATTCACCCTTTTCGCCCAAAGGTCCCCTGGACAGCGGGGGGGATTTTCTCTATAACGCGGCGTCTCGCGGCCCCCGAAATCGGCGGGCCGGATGCCCAGGTAGCTCAGTTGGTAGAGCAGCGGACTGAAAATCCGCGTGTCGGTGGTTCGATTCCGCCCCTGGGCACCATTTTTTTCCTTCATATGATGATGTCGAACGGTGCCGGACGTGGCCGCCGCCCCGTTCAGCCGAACGCCCAGCGGGCGGCTTTGCCGAGCAGAACGGCGGCGGCGAGGCCGAGCAGGAGGCCCAGCAGGAGGAGCTGAAGCGTGCTCATCAGATAGACGACGGTCCGCTCGACGCGGGGGCGGGGGATGCGTCGGCTGCCGTGCCAGCGGCCGCTGTCCACCGCGCGGACCACGTCGGCCACCGTGCAGGGCTGGGTCTCGAACATTGCGCAATGGTCCTTGAGCCGCCACGGCAACGGCAGGCCCCAGCCTTCGCCGCCGAAATGCACACCGAGGTCGAGGCCCGTCCAGTCGACCGTGAAGGCATCGTCGAGCGCCTCGAAGAGTTCGACGCCGTCATCCCCGTCGACGCCCAGGTCCCCGGCCAGATCCGCGTCCATCGTGATGCGGTCGCGCTTTACGCCCATCTGGTCGGCGATGATGGCGCGGACCCGTTCGAAGGTGGGGTTGCCGTTCACGGTCAAGTCCTCACGGGGGGTGCCGGGCGTTCCGCGCCTCAATGGTTTTTTCCCAAACGGCAACCGAAAGACGATGACGGCTTGTACAAATTCTCAATCACGGGCGACGGACACTCAGGGCTGCTATCGAAGGTAATGTTCATCGCGGTCATATTTGTCGACTTTCAGCCGCTATTGCGTTCCGCATATCATTTGGGCCGAAAGATAAAATAATATACCTTTACAGGTTGTGTCCGGAGCAAGCTCCTAAGGCTCGGCATGTATATAGACGCGCGTGAACTCGCAAGCGATACGGAACTCGAAGCGGACATCTGCATAATCGGCGGCGGTGCGGCGGGTATTGCGGTCGCGACGCAATTTGCCGGACTGCCGCTTCGCGTGGCATTGCTCGAAAGCGGGGGGCAGGAGTTCGATTACGAAACGCAGCTGCTCTACGACGGCGACGTTGTCGACGACACGCATTTCGATTTGACCATCTGCCGCCTGCGTCAGTACGGCGGAACGACCAACCACTGGTCGGGAACCAGCAGGCCGTTCGGCGACCTCACGTTCCGGCCGCGGCCCGGCCTGCCCGACAGTGGTTGGACATTGCCGCTGTCGGAGCTGGAGCCCTATTTCAAGAGAGCCCATTCCCTGTGCCGGATGGAAGGACCTTATCGATACGATATGGAGTATTGGGGAAGATTCGACGGCAGCCGGATGTTCGAACGACTGGATTGCCAATTGTACCAGCGGGCGGACTCGATGAAGTTCAACCAGGCGTACGACCCATTGCTGAAAGGCGCCAAAAACGTAACGGTCTACTTTTTTGCCAACGGACTCGAGTTCGAATCGAACGAAGCCGCATCGCAGGTCAAATCATTGACGTTCGGCTGCCTCAACGGCAAGCGGCACGGGATCAAATCCAGATACTTCGTTCTGTCGTCGGGAGGCATCGAGAACGCGCGCCTTCTCCTGCTGTCCGACGAGCCGCGGAAAAATGGATTGGGGAACGACCACGATGTCGTTGGCCGGTACTACAGCGAGCACCCCGCCATGGGCATTGCGGGAGAGTTCGTTCCGTCGATCAAATTCCTCCGGCCAGAGTTTTTCTTCGACCTCAACCCGGAGAGAAACGCGGCCGCGAAGAACGCCAATTTAAGGCCGCGTCTCACGCTCAAGCCGGAGACCGTTCTCGCCGAGCAGCTCAACCAATGCCTGTTCGATTTGGTTCACGTGTTCTTGCCGTCGGCGGGCGTCGAGTCGACGAAGGCGCTGATGGATCATACCTCCAACTGGAGCATTCCGGACGGGCTTGGGTCCCATATCGCGAACATCGCCCGCGATTGGGATCATGTCATCGACGCCGTCTACAAAACCGCGATGGAGGAGCAATCGGGTCTGATCAACACATTGCGCGAAACCGCCGGGATCCTTGTTGCGTTGGAGATGGAGCAATCGCCGAATCCGGAGAGCCGGGTGTCGCTTTCCGACAGCACCGACTTTTTCGGGCAGCGGAAGGTAACGGTCGATTGGCGGATGAATTCCGCCGACAAGGACCGGGCCCGCAGGGCGATGGAGATCTTTGCCGCCGAGGTGGGCGCCGCCGGCCTGGGGCGCGTCAGGTCGTTGTTGGACGATTCCCCGGCGTGGCCGGACGCGCCTTATCCGGATGGGCTGTACGCCGGATGGCACCAGATGGGAACGACGAGACTGCACGACGATCCCAAAAAGGGTGTCGTCAACCGGGATTGCCGGGTGCATGGCGTCGAGAATCTTTTCGTGGCGGGCAGTTCCGTCTTCCCGACTGTCGGTATCGAACGCCCGACCATGAATATCGTCGCACTCGGGATCCGATTGTCGGATCATTTGAAGTCTTTGATGGAGATCGGCTGATGTCGACGGCAATAACGAGACGTTTGGCCATAGGTCTGCTGGTCGGGTTTTCGGTCCTGCAGAGCCGCATCGGATCATTCGGCGTGGATCCGGATGACGGCGGCTTTCCGCGGTCATTGACGAACCGGCTTCTCGGGACCGTCTCCAACCTCGATAGCGCGGCGGAAATCGGCCGGCAATATCTCGACATGGAACCGGAGCCGGGTTCCGAGCTTCATCTCGTTCACCGGTTTGCGTTGGATCTCGGCCTTTCCGTACGGGACATTCGAACCATCGGCAGCGATGCGCTCGGCAGCCTGATCAAGGACACCGTCCGGGAAGACTTCCGGAACGACCGGGTAGGTTCCGTCGACGGCTGGATCCTTTCCCATACCGAGTTACGTCTGTACTCCCTGGCCGCCATTGTGCGCGCGGCCTGACCGACAGGACCTGCCGATCATGTCCGGCACCGGTCCCGGATAGGCGCATCCGTTCTTCCTCGTTGTCTCGGCATCGGAGGCGGCGATCGTGATTGGGTGTCGGACGTTCCGTGCCGCGGTCATTGCCGTCAACGGAGGTCGTGGTCCGAAAAATCGCGATAGTCATGAATTCTGCGAATAGGGAAAATCGCAAGATGCCGCCGTCCTGTCGCCATTCTGTTGCGCTCACGCCAAAACCCGGATAAGGATGGTGCGGCGGCCGAATTGGCTTTTAGGCTTGGGAGGGCTTGGGCATATGAGGACCTTGAACCGGCAATGGTTTGTCGACCGGCTGCGGGACGCCGGCCAGTCGCAACGGGCGCTCGCCCGGTTTCTCGAACTGGACGCGTCGGCCATCACCCACATTCTCAACGGCAAGCGCCGGCTGCAGCTCGACGAGGTGGAGCGGGTCGCCCGCTTCCTGTCGCGGCCGGTGGAGGAGGTGCTGACCCAGGCCGGCCTCGACCTGGGCGGCGAGGTGCGGGCGCCGTCGGTGCCGCTGATCGGCCATCTCGACCGAAACGCGGTGGTGCGGGTGCGGGACAAACAGCCCGAGATCGAGGCGCCCTTCTACATCGGCATGGGCGTGCAGGCGGTGCGGGCCAAGACCGCCGGCGGCGCCTTCGAGATCTTCGACGGCGCCTATCTCTATTTCGGCCCGTTCTATTCGCCGGGCGCCGCCGCGCCCGAGACCTTCATGCAGCGCCTGTGCGCCGTGATGGTGAACGACAAGGCCGTGCATTTCGGCACGCTCAGGCAGGGCTACGCGCCGGGCACCTACAACGTGGTGTCCGAGGCCGGCGTGGTCGAGGACATCAGCGACGCCGTCATCGCGCCGATGCTCTACGTCAGCTACGAGCCCATGCACATCACCCCCGCCGCGCGCACGGCCCCCCGGGCAGCCGGCAGCGCACGGCGGTCGGCGTAGGGGAAGGCCGGGGCCGGACGGCGGGCGTCAGCGCGTGAACAGGCGCAGATAGGCGGCAAACACATACCGCTTTCCGCGCCTGGCCCCGGTGTATTCGGCCAATATGCCCAGGCGCTCGAAATCCGCGATCAGTTTGTAGGCGGATGATGGCGACACTTGCGCCGCCGCCGCCACACCGGCGGCGTCGATGATGGGCTGTTGATAGAGGTGGTTCAGAACCGCTTGTGCCTTCGCCGCTCTGCTGCCCAGGGTCTGGATCTTACCCTCCACGTCCTTTTGCAGTTGCAGGATATCGTCGAAGGTGGCGATGCTGCTCTTGGCCGTTTCGACGATACCCACCAGGAAGAATTTGAACCATTGGAGCAGATCGTTGCTCTCCCTGACGCGCATCAGATTGTCGTAGTAGTGCGTGCGGTTCCGTTCGAAGAAATCGGACAGATACAGCACGGGTCTTTTCAAGATGCCTTTGGCCACGAGGTAAAGGGTGATGAGCAGCCGGCCGACGCGGCCATTGCCGTCGAGAAACGGATGGATGGTCTCGAACTGGTAGTGAACCAAGGCAACCTTGAGCAGTTCGGGAAAGTATTTGGTCTCGTCGTGGACGAACCGTTCCAGGTCGTTCATCAAGTCGTCGATGGACGTATGCACCGGGGGCACGAAAATGGCATCTGACACCGAGGCGCCGCCGATCCAATTCTGGCTACGCCTGAATTCCCCCGGTTGCTTGTGGGCGCCGCGCCCCCCCTGAAGCAATGTCCCGTGTGTTTCGCGGGCGAGGCGTGCCGAGAAAGGAAGGTTTGCCAGCTTGTCGATGGCTTCGTTCATGGCGGCTACGTAGTTCTGCACTTCCTCCCAATCGTCCCTTTTGTCGGCATCGATGTCTTCCCGGTCCAACAGGGCGTCCGCCATGTTGGTTTGCGTGCCTTCGATCTTGCTGGACTGGGTCGCCTCCTTGAGCACATGCATGCGGATGAACAGATCGATATTTGGAATGTAGTCTGAATACATGTCCAGCCGGCCGAGTTCCCTGTCGGCCTGTCCGAGCAATTGCAACAGCGCCATGTCATCGACGACCCAATCCCGGTGAATGGAATTGGGTTGAAAGCTTTTGTAGTGGTTCTGCTGAACGAATTGTCCGGCGACGAACGTCTTCATTTTCGGTCCATGCCTCGTGCGAGAATAGCCTGAAAGGTTATTTTCGATTTTCCCCGTTATCTAAAAAATAGCAATTCACTATTTTAGTTTTCAAGTAATTTCTAAAATAGCGGTTGCGGAAATTATCGATTTTGGCAAAATTCAAAAACAGTGAGGGCCGGAAATCGCGAAATCGCCGCAATTCCCCTCCACAAGTTTTGCTACTTATGATAGCGTCACTATCGATATTGGCACGTAATGATATAGGGCGCGGCATGCTGGAACATTGGGTGGTCATTCATGCCTTTCTCGTCGGCGGGGACGTGACGGTGCCGGTCACGGGTGTCGCGCTGGTAGGCTTCGCCGCCGCCTTCTTCGTCCGCGCCAACGCCCGGTCGCGGCTGGCCCGGGCGCCGTATTTCGCCCTGTCCATGCTGCTCTATCTGTGCGCGTCGGTGATGTCCTGCCTGTGGCTGTTCAGTTACAGGGCGGCGCTGACGGGCACGCTGTGGACGATCTATGCGGCGGCGTTCGTGTTCGCCCTCGGGGCGGGTTACGTGCTCGGCGTCCTGGCCATCGCGCGTTCGCGGGATGCTTTCGGCAGCCAAGGCTACGGGATCTTAAGCTTCATTCCGGTGTTGAACCTGATCCTGTTTTTCAAGGGGCCGAACACCCAGGCCGCGCCGGCGGCGGTGGAAATCCCCGTGCTGCGGGTCTTCCGCGGCGGCATCGGCATCGCGCTGGGCGTGCTGCTGCTGTGTGCCAGCTCCGTCCTGTCGGGCCTTCAGAAGATCGTCTTGCAGAGCATCATGGCGACCGTTCCGCTTGAGGACGTCCTGCGGCCGGCCGTCCGCGCGATCGGCATTGAAGACACGCTGCAGCGTATGGCCGCCGCCGTGCACGGTGACCTGCCGGTGGCGGTCGACGGAACGACCTTGCTGACCGCCGTCTCGGCGGATGGCAAACGTTTGCGGCGCACGTACACCGCCATCAACGACAGTATCGTCGACGATGGGGCCGACAATGACGGCGTTCTCATCAACGCGACCATGCGGCGCAACATCAACGCCAAGGTTTGCGGCGGCCCGAGGAACGCCATGCTGATCGGCGAAGGCGCGGAAATCGAGGAACACTACGAATCGCTGGCCGGGAAATCCCTCGGCCGGCACGTGGTGGACGAGGCCGCCTGCTTGCCACACTGGTATGCGGCCGACCGAGCCGCCTATGTGCGCACTCATGGTGTGGAAAAGGCTATACGTGCCCAGGCGGCCATGACGCGTCTGTGGCTGCCATACAAAGTCGACCACCGCACCAGCGCGATCTCGGTTGAAACGCAGGGCCGGCGGTTGCAGCGGACGTTCATGGTAACAGATGATTCCGTCACATTCGGACCCGACGCCCGCGCCGCACGGACGCGCAAAGTCTGCGACTTTATTTCCTTTGCACCCTTGCTCCACGCCGGTGCGGAAATTATCGACATCTTTGTCAAACAGGACGGAACATTCATTGCGCGCATAGCCGTCAACAAGAAACAGTGCGGGTTTTGACGAATGAGAATTGGTGGCAGTTATGCGCAGACGCCGCCGTTTTCTCGCACGAGTTAATGCCTAATCGGCTTCGCCGAATTCCTCGATGGCAATGGCAAAATTCAGGGCCTGGGAGCCGCGCAGCCTGAAGGTGGTAATGCCGATCAGACGTGCTTTTGCATCGAACAATCCGCCACCCGACGAGCCAGGGGAGATTTGCGCCGTTGTCTGGACGAGACGCTGCGTACCTATCTTGCGGAGGCCGGAAACAATGCCCTGGCCGAGCGTGTTCTCCAATCCGCTCGGTGAGCCGACCGTGTAGACGGGCTCGCCAACCTTGAGACTGTCATATGTCCGAATGGCCGTGACGAATTCGAGATCCCTGCCGACGGCTTCCAGAACACACCGGTCTCCTTTAACGTCACCCGAAACGACGCGCCCGATCGCGTACGTTTCGTCTTGTACGATCACAATGAATTGCCGTCCCTTGACGACATGGCAGTTCGTGATCACGTGCCGCTTGGTGATGGCTACACCCGATCCTTGCGAGAGCTTCTTGCCGGATATGAACGCTGCCCGGGAACGCGCGCTGTAGATGGTCCAAACGTAACGGTTGACCTCGGCAAAAATCTCTTCGGGCTGCTTGTCGGTCTTTGACGCCTTTGTCCCAGGTCCGGGAAGATGGACACGCGACCATTTGTAGTTTGCGGCGCGAGAGGCTGACGCAGCGGGTAAGTTCCGCTTTTTCTGTTTCGGCCTAATCGTTATCCCCGGTTTTCCTTTCGGTCGCGGAGCAACATTCTTTGCCTTGGGGATGGACGCGATCTTTGGCTTCTGCCGGGGAGGGGCCTCGAGCTTGGGCTCGTCCGTTCCAACAGGCCACACCCTGGCGGTTAGCTCGGCCAAGGTCCTGTATTTTTGGGATATGTTTAGTCCCGCGTCCGGGTGTTGAAGGTTCGTACAGGATTGTCTGTAACCTTGAAAACCCCATTGACGGTCCTTTTCGAAATCTCCTGTGTAGTTCGATCTGGCAACAAGACCCCAAAAGTAGGCCATGGTCGGGTTCTGGTTCTTTTCTATGGCCTCCTGATCTGTTTTCCGCGAAGAGTTGCCGGCAATGGCCAAGTACCCGAACCTGTAGTACCGGTGGAGTTCATATTGCGCGTGGCAGTTTCCTGAGATCGCGAATTTCTTCAGCGCGTCAAGCGTATCGTCATCCCCTTGTTCGGACTGGTGATATAGGACGGCTATTCCTGCCCAACCGCATCCCTTCCCCAAGGCCTCAAGGACGTATTGTCGCGATAGTCGGGGGCTCTTAGTCGTACTCTTTCCCAGCGAGTACATATTGCTCAACGCAGCGCCCGACTCACAGTGTCCCCGCTCGAATGCTTCCTTGAACCAGCGCACTGCTTGCTGACCGTCAACGTACGTCACACATTCCAGAGGCCTGCGGCGAAACAAGACTTTCAGCGATTCGTGGGAATAGATAAAGCCAAGCGCCGCCATCGCCTGGACGTTGCCCAACGCCGCACCCTCCTTGTAAGGCCTAATGTCTTCCGCACGGCAGAACAGACTGTCTAGTCTTAGGGATCTACGGGTGCTTTTTATGTTGCGGTAAGACGGTGAGGAGACCGTGGACGGCGAAGTAATATCCGACGTGGCTCGGCGGTTCTTCGGTGTTTCGCATGCGCTCAAAGCGAGACCGGCGAGCAAGACATAGCCGTAACGGGATACTCTATGCATCGCAATGAACTTCGTTCGTCCAATCCAAGGGTGGTAGAGTGGGGTGGGTGTTCCTGCAAGTTTAACCTGAATCGGGTGTCCGGAACATCGGTAAACGTGCGTACGCCTCGCACGGCGTCCGGGCCGTGCTCGATGGCCGCTTATGGCGTGAACCGAACGCCGTCATCGCGCCCATGCGCTACTTCAGCTACGAACTCATGCACATCACCCCCGCCGCCCGCACGGCCACGCGAAACATGGCGGCGCGCGCGACGGCCGGTGTGGGAGGCGGAGTTCGTTCAATACTTCGTCGTCAGCGGTTGGAACGTCGACACAATGCGCAGATAGTCGTCGCGCTTTTCAGCGTACCTGGAGATCGTCGCTCGTATCGCTATCGAACGGATGGAATTGCCGTATGACACGAGGCTGATATTTTCGACAATGGTGTGTCCGGCCTTCGAAGGCCAGGAGTACACCCATCGAAGCGCCTCGTTGCCCTGTATCGTCAGGCGCTCGGGGTCCTGCAGGAGTTCCTGCACCGGGTGTTTGTGCCGCATCCCCAGCATGGCATAGTATGCGGCGGTTTCCAGCGAGACGATCTCCATTGGAATTGTGCCGATCTCGATGGATTCGTAGTCTTCGGTGAACTTCGCGGTATTCATCCCGTCAGGATAGATAATGACGACGGTGAACGGCGGTTTGCCCGATATGCCCACGGTCCACGAGGACGGCATGTCGATGGAAAAACCGAGGATGTTGTGTTCGAGCCGCTTGAAATGGCTGCTGGCCGACGAGGGGTAAAAGCCGTAATACGGACTCTCGCCCCATCCGGCGGATGCAGACAGCAGAAGCACCGACAGGCCGAAAAACGCCGATCTCGCGAATGTCATGCAATCGACTCCCATTCCTCGCGTCCCGTTCTCAGCTCCACGGTCTCCGTGCGCGTGCAGTTCGTTGCAATGCATCGAGTCGCCGCTTTGTTGCGCAGGCGTGAATAACTCCGTTGCCGGGTGGTTCCCAACTTGAGGCGTGCAGGAACATAGTCGCGGTAACCTCGGTAGATTTACAATCTATGGTAGGTGAAATCATCTGCTGCGTCTATGCGTGGCTCGGCCGTTGCCTACCCTTTCCCACATGCACCCGCACCCGCCGGATGCTATGCAGTCCCCATGATACCGACACTCGAAACGGAGCGGCTCGTGTTGCGCGGGCCGGAGGGGGCGGATTTTCCGGTGTACCGGGGTTTCTTCGCCGACGGCGAGGCCTCGGCGTTTTACGGCGGGCCGCTGGCGCCGGACCGGGCCTGGCGCGTGCTGGCGGCGGACATCGGCCACTGGGCCCTGCGCGGATACGGCTGCTGGTCGGTCGTGGTGCGCGAGAGCGGCGCCATGATCGGCCATTGCGGCCTGTGGTGGCCGGAAAGCTATCCCCGGTCGGAACTGACCTGGTGGATCGTGCCGGTGGCGCGCCGGCGGGGCTACGCCAAGGAGGCCTCCCGGGCCGCGATCCGCTTCGGCTACGAGCAACTCGGCTGGTCCCTGGTCGAGACCCACATGAACGACGCCAACACCGCCGCCCGCCGCCTGGCAGAATCCCTGGGCGGTACGGTCATCGCCCGCGAGCGTTTTCCCGACGGCTTGGAGCGTAACGTGTACGGGCTGCCGCGCACCGATGTGCCCGCCGGCTAGGGCCGTTTCCACTTGTCATATCGAGTCTAATCGAAAAGGACCAAATTGCATCTGGTCGAGAAGGCTCAAATTTTTTAAGCCGCTAGAAATTTTACTTTCTTATAGAGGGCGCCGTAGGCTCTACGGACTACTTTTTGCTGTAGTGGCCTTCCTTTTACCTTAGATGAAGCGATGACGATGTCAGGTGGCCGATACCTGGCGCAACCAATCGCTGCACTCATCTTGTCAAAATGAGATTTGTTTGGCGATCCCTGCCTCATGCTATTGATAATTTGTATATGCCACAGTTTATCATCAGCCTCGATAGTCCAATTGTCAGTACGAAGCAGTGGAATTCCCAATGTCTCGAAAATTGCCATAATGAACGTCGCACAGGTGAGGCCATCTCCTAGGCCAGTAGCAACATAGTTTCCTTCTTCATCGAAATACTGGCGATTATCATCATAAAATATTGAGAAAGGTACCGAGTCTTCGGTGTTGTGCGTGGATATCATCGCGCACTGACCCGCTAGCAAACGTTTTTGTCTCTCAGTCAATCCAAGCCTAATCCAGAATCCATCATCGATAACTTCAGTCCTCATAGCATGGTGACGAGCTAAATGAAGGAACATTGCGTCTTGCATAGGATCTTCCAAATAAAGAAGTCCTACGTGAAAAATCTCAGAGCCATTAAAATAGAAGCCGACAGCGGAAAGATCCGATTTTGATAATTTAGATTTATCAATCGAAAATATATCCATAATTCTTGATTACTTAAGCCCTACTAGTTCGGCTTCGGCATCTTCTCCTGCCCTAACAAGCAACATCTCTGTTTCACGAAGCCAGGACTTCCAAGACGGCAAACTTGAACGGTACTTATATGTCGCTCGTAAAAGGCCTATCGTAAAATCTAGATTGTATTTTTGGATGTCAGCTAAGCGGAAAATCCGATCAACTTGTTCAAAATTCTTGTTTTCTAGCAGTTTGGAAAGTTCAACAAACATACGTTTAAGGCTAGTCACCGACGATTTTGAACCGTACTCAATGTTGAACTCTTGAATCCAAGGACATTCGGATTCCAGAGATTGGCCCCAAGTTATATGTTCGGCATGGTGACCTATCTCATGCCGATCCGCGAAAAACAGGTATTGAGAAGCAGGTCCGGAAGTCGGCTCACTCAGCACAACGATCATCCATTTGGATTCGTCAGGCTTGGTCTCACTTTTGACATCGTCCCGAAGAGATTTCGCGATACTTCTCAAATCATCCGTCTCTATCAGAATAGGACGGTGAGCTGTCCCGGCATCTTCATGATATGTCTTCCGGTCCCAATGACTGGTGTAGCTGGTCTTCGATTGAGTGCCGGAATAGGCTTCCGGCACCTCGATTAAATTGTGCCAAGGATTGGGTGATGTCATTGCTATTTGCCTCCAGTTTTCCTGCTACCCAAAAATCAGCGTCGATTTTGAAGCCAAGGCGATTGTCTTTAGGGTGTTTCACTAGGCCGTAATTGACTCTCATGGAATGCCCAGCATCACTCAGTGCAACAGAATAGGTGCCGCTAAACTCGCGAGTGTTTTCGTTTCCAAGAAAACTCTTGTATTGCTCACCAACCAAATTTGCCGAGATCAACTTTGAGAAATCAGATTCATTGAGATCTAGCAGCAGCGGATCAATAACATTGATGTATCTCAAGCCACATCTGCTGATATATGCGGGTTGATAAATTTCTACGAAAACATTGTATACGCTTTGTAAATGTTTTTTGAAATCTTCCCATCTTTTATACTTCGTACATGACAAAGAAATTGAAGAGCCAGATAGTCCAACTTTCCATATCCTGTCGTCAGATAAAAAATCATACGAGTTGACAGGTGTCTTTTTAGCGATCGGCGAACCAATTTCTTCTTCGCCGATTTCCATAGCAATTTCGTATCCAGAATTTTCTTTTAAAATTGGAAAGTCGAATTTGATATTGTCTTGGAAATCCGCAGGTAGCTCGGCTTCTACACGTAACAGCTTCGGAAACTGAAATTGGCAGATGACCTCAACCAGAGGGTTTGTTCGGTATCTTACGCGTGGTTGCGTATCGAATGGAAATTGCAGTTTCAAGTAGAATCTCCAATATGATCATTGAATTTATACAGCACCAAAAACGGAATGAGAATCCCTCACAGGCAATTGATTTGAGAGCATAGATGAAGGCTGTTCCCCCCTAATCCGCCACCGCGACCCACGCCTCCCGCGGGCGGCCGCGGTGGCCGGAGCGGACGACGGTCTTGGCGGCGAGTTCGGCGTCGACCAGGGCGGTGAGGATGTCGGAGAGGTCGCGGCGCTTGTGTTTGGAAAAGGGCGGCGTCTTCTGGGCCTCCTTCCAGGTGATGCCGTCCGCGCCGCGGTCGCGCAGGGCGGCGAGGATTTCCTTCTTCTGGGTCTCGTACTCCGAGCCCGACACGGCCATCTTCATCATGCCCACGGTCTGTTCCATGGCGAAGCGCACATAGTCGATGGCCCACTGCGCCGCCGCCGCGCCGACGATTTGGGCGTGCGGGTCGGCGGCCAGGGCGGCGATCAGCGCGAGCCGCATGGCGAACTCCTTCGACCGGCCGGGCAGGGCGTCGAGGCCGATCGCCTCGAGGCTGTCGCAGAGCCGCACCCGCTCGTGGTCGAAGGCGCGCACCGCCGCCATGGCCCGGGGGTCGAAGCGCAGCACCCTGGCCGCCGGTGCGGTGCCGGCGAATTCCGGGTCCCGGTCGGCCCGCGCCCGCACGGTGGCGATCCAGTCGGCGACGGTGCCCGGCACGCCGATCACGTCGCGGTCGTCGTGCACGGCGCGGGGCATGTGGCTCCGGTGGATGATGAAGCGGCCGAGAAAGCCGTCGGCCACGTGGCTGGCGTTGAGGTTCTTGTAAAGGCTCGCCGGCGTGGTCATGGCCAGCATGGTGATGGCCGGGCGGCGGATCACCCGGTCGGCGATCTCGGCGGCCTTTTCCTTCGACAGCGTCATGGTGGAATAGGCCAGCGGCCGCATGGCGCCGTGGCAGCGGCCGATGGCCTCCATGAGCTGGGTATTGGCCTCCTGGTAGTTGGAATTGCCGTTGGCCGCCGCCGCCTCCATATAGCGGCCGAACTCGTCGATGACAGTGATGTGCCGGGGCTTGCGCAGCAGGGTGGAGAACACCGCGCCCGACGACGTATAGCCGCCGCCGTTGATCAGCCCGTCCTCGCCCGTGTCCTCGAGGATGCGCTCGATCACCGTCTTGGCGTGCTCCTTGCCGGTGCCCGACTTGGCCACGTTGAGGAAATAGAGGCTGGTGTAGTTCTCCTTCGACGTCTTGAAGCGCCGGCCCAGCACCACGGACGCGAGCGCCAGCGCCGTCTGCACGGCGAAGCCCGGCTGTGGCGCCCGGGCCGTGCGGTTGTAGTAGCGGGCGATGTCGCCGAGCACGCCGGGCGGGTCCAGCAGGTGCGCCGGCATGGCCTGGTATTCGGCGCGCCTGGACGTGTCGTAGACCCTGGGTCCGCCGGTCAGGCGGGCGCGCACGGCGCCGGGCCCGTCGATGGCGGCCATGTCGTTGAAGTCGGTCGGCCGTTCGCCGGTATCGGAGAAGACGGGAAAGACGGCGCGGGTATCCAGTGCCTCGGCGGCGGCGCTGGCGGCGGCGCGCCCGGCGTTGCCCGTATCCGGCCGCCAGACGTCGTCATCGCCGCAGACGACCATCGCCAGGTCCGGATAGCGGTCGCGCACGGCCGCGCCCACGGGCAGCAGGTTGCCGGCGTCGAAGGCGACGATGACCGGCGCGCCGGTGGCCGCGTGAATGCTGGCGCCGGTGGCGAAGCCCTCGCACAGATAGGCGGTCTCGGTGTTTGCCTGGCCGTTCGCTTTCCCGGCCACGTCTGCAAGTCGGGGGCCGATGACGTGGAAGCAGCCCTTCTTGCGTCCGCCCGACAGGAAGCGCTTTTCGCCGCCGGGGCCGATGGTCTGCAGGTTGACGATCGTGCCGCCGATGTCATAGAGCGGAATCAGCAGGCGCTCTCCCTGCATCCGGGCGCCGTGGGGGGCGATGTCCTTGGCGATCAGGTAGGGGTGGTCAACGGTGGCCGGCGGGGCGGCCTGCCACAGCCGGCGGGCCCGTGCCGCCGTTTCGGCCTGCGCCGCCTCCGCCGCCTGTCGCTGCTGGGCCCGGGCGGCGCGGACGCGGCGGTCGACGGCGGCCCTCTCGGCGGCGCTCAGCCGCTGGGCGCTTTTCGACGACCAGGTGCGGCGGTCGGCGCCCTGGCCCGGCAACCCCTTCCACGAACCGTAGACACCGACGCTGACATCCGGGTCGTGGAAGAACACATACCAGCCCGACCTGCGGCCCGGCTTGTCGTCCCGCACCGGGCAGCGCACCAGGGCGCCGGAACCGTCCACGGCGCCGTCCGGCACCAGCCCGTCGCGCTCCATCTCGGCCAGGAAGTCGGCCATGGCGTCGCCTGCCGCCAAGGGTGGTGGCCTTGATGGCGCGCGCGACGGCGTGACGCCGGACGGGCGCCGGCCAGTCAAATCTGCCATGCGGGACGACCCCCTGACGGCTGCCTTACAACAAGCGAAGCAGATGGAACGAACGGCAAGCGCCAGGGGGTAAACTCGGAGAGGGACGAAACCGGGTCATTGTTGCTCCATCGCAGGCGGCTTGCTGTCCAGCCAAGCTATGGGTGTGTTGTGATTATGTCAATGAATGGCGGCCTGTTGGATCATGCGCAAGATGTTTTGACTCTGTCACGCTCCAAACGTGCCAAATTCAAGATGCTGGAATGAAAGGGAAATATTGAATTGAATCCTTTTCGTTATTTCCATCAATCACCCGCTATCCATCCTACGACGTACGCCGCGCACCGGCCCCAAACCCCGAAACCCCACTCTCTCGCCAAATTCACTTTATTCGCCGGTGACCCGGAAAGACGTTTCGCGGCAAGGGGTTAGGGGCAGGAAATTTGGAACGGAATTACGGGTGTGCTTGGCAGGTGTAACCAAGTGAAGCGGAACCTCGCCAAAATCCGGCCGCGCACTTGATTTTGTAAGAAAATTACATTATATTTCTGACAGAATTCTGGATTTGGGAATATATAAATGGCTGGTATTGCAGATAAAATCATGCGCCGTATCCGTTCTCGCGGTCGCGGGAGGTGGGTTTGCACACCGAGGGATTTTCTGGATCTTGGCAGCCGTGTCGCCGTGGATCAGGCGTTGCACCGGCTTGTCCTAGCCGGGACGCTGCGCCGTGTGAGCCGAGGGCTGTACGATCTGCCACGCATGAGTGCCATCTTGAAGCGGCCGGCGCCGGTGGATATCGATGCGGTGGTTCAAGCATTGGCGCGCCGTGACGGTGTGACGGTGATGCCCGACAACGTGGTTGCCGCCAATCGGCTGGGGCTGACGACCGCCGTGCCGGCGAAGGCGCGTTATGTCACGGATGGGGCAAGCAGGAGGATCGAGGTTGATGGGCGCACGATTCACCTTCGCCATGCACCTCCCGGCGTGATGCGTTGGGCGGGGCGTCCGGCTGCGCCGGTCGTTCAGGCGCTGCAGTGGCTGGGGGCCGATGCCGCCGGCAGCCCCGATGTGTTTGCCGCTCTGCAACGGAACCTTTCCGACCAGGTGAAACGGAACCTCGCCGCCAATCTGCGCGATCTTCCCGGTTGGGCGGTGCCGGTGGCGCGGCGTCTGGTGGGCGACACAGCAACGGCATGATCGACGCCTTCCGGCAGTTCCAGGCATTCCCCGGTCGAGACAGGCAGGATATTTTCGAGGCGACGGCGGCCCGACTCGATACGGTGGCGCCTTACGTGGAGAAGGATGCCTGGGTTTGCCTGTTATTGGACGTGCTGTTCAATCACCTGCAAGGCGACCGGCCCAGCCCTTTGTTCAAAGGCGGTACGTCGCTTTCCAAGGCATTCGGGCTGATAGACCGGTTCTCCGAGGATATCGATATCGTCCTTGACCGGGAGGGGCTGGGTTTCGGGGATGGCCGGGATCCGACCGTGCCGGGTGGCGAACTGTCCAACAAGGCTCGCAAGCGTCTGTTTGCCGATCTCAAGACGGCCTGCGCCGACTATGTGCAGGGCCGCCTTTGCGATGATTTGACGGCCAAGCTTGACGACATTGCACCGGGATGCGTCATCACGCCCGACGAATTCGACGGAGACCGCGCTACACTTCTCGTTGCGTACCCCACGCTCTTCCCCGGCAACGAGGCCGACTACGTGGCGCCCCGCGTCAAAATCGAGTGCGGCGCGCGATCCGCCATGACGCCCGCCCGAGATAGCGGGGTGACGCCTTACATGGCCGACGAACTGTCGGGGACTGTCGATGGTTTCGCGGTGGCGGGCGTCGTCGCCATAGCCCCGGAGCGGACATTTTGGGAAAAGCTGTTGATTCTGCACGGCGCATATTGCGGCTATCGGGACCAACGGAGGATGCCCCAAGACCGGAACCGGATTTCGCGGCATTACTACGACGCGGCCTTGCTGACCGATAGCGGTGCCGGTCGCACCGCGTTGGCCGACCATGATCTTTTGGCGGCAGTGCGGGAGCATAACCTCATAGCTTTCCCGGCTTCCTGGAAGCGTTTTGAAGAGGCCGTACCCGGAGGTATCCGCCTGGTTCCCGAAGGGGCTCTCGCGAATGCCATAAGGCGCGACTACGCCGCCATGCAGGATATGATCTATCGCAACGCACCGGACTTCGAGTGGGTCATCGAACGTCTCAGGGAAGCCGAAGAGACCGTCAATAGCAAATAGATCCGCCACAGGACAGCGATGCCGGTAATATGGCAGCGTGATCAAGGCCGTGGCGACGGAATACACTGTCACCGCAGGCGATCATGATTGCCATCTTCATCGCCATAGGCAGTATCAGCACCATGGTCATGGTCGCCGCCATGGATGCCTTCGCCGACCACATCCCGGTGACTTATCCCGGTCAGTGAGCGTGAGTTTCCGACGTGGGTCTTGCCGGCTGCGGGTTGGTGCACGTCATGCGCGTGCTTGACAATGGGTCGTGCAATTCCTAATTCAAGCACCATGTCTTAGCGACGTCAGATCTCATAGCCAACCAACCACGCGACCGGTGCCGCCGGTGCGCGCTCTTGACTATGAGGTAAGACATGACGTCACATCACGCATCCATCGCCGAAGATCTGGCCCACCGCATCGAAGCCAGGCTGGATCACACCGATTCCTTCGCGGAAGCCGTGTGCGCGTTTCTCGCCGGCCGGGTCCATTGCAACGACGAAACGTATGACCTGGGCTGGCCGTCGTCTATCAGGTGGGGCTTGTTCAACAACATCCAGACCATCGTCGTCATTCTCGACGAACTCGGCCCCGGCTGGTCGTGGCGGGTCGGCGGCGACGGCCACGCGCGGGTGTGGAATGACGCGGCGGGACGGAGCGCGAGCGGACAGTCGCGCGAACCGGGCCGGGCCCTGTTGGCCGCGGTAATCCGCGCGGTTGGGAGTGACACCGGCGCGGATGGACGCGCCGGCGGCGGCCGGTAACCAAAAAAACGCCCGCCAGGGCGGCGGGCGAGTTGGGAGGGAGGCGTCAGTCAGGAGTTGACGGCGTCGTGTGACGCGTGGGCATGGTGATGGAATGTTGCGATAAACACAACATAAATTGACACATGGATCTTATGTTGTAATTTTACCAATGAACCCGGGAGCGACGTTTTATGGCGCGAGCCTCACTCACACCGAAACAGCGGCAGTTCGTCGAGGAGTATCTGATTGACCGTAACGCGACCCAGGCCGCGGTGCGGGCCGGGTATTCGGCCAAGACGGCGCACGCCATCGGTTTCGAGAACCTGCGCAAGCCGGCCATTGCCGAAGCTGTGTCGGCGTCGCTCGACGCCCGTGCCGAGCGCACCCGCGTCGACGCCGACTGGCTGCTGGCGCGTTTGGCCGCCGAGGCCGAGGCCGACATCGCCGATCTTTACGACGATGCCGGCGACCTCAAGCCGGTGAAGGCGTGGCCCATGATCTGGCGCCAGGGCCTGGTCGCCGACGTGGCCGTGGAAGTGACCGAAAAGACCGGCGAGAAGACCGCCCAGGTGAAGAAGATCAAGATCGTCGACCGCATCAAGCGGCTCGAACTGATCGGCAAGCACATCGACGTCAGCGCCATCCGCGACGACGTGGCCCTGAGCGGCGACGTGACGGTGGTCAATGTGGGTACCGGCATCGACCGGGCGCCCGATGAATGAAGCCCCGGTTGACCCCATGAACGACACCACGACCGACACCATGAAGGGGCCGCAACGCGTTTCCACGGGCTATGTGCCGCACGTCCACCAGCGCGCCATCCACGCCCGGCTGGCCCGGTTTTCCGTGCTGGTGTGCCACCGCCGTTTCGGCAAGACGGTGCTGGCGGTCAACACCCTGATCGACGCGGCGCTACGCTGCGCCAGGCCCAACGGCCGCTTCGCCTACTGCGCGCCGTACCTCAAACAGGCCAAGCAGATCGCCTGGCTCTACCTGCAGCAATACGCCCTGCACATTCCGGGCACCAGGAAGAACGAATCCGAGCTGTGGATCCAGTTCCCGTCGGGCACGCGCATCACCTTATACGGCGCCGACAACGCCGACGCCATGCGCGGGCTCTACTTCGACGGCCTGGTGATGGACGAGGTGGCCGATTTCAAGCCGCTGGTGTGGGAGGAGATCCTGCGCCCGGCGCTGGCCGACCGCAAGGGCTGGGCCCTGTTCATCGGTACGCCCAAGGGCATGAACCAGTTCCATGAGCTCTATCAGCACGCCCTCGCCGATCCCGGCTGGTACGCCGGCCTGTACCGGGCCGACGAGACGGACCTGCCGTGGCTCGACGACGCGGAACTGGCCCTGGCCCGGGACACCATGTCGGACAATTCCTACCGCCAGGAGTTCCTCTGCGACTTCGCCGCGTCCATGGACAACGTGCTGATCACCATCGACATGGTCAGCGCCGCCGCCAAGCGCCGGTACCACGCCCAGGACTATGAAAAGGCGCCCAAGGTCATCGGCGTCGACGTGGCGCGCTTCGGCGACGACCGGTCGGTGATCCAGAAGCGCCAGGGCCTGGTCGCTTTCGAACCCGTCGTGCTGCAGGACATCGACAATATGGAACTGGCCGGCCGGGTCGCCTACGAGATCAACCGCTGGCATCCGGACGCGGTGTTCGTCGACGCCGGCCGCGGCGAAGGCGTCATCGACCGGCTGCGCCAGCTCAATCACACGGTGGTCGAGGTGAATTTCGGCGGCAGGCCGTCATCGCCGCGCTACGCCGACAAGCGGTCCGAGATGTGGGACCACGCCGCCGCCTGGTTCCGGGCCGGCGGCGCCATCCCCAACAACCCGGAACTGAAGAGCGACCTGTGCGGACCGACCTATTCCATGAAGGCCGGCGACAGGATGGCGCTGGAACCCAAGGACGCGATCAAGGCGCGCGGCCTGCGCTCGCCCGACCTCGGCGATGCGTTCGCCCTGACGTTCGCGTTTCCGGTGGCGCCGCGCTCGCGCCGGGGCGCGGCGGACCATGCCGGTTCCGTCACCCATGACTACGACCCACACGAAGAGGCGGCCTAATGGCAATCAACGGTGTTGAAGGTGAATTCACGGCCGACGGCGACAGCGCCGCGGTCCCGGTGTTCGGGCATTTCAACGTGTCGCTGTCCGGTTTCGGCGCGGCGACCGTCGCGGTGCGGCGCTCGTTCGACAGGGGCCAGACCTGGAAGGACGTGGACGTGTTCACCGAAAACGTGGAGCGGCGCGGCTTCGAGCCCGAACCGGCCATGCTCTACAAGCTCACATGCTCCGGCTACGGCTCGGGCCCCATCCAATACAGGTTATCGGCGAGGTAGACCCATGTTCAATTTCGGACGGAAGAAGAAGGGCGGCAAGACCGCCATCGAGACGACGGGCTACGAAGTCCGGCTGGAGGCCGGAGCGGCGGCCAACGAACCATTGCTGGCCCGGGCGCAAGGCCGCATCGACCGGTTGCAGGCCAAGAAGAAACGCTGGTCGGCGCGCGGCCTGGACACGGCCGGCATCGACGCGGCGCTGGCCCGCTGGCGGCGCCAGCGCGACTGGTCGCACGGCGAACTGCACGGCCACGGGAAAGGATAATCGACATGGCATGGGTTCCTCACAGCACATGGCTGGAACGCCACTTCGACGGCACGCAGGCGGTCGACCTGGACGGCGCCGGCGCGGTCACGCTCAAACTGGGCATCGTCACCAACGCGACCATCAACGCCGACACCGACAATCTCTATACCGGCCTGACCGCGGTCGGCACCGCCACGGGATGGACCGGACCGGTGACCCTGGCCAACCCGACCTGCGGCCTGGACGGTTCCAACGACCTGGTGTTCGACGCCGACGATCCGGCGCAGATCGCCCAGGACGCGGGCGGGTTCAGCAACGGCCGGTCCCTGGTGATCTACGAGGACACCAACAAGTACATCCTCGCCCACCACACCGAAGGCACGGCGTTCGGCAATGTCTCCGGCCCGCTGACCGTCTCGTTCGACAATGCCGGCATCCTGAAATGGACGATCTGACATGGACCACGTCAAACTGAAATCGGTCATCGCCGCCGATTCCGACAATCTCGACGCGCAGAAACGCAGCGCGCAAGGTGTCGTCGACTGGGGTTTGCAAGGCTCGGGCGAGTTTCATGCGACGCACATCATCGTCCCCGACATTCTGTCGGAACTGGGCGCCGCCGCAGGATATGCCTTCATTCAGAAACTGAAAGGCCTGGGCGACGCCATGCTCGATTACATGCTGCCGTGGATGGAAGCGGCCGGCGGCGGGCGCGGATTGGACATCGCGGACCCTGCGTTGCGCGGGCATCTCGAATCCAAGATCGGCATCGCGAACATCACCGAAAGCGAAGTCTCGGCGGTTCTTGGCCTGGCCAGGGAAAAGACACGCTTCGAGGCGGGCGGCGTGCCGGTGCCGAATATCGGTGACATCGAAGCGGCGAGGTCTCTGTAATGGCTATCGCAATCGCCGAACGGCAAGTGACGTGGCCAACGGCGGTGAATACCGCGAACGTCACCGCCGAAGGCAACGCCACATCCGAGGAAATCGATCTGCCAGATAACTGCATCGATGCGGAGATTCAGCTTAAGGCGGAATACACGACCGCTGCACCGGCTTCCGATGACATCATCTATTTCTGGCTCTTGCGGAGCCATGGTGACCCGGATGGTTCCGGCAGCGATGAATTCGACACGCCCCCCCAAGCCGCCGGCGAAACGGGTGGTGCGGCCTTGCTGGCTGTTGCCGATCTCAACAAGGGTGAAACGTCAGGCTCCGGCAAGAAAATCCTGATCAGCAAAAAGCTGCCGGTGACCAACAAGACGATGAAGCTTTACGCCGAGGGTTTGACGGGCAGCACGACAAATACCATCACGGTATCCGCGACGATCACGGAAAAAACGGCGTAGGGGCATTCGATGCCGTTCGTTCACTTGAACCGTGATCCGCGTTTGACGCCGGGGACGCCCTTCGAAATCGATTGGGATCATCCGTTGGCGAAGGGACTGTCGGGGGGCATGCTGTTCAATCTGGACGGCGGTCCGCGGGCGTTCGACTGCGCCGGAAACATGCCGGTTTCGGAATTCACCCAGAACGATCCGGCCAGCGGATACACGGTCCACAATGGTCGACGGTGCTATCGTCAGGCGTATTACGGCCGGTCCCACCTCGACTACATCACCATTACGACCGGCAAACTGCCCGATAATGCGCCTGCCTCGATGTCCGTCGGCGCGGCACATGAGCGGTCGGTTGATGCGGCGACGTTTCAGCTCCTGAGCTATTCCGGCGCCTATACGGGAGGCTGGTACATTGTAGGCACCAACACGCCCAAGCTTTCCTGCCAAATGAATAGCGGCAACGGCTTCGGAATCTTTAACACCGAATTCCCGGAATTCGATTCCAAGTATCACACGACGGGAGAATGGTTCAATTTGTCCCTGGCGTACCGCCAGGAAGCCACTTGGCGGCTACGGGGAACATTCAATCAAGGTGTGGAACGGGAGGACAATCAGTCGGGAAACGCCCCGAGCGGCGCCTTTCACAAGGAGTATCTCCAGCTCTTCCGCCGTGACTGGAACAGTCACTATTACTGGACCGGCTGGTGCAGTCACATCTACTTCTGGAACGGCCGGTATCTCGATCAGGACGAACGATCCTGGATCAACGCCGAGCCGTTTGACTTCGTCCGCACACCGCAGGAGCGAATTTACTTTGACCTGACGGCAGGCGGCGGCGCGTCCGTCACGCCGGCGCTCGGGTCCCGTGCCATATCCGGCCAGGCGGTCACCGTTGCCGGGGTGACCGACCTCACGCCGGGGCAGGGCGCGATCGTGGCGGCGGGACAGGCGGCCATTGTGCAGCGTTCGACCCAATTGACCGCCGGCACCGGAACCAGTGTCGCGTCCGGATATAATGTTGATATTATACCAACAATAAGTTTGTATATCGGTAACGGAACAACAAGCGTCAGTGGACACAGCGTCGATGTCACCCCTGAGACGGTTCTTGATGCGATCGGCGCCGGAGCGATCGTCCTTTCCGGCCAGCCGGACCCATCGGTCGGCAAGACGACGGAAATCAATCCGCCGGCCGGCGCCGTTTTCGTGGCCGGCATGAGCATGCGGATGGGCGAGGCCGGGTATCAGTACGACACCAAAACGGTCTTGCACCCGGTCCTGGTCGAGACGCTGCGTCCGATCCTCGCCGAAACCGACCGGATCTTTCATTGAACGACGCCAGGAGGAAGACATTCTGATGTGCATTGGATCTTCGAGTACACCCGCCCCGCCGCCACCGCCGCCGCCGCCGCCGGAACTGCCCAAGCAGATCGACGAATCGGTCCGCCGGGCGCGCAACGACGAGAAACGCCGCGCGGCCCTGGCGACCGGCCGTAACGCCACCATCCTGACGCCGCTGGGCGGCCTGTCGGCGGCGCGCACGGCGCAAAAGACCCTGTTGGGCCAGTAGGACGGGGCGCACGCGCATGGCACGCACCCTGAAGGCGCAATTGGACAAGCGGCGCAGCGCCCTGAAAATGGAGCGGGCGTCGTTCATCCCCCATTGGCAGGACCTGTCGGACTGGATCGCCCCGCGCCGCGGCCGTTTCGTCACGTCCGACCGCAACAAGGGGGACAAGCGCAACCGCAAGATCATCAACAGCGCCGGCACCATTGCCCAGCGCACCCTGGCGTCGGGCATGATGGCCGGCATCACCTCGCCGGCCCGGCCCTGGTTCCGCCTGGCCACGCCCGACCCGGCCATGCGCGACCTCGCCCCGGTCAAGGTGTGGCTGGCGACGGTCGAGGGCCTGATGCGCGACATCTTCGCGGCCTCGAACCTCTATAACGTGCTGCCCACGCTGTACAAGGAACTGGGCACCATGGGCACCGGCTGCATGTCGGTGGTGGAGGATTTCGAGGACGTCATCCGCTGCACGCCGTTCACCGTCGGCTCGTACATGATCGCCAACAACGAGCGCCTGACCGTCAATACCATGTACCGCGAATTCCAGATGACCGTCAGCCAGCTGATGGCCAAGAAGGAACGCGAGGGCTGGCGGCTCAGCAACGCCGTGCAGAACCTGTGGGACCGGGGCGATGCCGAGGAATGGATCGACGTGGTTCACGTGGTCGAACGCAACGACGACCGCGATATCCGGCGCCACGACTTCCGCGGCAAGCCGTTCCGTTCGGTCTACTACGAACCCAACGGGGACGGCGACGTGCTCGCTTCGCTCAAGGGCTTCGACGAGTTTCCCATCCTGGCGCCGCGCTGGGAGGTGACCGGCGAGGATGTCTACGGCACCGACTGCCCGGGCATGATCGCGCTGGGCGACATCAAGCAGCTGCAGCTCGAGGAAAAGCGCAAGGCGCAGGCCATCGACAAGAACGTCAACCCGCCCCTGCACGGCCCGGCCTCGCTCATGCACAAGGAAATCTCGTCGCTGCCGGGCGGCATCACCATCTACGATTCCGGCGCCGACGGCCGCCATACCCTGCGCCCGGTCTACGAGGTCCAGCCCCGCATCAACGAACTGATGCTCGACATCCAGTCGGTGGAACACCGTATCGACCGGGCCTATTTCGCCGACCTGTTCCTGATGCTGGCGCAAAGCGACCGGCGCCAGATCACGGCCCGCGAGATCGAGGAACGCCACGAAGAGAAGCTCCTGATGCTGGGGCCGGTGCTCGAACGGCTGCACGACGAGCTGCTCGACCCGCTGATCGACCGCACCTTCGCCATCATGCTGCGGGCCGGCATCCTGCCGGAACCGCCGGCCGAACTGCAGGGCGTCGAGCTGAAGGTGGAGTACATCTCCCTGCTGGCCCAGGCCCAGAAGGCGGTCGGCGTCTCCGGCATCGACGACATGACCAGCTATGTGGCCCAGGTCTCGGCTCTCGAGCCCAGCGCGCGCCACAAGTGGGATTTTCTCGGCGCCATCGACGCCCGGGCGGAAATGCTCGGCGTGCCGCCGCAACTGGTGCGGCCCGACGACACGGTCAGGCAGATCGCCGATGCCGAGGCCCAGCAGATGGCCGCGCAGCAGGCCCTGGCCGCGGCCGGACCCATGGCCGACGCCGTCAAGACGGCATCCGAAACCGACACGGACGGCAAGAACATGCTGACCGACCTGATCGCGGGCTCGGCATGAGCGACGCGCCGAAAAAAGGCGAACCCTATGACGCCGGCGACGAGGGCAAGGTCAAGGCGCGCAAGCGCAAGCTCGGCCGCAACCGGCGGGAGCAGCTGGGCGACGTGCGCTTCCTGCTCACCCATGAACAGGGCCGCCGCTTTCTGTGGCGGCTCATGGACCACGCCGGCGTGTACTCGACGTGCTTCACCGGGAACAGCCAGACGTTCTTCAACGAAGGAAAGCGGGACACTGGCCTGTTCGTACTGAACGAGATCATGCAGGCGGACCCGGACGCCTACATCGCCATGATCAAGGAAAACAGGACCAACGATGACGCCCGATGAACTTCAATCGTCCGACACAGATCACACCGACGCGGACGGTTCCTCCCATGCGGACGTGTTGTACGGCCGTGACGGCACCGGCGCCGAACATGCGGCCCGAAACGACGGCGCGAACGACGGCGCAGACGGCGGCCCCAAGGCTTCGGACACCCCCGGCACGGCGGGTGACGCGGCCGGCGACGGCGCGCCCGAAGCCTATGGCGATTTCGTTCTGCCGGACGGCATGGACGCCAACCAGGCCGCCTTCGACAAGGCTCTTCCCGTGTTCCGGGATCTGGGGTTGTCGCAGGAACAGGCGCAGGGGTTGGTCGATCTGCAGGGTGATCTGCAGAAAATGGCCGATGAAAACGCCCAGCAGGTCTGGGCCGATCAGCGGCGGCAGTGGGTCGAAGACGCGAAGGCGGACCGGGAGATCGGCGGCGACAGGTTCGAGGAGAACGTCGCCGGTGCTCTCAGGGTCATCAACCGTTTCGGCACACCCGAACTCAAGACCGCGCTGGCCGTCACGGGCGCGGGCGATCATCCCGAGATGATCCGCTTCTGCGCCAAGATCAGCAAGGTCATCGGCGAGGACGACTTCACCACCGGCGGCCACGGCCACCGGCGCAAAATGTCCGCGGCCGAGATTCTTTATCCCCAACACGAGGACCAATGACCCATGGCCACTGTAGGCAACACCTATCTGACGATCGGCGATCTGTACAAGCGCAAGGATCCCGACGACCAAATCGCCGCCATCATCGAGCTCTTGTCGGAAACCAATCCGATCCTCGAGGACGCTGTGGCGCTGGAATGCAACGACGGCACCAAGCACCTGACCACGGTGCGCACCGGCCTGCCGACGGCGACCTGGCGCATGCTGTATCAGGGCGTGCAGCCCAGCAAATCCACCACCAAGCAGGTGGTCGACACCACCGGCATGCTGGAATCCTGGTCGGAAGTGGATGCCGACCTGGTGGAGAAGTCGGGTAATCCCGGCGCCTTCCGCCTGTCGGAAGCGACGGCGTTCCTGGAAGGCATGAACCAGGAAATGGCTACCGCCATCTTCTATCACAATTCGGCCACCGACCCGGAAAAGCCCATGGGCCTGGCGCCGCGCTTCGACAGTCTGTCGGCGGAAACCGGCGCCCAGATCGTCAACGCCGAAGGCGCCGGCGCCGACAACACGTCGATCTGGTTCGTGGCCTGGAGCGACCGCACCTGCCACCTGCTGTATCCCAAGGGCTCCAAGGCCGGCCTGCAGCGCGACGACAAGGGCAAGGAGACCAAGACCAACGCCGACGGCTCGCTCTACGACGTCTACCGCGAGAAGTTCAAATGGGACCTGGGCTTCTCCGTGCGCGACTGGCGCTACGTGGTGCGCATCGCCAACATCGACGTGTCCAACATGCAGGCCGGGTCGCTCGATTTGTACAAGTTCATGCGCCAGGCCTACTACAAGCTGCACCAGCGCAAGATCACCGGCGGCCGCATGGCGATCTACTGCAACACCGATGTCAAGGAAGCCCTCGACGCCGCCGGCACCAATGCCGGTGCCTCCGACAATTTCGTCCGGCTGAAGCCGATGGAAATCGGCGGCAAGGAGGTCGACACCTACCGCGGCATCCCGGTGCGAGAATGCGACGCCATCCACAACGTGGAACCGCTTGTGTCCTGAGTGTTGCTTTAATCGCAATTCAAACGAATCGAGTAAGGAAACTCCCATGATCCTCGACAAAGAAGCCCTGTTCTCGGATGACCAGGCGGTCACCGCCGATGCGGCATCCACGAACGTCATCGACCTGGGCGTGGCCCGGGATATCGGCAAGGGCATGCCTGTGCCCCTGCTGATCCAGGTCACCGAAGATTTCGACAATCTGACCAGCCTGAAGGTGCTGGTCCAGGTCGACGACAATGAAGGTTTTTCGTCGGCCACGGTGGCCGCCGAAACCGGCGCGATCCTGCTGGCCGATCTGAAGGAAGGCTACCAGTTCCCGCTGGCCTACGTGCCCAACGGCGTCGACGAGCGCTATGTGCGGCTCAACTACGACGTCACCGGCACGGCGCCGACGAGCGGCAAGGTCACCGCCGGCCTGACGCTCGGCAACCAGGCCAGCTTCTAGCCGGCCGCAGGGCGCCGTCACCGCCCCGCCGCGGTCATGGCGACACCAAGCACGCGGCGGGGCGGGGGCTCCGGCTCCCGCCCGCCGCACTCCATCACAGGGTGAGAGACGGTCATGGCGATCAGTGAAGTCCTTATCTGCAATCTGGCCTTGGGCCATGTCAGCGCCGGTGCGAGCATCGAATCGCTCGACGAGGACAGCCCCGAGGCGGTGTCGTGCAAGCAGTTCTTCGAGACGGCGCGCAACCACACCCTGCGCGATTTCGACTGGAAATTCGCCTCGACCCGCAAGGCCCTGGCGGCGCTGTCCAACCCGCCGTCGGGCTGGCTGTTCAAGTACGAATATCCGTCCAACTGCGAGGCGGCGCGGGAAATCCTGCGGCCGTCGGCGAGCGCCGATCCGGTGCCCTTCGACGTGGCGCTGGACGACGACCTGTCGCGCCGGGTGATTTTGAGCAACCAGGACCAGGCGTGGCTGCGCTACACCGCGCGGGTCGCCAACCCGAACCTGTTCGATTCCCAGTTCGTCATCGCCTTTTCCTGGCGCCTGGCCATGGACCTGGTCGAACCCATCAACGCCAGCGAAAAGGTGCGCGAGCGGGTCGCCCGGGGCTATCTGGTGGCCAAGGCCCAGGCGGAAAGCGCCAACGCCAACGAGGCCATGGCCGGGGCGCCGCGCGACGCAGACTGGATCAGGGCGCGCGGCTGATGGCGCAGTTCGTCAAACCCTCCTTCACCGGCGGCGAGCTGACGCCGGACATGCACGGCCGGGTCGATCTGCCGAAATACCATCTCGGCCTGGCGACCTGCCGCAATTTCTTCATCCAGGCCCACGGCGGCGCGTCCAACCGGCCGGGCACGCTGCATGTCGGCCCCATCGCCGACCAGAGCAAGCGCGGCCGGCTGCTGCCGTTCAAGTTCAACACCTCCGATACCTACGCCCTGGAATTCGGCGACCAAAGCATGCGCGTGATCCGCAATGGCGGGCACGTGCTGGAACCCGCGAAGGCCATCGGCGGCGCGGCGGGCAACCCGGTGCAGCTCACGGTCACCGCCCACGGCTGGAGCACCGGCGACGAGATCCACGTCGGCGGCGTGGCCGGCATGACCGAACTGAACGGGCGGCGCTTCAAGATCACCGTCACCGGAACCGACACCGTCACCTTGGACGGCATCGACGGCTCCGGCTACGGCACCTATTCGGGCAGCGGCACGGCGGCCAGGGTCTACACACTGGCGACACCGTACCTGGAGGCCGACCTGCCGCTGCTCAAATTCACCCAGAGCGCCGACGTCATGACGCTGACCCATCCGGCCTACCAGACCCGCGAGCTGAGCCGCACGGACCACGACGCCTGGTCCCTCGACGTCATCGTCTGGACGCCCGAGGTCGACTATCCCACCGGCATCGCCTGCGCCGAGAAATCCGGCGGCAGCGAGGTGTACCGATACCGGGTCACGGCAGTGAAACAGGAGACCCTGGAGGAAAGCCTGCCCGGCCTGGGCACCAGCAAGGCCATCAGCGGGGCATTGCCGCAAAACCCTGTCCGCATCACCGCTACGGCGCACGGCTTCGCCGACAACGATGAGGTTTACATCTCCGGCATTGTTGGCATGACCGAACTGAACGGCCGGCGTTTCACCATCAATTACGTGGACGCCAATACCTTCGACCTGGTCGATGAGGACGGCACCGGTCATACCGCCTACGCCTCCGGCGGCACGGCGGAGCAGACCTTCGGAACCACCACGTCGCTGACGCTGTCGAGTGCCAGCTACATTGACATCGCGTGGACGGCGCCGGGGGGCGACATCGAGAAATACAATGTCTACCGCGAGAAGAACGGGCTGTACGGCTTCATCGGCTCGGTCGACGCCACGGCGGACCTGACCTTCCGCGACGACAACATCGCGCCCGACCTGGACGACACGCCGCCCAAGGCGCGCGATCCGTTCGACGGGGCGAACAAATATCCCGGCTGCACCGGCTATTACGACCAGCGCCGCACCTTCGGCCGCTCCTACGAGAAGCCCGACACCTTTTGGCTGACCCAGACCGGCAAGCAGAAGAACATGAACGTGTCGACCCCGTCCAAGGACGACGACGCCATCACCGCGACGCTGAATTCCGACCAGGTCAACGCCATCCGGCACATGGTGGCGCTCAAGGACCTGCTGATCTTCACCGCCGGTTCGGAATGGAAGGTCAACAGCGGCGCCGACGCCGGCCTGTCGCCCTCGTCCATCGAGGCCCGGCCGCAAAGCTATATCGGCTCGTCCGACGTGCCGCCCATCAAGGTCAAGAACTCGGTGCTGTTCCTGGAAGGCGGCGAGGAGGACGGCGCCGGTTTCTCCGGCGGCATCCGCGTGCACGACGTGGCCTATGCGCTGGAATCGGACGGCTATGCCGGGCGCGACCTGTCGGTGCTGTCGGAACATCTGTTCGAGGGCCGCGCCGTCACCGAATGGGGCTATGCCAAGAAGCCCTACGGCATCGCCTGGTGCATCCGCGATGACGGCGTACTGCTGGGCCTGACCTATCTGCGCGAGCACGAAGTGTGGGCCTGGCACCGGCACGACACGGCCGGCGCGTTCGAAAGCGTGTGCGTCATCGCCGAGGGCAACGAGGACGCGGTCTACGTGATCGTCAAGCGCACCATCGCCGGGCAGACCGTGCGCAATGTGGAACGCTTCCACACCCGCCTGTTCGACGACGTACGGGACTGCTTCTTCGTCGACAACGGCCTCTCTTACGACGCGCCGGTGGCCATCACCGGCGCAACCAAAGCCGACCCGGTCGTGATCACCGCCGCCGCCCACGGGTTCGCCAACGGTGACGAGGTCGACATCTTCGACGCCGCGGGCATGACCGATCTGAACGCCAACCGCTATACCGTCGCCAACGTTACGACCGACACGTTCGAACTGAGCGGCGTCGACGGCACCGGCTTCGGCGCCTACGTCTCCGGCGGCACCGCGCGCAAGGCGGTGCAGTCGGTCGGCGGCGCCTGGCATCTGGAGGGCATGACCGTGACCGCCCTGTGCGACGGCGACGTGGTCGATACCGTCACCATCGCCAACGGCACGGCCGGCTTCGACCGCAAGTACAGCCGCATTCACCTGGGCCAGCCCTACACCGCCGAGCTGGAAACCCTGGACATCGACGACAACGAGGGCCGGACCCAGGGCAAGAAGAAGCGGGTCGCCCAGGTGGCCTGCAAATACCGCCGCACCCGCGGGCTCAAGATCGGGCCCAACGGGGACAAGCTGACCGAGATGAAGCAGCGGCAGTTCGAAAACTACGGCGAGCCGACCCGGCTGCTCACGGGCATGCACCGCATGAACCTGAAGCCGGACTGGAACTCCAACGGCCGCATCCTGCTGCGCCAGGACCATCCGCTGCCGGCCACCGTGCTGTCCATTTCGCCGGAGTTCGAAATTGGCAGTTGAGGTGCGCCATACCCGTCCGGCGGACATCGATGCCCTGGCCCCGGTCATGCGCCGGGCGGACACCGACGAGGTGTGGGCCAGCCACGGCATGACGCCCGGCCAGGCCATCGCCCATTCGGTCGAACAATCGGACCGGGCGTGGACGGCGTTCATCGGCGGCGACATCGCCTGCATGTTCGGCGTGGCCGGACCGGCCTGCGTACTGGACGACACCGGCCGGCCCTGGCTTCTGGGCGCCCGCACCCTGCCGCGCCACGCCGTCACCTTCTTCCGCCACAGCCGGGTCTGGTTCGAGCGCATGAAGCCCGGCTATGGCGGCTTCGAGGGCTGGGTCGACAGCCGCAACGTGATGTCGAAACGCTGGCTCGGCTGGCTCGGCTTCGAGATCAAGGACCCCGTGCCGGTCGGGCATATGGGTCTGGTGTTTCACCCGTTCGAGATGAGGTTCTGAAATGGAATCGATGACGCTTGCCATCGTCATGTCGGCCGCCAGTGCCGTGACCGGTGCGATCGGCCGCTTCCAGCAAGGCCGGCAGCAACGCGACCTGGCGCGCTATCAGGCGGCGCTGGCGCGCAACAATCAAACCGTCGCCGGGTACCACGCCGACGACGCCCTCAAGCGCGGCGAGACCGAGGAAAAGCAGCACCGCCTGCGGGTCGAGCAGTTGAAGGGCCGGCAGCGGTCTGTGCAGGGCGGCCGCGGGCTGCTGACCGACACCGGCTCGAACCTTCACATCGTGCTGGACACCGCCGAGCAGGGCGAGTTCGACGCCCTGACCATCCGCTCCAACGCCGCGCGGCAGGCGTGGGCGCACCGCAACGAGGCGGCCAATTTCGGCGCCGAGGCCGGCCTGCTGGATGCCCAGGCACGCAACGCCTACGCCGACGGACTGTTCGGCGGCGTCACCAGCCTGCTGTCGGGCGCCGGAACGGTGGCCGAGAAGTGGTACCAGGCCAAAAAGGCGGATCCAGATTGGCAGTTCGGAGTGTGATGATGGTGACGGTTCCCAAATACCAGCCCGGCCAGGCCGGCGCGGCGCCGCTACAGGGCGGTTTTCAGAACTTCCGCGTACCGGCGGGCGCCTTCGGCTCCGACGGGTCCGCCATGCGCGGGCTATCGGACGCCCTGCGGGGCCACGCCGATACGCTCGGCGACATGGCGCTGCAGGAGGCCAGGGAAAAAGCCGAACGCGCCCGGCGCGAGGCGCTGGAGGACATCGACCGCGAGGCCAAGAAGGCCGATGCCTCGTTCTCGAAGCAGATGCGGGCCGTAACCTACGGCGATGGCCAGACACAGGGTTTCTATGACCTTATCGGCGAAGACGCGCTCCGGGACTACGAGCCGATGCAGAGAACCCTGCACGACCTGATGGCCCGGTCTGCGGGGCAGATCACGGACGGCCGGGCCCGCGCGATCTTCGAGCGCACGGCGGCGCGCCGGCTCGATTACGAATTGAACGCCATGACGCGGCACGTGCTGATCCAGCGCCTGTCCGCCAACGACAGCGCGTCGCGCGAGCGCATCGGCGAAGCCAGGAAGGACGCGGCGGTGTCCTACAACGATCCGCAACGCATCCTGAGCTCGCTCGGCGTGGTCCTCGACGAGACCGCCCAGATCGCCGAACGCAACACCTGGACACCCGAGGCCACCCAATCCGCGCTGCACAAGGCCGAATCCGACGTGCACCGCTCGGTCGTCTCCGCCATGCTGACCCACGATGCCGCCGGCGCCGTGGACTATTTCGGCCGCAACCGGGACCGCATCGAAACGGCCGCCCACGAGGCGCTGCTTCCGGTCCTGCGCGGCGAGACCGTGCGCCAGGCCGCCCGGACCATCGCCGACGACATCCTGTCGCGCGGCCTGAGCGAATCCGAATCATTGCAACTGGCCAGCGACACGTTGATGGGCGGCGCGGCCGACGGCGCCCTCGGCCGCGAAACCGCGCGCCTCGACACGGCCCAGGCCGTCATCGGCCAGGCCGGCGGGGCTGCGGACGGCGCGCGCGCCCATTGGGACCGGGCCCGGTCCGACCGCGACGCCGCGGCCACCATGGTCGAAAGCGCCGAGGCGGACCTGGCCCATGCCGAAGCCGCCCAAGCCCGCGGCGGTCCCGACAGCGGCGCGCTGGACCGCGCTGTGGCCCGCGCCCTTGACAACCTCGACCGAGCCAGGGCCGCCCGCGACCAGGCGGAGCAAGCTCTGGATGAGGCCGACCGCGCTTTGGAGCGCGCACCAACCGGCGGGCCGCCCGATGCCGAGCGGCGCGGCGCCAAGGACGCGCTGCATACGGACGTCAACCGCCGTATCCGGACACACCATGCCGACAAGCGCACCGCCGACGCGGACCGCCGCCGCCGGTTGAAGCTGGCAGCCTGGGAGGAAGTCGAGACGTCCCACGCGACCGACGGCCTGACGCCGGAGGTTCGGGCCGAACTCGATGGCGAAATGTTGGCGCAGATGGACCGGCGCGCACGGATGCTCAAGGCGCGCCGCGAACCTTCAACGGATTGGGATCTCTATCACACACTGATGAGCAAAACGCCACGCGAACTGGCCGCAACGGATCTGGAGGATCACCGCAACAGCCTGTCGGACATGGATTACGCGGCGCTGCACCGCCGGAAAGCCCGCGACCGCGACATGCTTGCCACAGGCGACACCGATACGGAGATGTCCGAGATCGTATTCGGCCGGCAAATCTCGGCAGCGATGGAGGAGATAGGGCTAATCAGGGACCGCAACGCCAAAAAGCGTGGCCTCTTTCAACGAATCGTCCGTCAGGTTGCGGACGAGGAAAGCAGGGCCAAAGGCCGGTCCCTCACCTACAGCGAACGCCAGACGATCATTGACCAGCTGATGGTCGAAGTCGCCGTCGGCGCGTTGCCGCGGAACGATGAGCGCCACCCTTACGACGCATTCGGCACGACCGAGGGGGACAGGCTCCCAATCGACGACATCGAAGACGTGCCGTGGAAAGACCGGTTGGCCATCGCGGTGGCCTTGCAAGAGGAAAACAGGGAACCGACCGATGAAGCGATCAGGCAGGTCTATGCCGGACGCCTGATCCGGCAAGGCGGGCAGGGCATGTCATGAGTGATAACGGAAACAATCATCCAGGCCCATCGCGCGAACGGAACCAAAGCAGCCCGCCGCGGCGCGGCCCATCGACGCCAGGCGCCGCTTCGCCGTCATTGGAACGGCAGCCGGAGATCCAGGGGCTGGCCGAACGGACAAACATGCCGGTCAGGGCGGTTGCGGAGGAACTCAATTCGCCCGAACACAAGGATCGTGTGGAGAAGTATAAAAACGAGATGCGCGACCAATACGATTCCGGCGAAGGCTGGGGCGGCATCCTGCCGCGAAATACGGCCCCGGATTGGCATACCCGTCGCAACGACAATCAGTCATGTCCGGCAACATGCGGTGGTATATCGGCGAAAGACTGGTGGGAGGAGGGAAAATCAAAATTACATGGCGGTGACCGGGGGATGTATACATATAGAGGAATACAGCCCAAGAACGAGGGGTATCAGTGCACGTATCATGACCGGTGTACCGGAAGCGCAGGCGACGCCAATGTTAAACGGGTGGACGACAGGTCGTTCGCCGGTACGTACGACTATGTCTCACCGATCGAGAAAACAGTGGATCCCTCCGGGAACGTAGACGTCGAACACGACTGGCTGAAAGTGATTGGTCACGTTGGTGCAGATGTCGTTCCCTACGCGATTTGGGGGAACTGAGGCTGTATGAAACGGCGCTTACTGGTGATCTCTATCCTGGGTCTTACGCTGTTGGCCGCGGTTGCGGGAATCGTCAACTATTTCGAATGGTCGGAAGAGCGGTTCGTTGTTGAGAGCCGCCAGGCCAAACATCACGTTGCCGAGGTAACCGACTGGTTTATCGCTCACGGTTTGGAAATGTATTCCGGCGGGCAAGGTGTCGGCGCCTTAAACCGCAAGCTGGAAACGTTCGGAGTCAGCAAAGGATCGGACTTCACGTTCGACACGGGATCGTTGCCGATATACGCCAGTCTCTTTGTCCGCGGAGGAAAAGGATATACGGCGAAACTGAACTGTATGGCGAGAACGTTCGATGCTGACGGCCGGGTGTATGAGTACTGGTTCCGGCGGTATGGCAATAGAGGCGACTGGACGACCGAGTTCATTTTCACCGAAGCGGACAGTGTCTCGTCTTCGCGCACCGTCGTTCATCGAACCCGGAAATTCATTCCAAGCCACACGTTCGCCGGCGGTATCGAAATTCACTATCCCATGGACCTCAATGCGATAGCACCCTTGTTTCCGTCTTTGTACCCGGAAGCGTTTTCGGGAACCGTTCTGGAGAACAAGATTGTGATCACCGATGAGGACGGAGAGCGCGTGATCATGGATTACGATGAATTTCGAAGAATGAGAAAGGCGGACAAGAAGTGAAAGCCGATTTCAACGCGGTCTTTACCCTGCCCGCAAGACCACGGAATGACACGGGTCTGACGGCCTCGTCCCAGTGTGCGAGGTGCACGTGTTTTTGGAGAATGACATGAGCGACACCGGCCAGGATCATCGCGACAGCACAGGCGGGATGGCCGCTGAGAGCCAGCGTAGCCAGGTATCACCATCGGCGCCGGATCAGCCGAACATGGCCGAGCGGTCGCTGTCGCTGGTGCAGAGCTACGACATCGACAAGCGACATCCGGTGCGTCAGGCGCCATTCAAAGAAGAAACCGAGCCGGAACGGATGAAGGGCGTCATTTACATCACCGGTCATCGAACTCTCAAGGTCGGGCCCTATCACACGGCCATCGAGTTCACGCCCCACGGCAGCGATGATACTGCTTGGATCAGTGCCGGTCCGGAAGACGGGCGACTGGTTGGCGGCATCGGTACGCGAACGAATCGTGTTCGAGAGAGCGACACGCCGAAAAAGAATCGAGTCTTCGGCATCATCATCCCGCCGCCGGGGGTGACCGCTCATGCGCATTTCGAACGGCTCAAGGCGTCTTCCCGTTCGTACTGTCAGTGCATCGACTATGACACGGTTCCAGAGATTGCCGACAGCTTCAATTCGAACAGTTTCACGACCGGTCTCGCCCATTCGAACGGCGGGCGGCCGAGCATTGACATGTCGCAATTCGTCGGTGGGGCCAGGCCGGTGCCAGCCGAGTATTTCGAGTGATTTGAACACCCGTTAAGAAGGACGAAGGTAAAGCACCCGCATGAAAGCGCTTGTCAGGCTGGCATTGATACTCGGGCTCGGAACCATGCTCGCATCCTGCGCGCCGGTGGTCGAAGCCCACTATGTCCTGTCCTTCGAAGGCGTGGCCGGGATTCAGGTCACGGAACGGCGGAGACTGCCGCAAGACAACTATATCCTGAATTGGGCCGTTCCGGTCCGCTATGTTCTGAAGCGGGACGGGTATGCGCTGCACTTTTCCATGTCCGATATCGCCTCGGCCTCCCATATCATCGTGACCGCCAAATCGCGGGACGGTAAACCCCTTCGCATCGTGCCGCGCCCGGACAGGAAAAGTTACACGCCAACCGGCGCGATTTGCGCGAGCCATATATTTGAGAAACCGGGCCGGGACGTCATGTTCTTTTCCTGGCCCGAAGAATGTTCACACCACAAGGACAGGATGCAGTTGGCCTTCGCGCTGAAGGACGCTGACGGCAATACCGTTGGCGACGAGATCCTGCCCTTCGAAATGAAATGGGACGGCTTCATCTACTACATCGATTCCCTCTAGACGCGGGCGGCACGCAGGTGGTTGCCGGCACGGGACCGATGGCCAATCGAGCGTTATGGTCTGAGTAGCGATTTTCTTAAAAACTCAGACAGTGTTGATATAGTCACAACATCACATATGACGGCAAACCCCGACAATTCTCTCTCACTAGAAGTTGCCGATTGCCAAATTGTTGAAGTTTCCTGATTTTACGATACCATGAATATATATGAAATATAATATGATCAACCTAGAGTCGCGAATAGAAGTCGTGAAAGAACTGTTGAAGGCAGATATTTCGATGCCGGGCAGCGCCTGTTCCATTGCCAGCGAAATACTCAGTCTGGAACGGGCATCAGAGCAGCCCAACGACCCTCGA